>DBEB01000012.1:0-2489 GCA_002293855.1 Candidatus Falkowbacteria bacterium UBA917
TCATTTTCTCAACACCGGCAAGCTGCCCGATGATACGTTTGAGACGACTGATGATTTTTGGCTGGTCTCTGTGGATGCCGTGCATTTATTTAGCACAACTACCGTTGCAATTTTTACAAGAGCCGTCCTGACAATCGCAATTAGCGCAACTGGTTTTATCACAAGTGCAGTTTTCACACTTGCAATCAGTGCAAGAACAGTTTTGGTCAGTCATTTGATCAGTCATATGATTAAAATTAATTTATAAATAACGTAGTTGTTTTAGTGGGCCGGCCACGCACCAAATTAACTACTACTTTAGCATATACCCTATTGGGGTATTTGGCAAGAGTGGAATATTTGTTTAATTGACAATAAAAAATTATTAATTTAATGTTGAAATTGTCCAGAAATAATTTTTTCTTTAACAATTGGGAGTAGTAAAATGAAGGTGTACCTAGACTTAGTTCGTCGTATTTTAAAAGACGGCGAATGGAAAGAAAATCGTACAGATATGCCAGCCCTAACGGTCGCCGGAGCTTCTGTTGAACATGATATGAGCAAAGGCTTTCCGATGCTTACTACTAAAAAACTTCCTTTCAAGTCTATAAAAACTGAAATGGAGTTTTTTATCAAAGGTCTAACCGATAAAAAATGGCTACAAGACCGTGGCTGCACTATCTGGAATGAATGGTGTTCGCCTGACATCGTGCCTTATGGCAAAGATGAAGAGACTAAAAAGCGCATGGCTTCAGAACGCGACTTAGGACCGATCTATGGTTGGCAATGGCGACATTTGGGTGCCGAGTACTCTGGCTATGATCAAGATTACAGTGGTCAAGGAATTGATCAGTTGGCTAAAGTAGTTGATGAACTTAAGAAAAATCCAAATGATCGACGAATGATAGTCAATGCTTGGAATCCAAAAGATTTGCATAGAATGGCCTTACCGCCTTGTCACTACGCATTTCAGGTGACTGTGATAAATGGTAAGTTAAACTTGTCATGGAATCAACGTTCGGTTGATACTATGCTGGGGCTACCCTTTAATATAGCTGGTTATGGCTTACTTCTGCACCTATTAGCCAAGGAGGCAAACCTGCAAGAAGGAAAGTTAATCGGACAACTAGTGGACACGCACATATATCAAAACCACCTAGATGGTGCTTATGTGCAGCTATCTCGCAGTCCAGACGACCATGACTTACCAAAAATCCAGACTGATAATTTTACTAGTATCTTTGACTGGTCAGCCAATGATACTAAGCTGATAAATTATCAGGCTCATCCGTCAATCAAAATGGACATATCTGTCTAAGGAGTGCAAATGAAAATCATTTTGATGATGGTTATGACAGCGGACGGCTTTATCGCCAAGACCGAGAATCACAACTCCATGGAATGGAGTTCTAAGAGTGATAAACAAGCTTTTGTCAAAGAGACCAGAGAAGCTGGTGTAGTGATTATGGGCTCTAGTACTTTTGCGACTATTGGCAAGCCTCTGAAAGATCGTTTGACAGTAGTAATGACTAGAGCGACTGATCAAAACTCAATACCTGACTCATTAAAATTTACTAGTACTAGCCCTCAAGAACTGTGTGATTATCTAGCTCAAAAAGGCTATGAGAAAGCGATTTTATGTGGCGGCGCTACCATCAATGGATTGTTCTTGAAAGCTAAGTTAATTGATGAAATTTGGTTAACGATTGAGCCAAAGCTATTTGGCAAAGGATTAACAATCTTTGCTAACACGACAGTTGACCTTGACTTAGAGTTGCTGAGCTATGAAAAACTCAGCGAACAAACACTGCAACTAAAATATGCAGTTATGTATTAACTATAGCGACAGACTAAGGTCTGTCGTTTTTTATTTACGGCTTGGATTTTAATAATTTTGGGTTTACAATAAAGTTATGAAAAGATTGATTTTTTGTTGCCTGTTTTTAATGATGTTAGCTGGCAGTGCTAGAGCCGAGCTAGCCACAGCCGACTTTAGTGCGCAAATAACCCAAGTAGCTGGCCCAACTGAGGCAGATATCCAAATCATCAGCATTAGTCAAAATGACTTTAAGCTCTTGCCTAGTGAGCTGATTCGTGTTAATTTTTACCCCAGTGAAACGAAGCAGGAACTAGCAGAGAATCAGCTGGTTAGTGGCAAGCTCTATTATCATCAGGCGGAATTTGATCAAGAGCTAGTGGATTGGTATATGGTCAAGGACTATCAGCTTAGTCCACCGCCCTTGTTAAATAGTAAAACCAAGGCACTGGTGCTGATGGGTCTAGCTTTGATAGCTGTAGCTGCATTACTGATAGCTGAAAAAATTAGACAAAAGCGTCAAGCTTCTATAGTTTAATGGATAGAACGCGAGCTTCCGGAGCTTGTGATGTAGGTTCGATTCCTGCTGGGAGCACAGGAACAATTGTCAATTAACAATTATCAATTAACAATGCTTAGTTGATAATTGCCAATTGAAAATTATTCAATTGATTGGAGAGATGGCAGAGTGGTC
>DBEB01000012.1:2692-3058 GCA_002293855.1 Candidatus Falkowbacteria bacterium UBA917
GTGGTCGATTGCGACAGTCTTGCCAGCTACATATCCGCTAAAGCGGATTGAGCTGGTCCGTGCACCGCAAAGCGGATGTCACGGAAAAACTGAAGTATGTACTATTGTTATATTTTACAAAGTGAGATAAGTGCCAAGCTTTATGTAGGCTCAACAGCTGACTTGAAGCAAAGACTTGAAAAACATAATGCTTCTGCGGTAAAATCTACAAAGTCAGGCGTACCATGGAAATTAATCTATTATGAAGCATATAGAGAAAAGCTACTAGCAAGGAGATCTGAGCTTTTTTACAAAAAGTCACAAGGGCGAAGACAAATAAAGAAAAAACTAGCCCTAGAATAAATTTGGAGAGATGGCAGAGTGGTC
>DBEB01000012.1:3206-4696 GCA_002293855.1 Candidatus Falkowbacteria bacterium UBA917
GTGGTCGATTGCGACAGTCTTGAAAACTGTTGCCCCGTTAAAAGGGCCCTGGGTTCGAATCCCAGTCTCTCCGCTAAAAAACTTGATTTGCCCTGCGGCAAGTCAAGATTTTTATCTTGATATACTTGGACTGGGATGAGAAAGCCGGAAGCGATGTGCACTTGTGCACCGCTGAGGCCGGGTCGGGACGCTTAGCGAGTGTAGGCTGCGTAGCAGTCAAGCGAGGCTTAGCGATCGTGACCGAATCCCAGTCTCTCCGCCTACGCTCACTTTGTGAGCTCCGGCGGACAAGTCCGCTAATGAATTAGCTATAAAAGACTGCTTAGACAGTCTTTTGCTTTGTATTATAATAAATTGGCTAATTATAGCTTAAAAATAGCTTATATCATTGACTTATTTGATAATATATGCTATAATATAGAGTATTAATTGGTTTTTTAACATTTTGAGGAGTTAGAAGTGAGTAAGATTGAGCAAGAAATAAATGACTTCATCAAACAGCTAGGCGGACCGGGTAAGATGATGCCTAGACAAGATTTAATCTTTTGCGTTGTAGTTAGCGGTGCTTACCAAGCTCAAGCTTGGGTTGATACGCTCAATGACAAAAAGATTAGATTTGATGAGTTTAAAGAATTTTTGCAGACTAATAGCTTTAAGCCTGTTAGCAAAAATACTTCTTACAAAATCGTCATAGTCCCGCCTGGACTCATGAAAGACGGTGAAAGAAATGAGAAACACGCCAAAGCAATTGCTTTGAGAATACTGCAAGGCCTAATGCCAAATAAGCAAGTATTCTTAAATGATGCTAATCTAGAAATCACTTTGCTGATGCGTAACAAATTTTCTGATCAAGATATCATAGACGCTAGTTTGAGAACTTTTGATCAGATCCTAGTTGCGCAGGAAGGATTGATGACAAGCTTTGGCAAATTTGTGCCAGGCCTCGGAGCTCGTAATAACGAATCTTGGATACTCCCTTATCCCTGTAACAAGGAAAGAGATGACAAAACCGCCTTTGCCTTTGTGCTTGAGCTTAAAAACAAAGATAACAATAAAGGCAAAAAGAACAAAAATAATGATCAAGACGATGACGAAGATGATGACGATGAAGAATCAGAAGAATAACAAGCAACACAGAAGCTACTTATAACAAGTAGCTTCTTTTTATTTTGATTGACTTAGACTGTCAGGTCGTTTTTGGATTTGAGTTCTACCGCCTTTTGCAAGACTCGTTCAAAGACAATGGCAGTAGCAGCAATGACGATTGAAGCAAAGCTAATCAGTAGACCAACAAAGACTGCGCCAGCGGCATCATCATCGCCGTGAGTAAGCATAATAAAGATTTCTTCGGCCACTACAAAAGTGATGATAATAAGAGCGCAATATTTGATGATGCCTAGAGCCTTGACCGAGTGACTAGTAAAGATCTGGTTACTGGCAATGCGAGAAAGTAGCTTGAAGGCTTGATAGAGAGCGACAAAAAATGGCAC
>DBEB01000033.1 GCA_002293855.1 Candidatus Falkowbacteria bacterium UBA917
GGAATCATAGCGAGACACTGGCAGAGTCCGATCTGAAAGGCGGAGAGATTAGAGATCTTGTCTTGACTGGAGGGTCGATTGAAAATTTCGATGAGGTAAATGATTAGACCGCCAATGATCAGTGACAAGGCCATGATGAGATTGTGGCCGAGTAGAAAAGTTTTGATGAAATCGTAGGCGATGAGGCCGATGACGGCTGCCGGTAAAAAGGCGATACTGAGAAGGCGGAAGTAGTTGCGGAAATTAGTTAATATTTTGTGCCAGTAGACAAAGATGACAGCGCCGATAGCACCGAGCTGGATGATGATTTCAAAACTCTTGGCAAAGTCTGTAGCTGGTATTTGTAAGAGTTGTCTAGCGAGGTCGAGGTGGGCGGTTGAGGAAATAGGGAGGAATTCGGTGATGCCTTCGACGAGGCCGATGATGAGAGCGTGAATGATAGTCATATATGTACACCCGCTAGGAATTGAACCTAGATCCAGAGATTAGAAGTCTCTTGTTCTATCCATTGAACTACGGATGCTTGGTAATTTTTGTAATCTAACAGAAAAAGCGGTAATTGTCCAGATTATTATAAGCTTTGAATACCCCTCAGTCCTAACGGACAGCTCCCCCTTAGTAAGGGGAGCAACTGTCTAAATTAATCAGCTAATAGGAGTATTAAGCTTTAAGCGATTTCTCACTTCGTTCGAAATGACACAACTAAGGTGATTACAAATTACTTTTTCTTTTTGCCGTGGAAGTTTTTGTGGACTTCGCGGAGTTGTTTGTCGGTGATATGGGTATAGACCTGAGTGGTGGTGATGGAGGAATGGCCGAGCATGGCTTGGACGCTCCTGATGTCAGCGCCATTGATCAGGAGGTCAGTGGCGTAGCTGTGACGGAGAGTGTGAGGTGTAACTTTTTTGATAATGCCGGCGGCGCTAGCATGCTTGGCAACGAGACGCTCTATGCTGCGGGGAGTTAGTCCGGCGTCAGCGCTCTTGCCGGCGCGGTCAAAATTGATAAAGAGAAAGGGATTGAGATCTTGGCGTTTGGCTAAGTAAGCTTTGAGGCAATTTCTGGCTTGGTCAGAGAGAAAAACGATACGGAGTTTTTGGCCCTTACCGCGGATACTGAATTCGTCTTTGTCTAGATTGATGTCTTCGATTTTAAGTTTGGCGAGTTCGCTAACCCGCAGGCCGGTCGAGAAAAATAATTCTAAGATAGCTTTGTCACGTAGTCCGGCGAGATCAGTGCCACTGGACTTGAGCGGAGCTTCGAGGATACGTAGGAGGTCTTGGCCTTCGAGGAATTCGACTTGGCGTTCTTGTTGTTTGGCGAGTTCGATTTTTTCGGCGGCGAGACTCTGGATGTCGTTTTTGGCGAGGTACTTGAGGAAGCCACGTAAGGCGATGAGGTGATAATTTTGAGTATTTTTTTTGAGTAAAGCTTCGTCTTGATAGTCGGTGAGGCGATTGAGATAGAGTCGGAATTTGTGGATGAGCTCTTTGCTGATTTGGGAGACTTGAGTGATATTGTGATCTTCTAAAAAGTCGGCGAGGCGATGGAGGTAGAAACTATAATTAGTGATAGTGGCATTGGACAGCCCACGATCAACTTCGAGGTATTCTAAAAAAGCAGTGATGTGTTTTTTGAGTGGTGTAGTCATGTTATTATTTTACGACACTTTGGTGCTCGAGGCAAATAAAAAAGGAAGTAGTGAGCTACTTCCTTGGTTGGTTAGGCGGAGACAGGATCTTTTTGCCGGTGGTGTAGATAATTATCTATAGCCTCGGTAGTTGGTAACAGATTGATTCTATATTTTTCACCAGTTTCTGTGGTGATGATATATAGGTAGATATCTGCATACTCAATGGTGCTGATTTTAGAAGCTGGACTATAGGGAAATAAATCACGAGTGTTATCACCAACGGTAATGATCCTCGGTCTATAAAGCACATCGCTGTTAGTTGACTTTGTCTCAGTACTAGATATTTGGCAAATTCTGTGTATCTGCAGTCTAGTAAGATCTAGAGTTTGCAAAAGAATTGTATTAACTGTTATGACCATGACGGGCTCCAAAAAAGTTTCGAAGAACAAATTATGCTAATATTATATCATTTTATTGATTAAATGTCAATATTGTCTGAAAATATGGCTTAAATTAGCTCAATTTTGCCTGTGGATAAAATGTTAACTAAGAGAATGGCTAATAATACAGAAAACTTGCCTTTTTAAGCTTTTTGTGTTAGTATCAGCTGGCAGTCAAGGACTGTTTAATTAACTAAGACTAATCTGGGTTTCTCGCTAGTCCAGCGATTTCTCGGCTTAGCCACAACGCTATGTTGGACAAAAAACTCAAGCAACGGATTATCAATAAATTCCGTGTTCATGATAACGATACTGGTTCTTCTCAGGTGCAGATTGCTATCTTGTCAGAAGAAATCAAACAGCTTACTGAACACTTAAAAATGCACAAAGGTGACTATTCTTCCCGTCGTGGTTTGCTACGCAAAGTTGGTGAAAGACGTCGTTTGCTCAAGTACTTGCAACGTGAAGATGAAAAGGCTTTCCTAGAATTAGCTGAAAAGTTGAAATTGAAAATTGCCAAGAAAATGATTGAAGACGAAGAGGCTCGCAAGGCTGAAGAAGCAGCTTTGTTTGCTGAAAATGTTGAAGAAGAAGTCGAAGGCGAAGAAATCAAAAACGAAGACGATAAATAAAAAAGTCGGGTCAGACTAGTAGTCTGACCCGCTTTAGTTCTTATGATCAAACATGCCAATCAAAGAGTCTGTGTACTAGTGGATGTGTCCAATATGTATCACAGCGCCAAAAATTTATACAAAAAAAGAGTTAACTTCAAAGAGGTTTTGCGAGTAGGTGTGGCTGGTCGTCAATTGATCCGCGCGATTGCTTATGTGATCAAGACTGAAAACGAAGAAGGTGTAAATTTTTTTGAGGCTTTGAGCCAACAGGGTTTTGAAGTCAAGATGAAGGACTTGCAGATCTTTCCTGGTGGTGCCAAAAAGGCTGATTGGGATGTGGGTATTGCTGTTGATGCCATTAAACTCGCCTCCAAGATGGATGTGGTGAT
>DBEB01000035.1 GCA_002293855.1 Candidatus Falkowbacteria bacterium UBA917
GCGCTGGACATAATAGGTGTAGAGCTAACAACTGGCACTTGATCAGAAGCATCAGCAGCCAGAAAGAGTAGGAGCGAGCTATCGTCACGACCAACAGCGACATGATACCAAGTATCTGCGACAATAGGATCCGGTGAGATAACTGAATAAGTTTGGTCACTCGTGTCACGTAAATCAAAACGGATGCGATCAGACTCGTCTTTGTAGAGAGTGTAGCCAAAATCAGGAGGATCACCGAGATAGATCAGAGTTTTATTAAAAATACCGGTGGTAGTTGATTTGAACCAAAGATCCAAAGAAAAATTATGATCAGACAAATCAAAATCATCAGAGTAAGCAACTGCTAGATAGGACGGATCAGCTGTAAAATCCCAGTAGCCATTGCTGTTAGCAGGTCGACCAGCGCCAGCTTGATTGATTGCCGAATTCCAAACTACTACTTGGTGATTAGTATTAGAGCTGTCAGTAAAAAAAGAACCACTAGGACCGCCAGCTTCTAAATCCTCATTACCATGAACCAAGAGCTTAGTAGGATGATCATAGAGACCATTGCCATTGTAGTCAGCAAAGATAGTGTATTTATTAGTTAGACGACTGAGCTGCAAGCCCCAGCCTCCCACAATCTCGCTATTCATAGTCCGACCAGCTACGCCATAGGCTTGAGCAGTCTCGATAGCACTAGTCACTTTGCCGGCATGATTGATAATTTCACCTCGATTGTTGGTGCCTTTGAAATTAGCGTAACCAATAGTAGAGATCACTACAATAATAGAGAGCACGATGCTGATTTCAATCAAGGTGAAGCCACGAGTCTTCATAACTAAGGTTTGCGATAATCTTGATAGTGCTTAAGGACTTCTAGAGCTTTGTTTAGCTGAGTGTCTTTAGCGGCCTTGAGATCAGCTTCGCTAGTCGTGACTTCCAGATCCGGCTCAATCCCCTCCTTGTTAATAGAGCGACCTTTGGGAGTTAGCCACTTAGCAGCAGTGATCTTGACCGAGCTACCATCGGATAATTCTTCGAGTGTTTGAACTGAACCCTTACCAAAAGTTTTTTTACCGACCAGCACTCCTAGACCATAGTCTTGAAGAGCACCGGCTAGAATCTCGGACGCAGATGCCGAACCTTCGTTAACTAATACCACAGTATGAAAATCTTTGAGACTAGCTGGGCCTTTGGCTGAGTGAGGAATCTGACGATCTTGGCTATATTTCTCAATAACCGCCACATCGGTACCAATCCAACGACCGATCATATTGATAGCCACATCGAGATAACCACCTGGGTTATTCCTTAGATCGATAATTAAATCCTTGCTCTTGCCAGCCAAAACTTCGGTGACAGCTTGATTGAATTCGGCATCGGTGCTTTCGTTAAAATTGCTAATCTTGATAATAGAGACGCCGTCTTTGACTGATACTTTGACGCTCTTAATAGTGATAACTGCACGCTTAACTGTAATCTTCAGAGGATCTTTGGCGCCTTCTCGAACGATGGTTAAGACGACAGTAGTGTCTTCGGGGCCACGAATTTTTTTGACCGCCGCATCGACAGTTAGACCAACGGTGCTCAGACCATCGATTTCAATAATTTTATCACCAGCTCGCAGACCAGCTTTTTCAGCTGGCATTTCCGAGAGCGGAGCAATGATGGTGATAATCTCGTCTTTGAGACCAATTTCAGCACCAATGCCTTCGAACTTGCCAGAAACATCAGACTGGAAAGCTTCGTTTTCTTCGGGATCAAAAAAGACAGTATAGGGATCACCAGCTGAAGCAACTAAGCCACGCAGAGCTCCATAGAACATTTTCTTTTGATCAAGCTGATCATGATCAACATAGGTGTTGGTGAGCATATTCCAGACCTTGGTAAAAAGTGCAGCATCAAAATCCTTGCTAGAGACCTTGATCTTGGGAGCATCTAATTTAACCGCTGAAGCATCAGCCTGGTCAGCATAATAGTTAGAGACACAGAAACCAGCATAAAAAGAGCTACCGGAGAGCAGTAGAGCAAAGATGATCAAAATAATTAATCGGCGAAGCTTGGATTCTTCATCAGACTGAAGTTTGGTAGGCATAATCAGCAAAGTTTATTGATAATTTGGGTATTATAACATAGACAACTAGGGATAGAAAGCAGAAATTACGAAGAGCTCAGAGCTATTGTCTAGAACCAGCCTTGCTGTTATGATAGCAAAGTTAATCAGTTACCCTTATGCTTTATTTTATTATCGTTTTACTAATTATTGCCATTGTGCTGCTACTCAAAATAGCGCTGGGCACTAGAGCTAGCCAAGATAGTCGAGAACTGCGAGAACAGCTAGCTTTTGTCCGTGACCAAAATAGCGTTCAAAAAGAATTGCTAGAAAGGCTTAATCAGCAAAACCACCAAATGCATCAGACCATTGATGCTAAGCTTGCGCAAACCCACCAAGCTAATCAGGAGCAAATGGGTCAAACTCAACGTTTGATTCACAATATGTCAGCGCAATCCCTCGAAACTATAACTAAAGTGACCGCTAAACTAACACAACTAGACGAAACCAATCGTCAGGTAGTTAATTTCTCAAGCCAACTCCAAAACTTGCAAGATATTTTGAAAAATCCCAAACAACGAGGTATCTTGGGCGAATATTTTTTGGAGGAAACTTTAAAAAATGTCTTGCCACCCAACAGTTACCAGATGCAGTATAAATTTCAAAATGGCGAGATTGTTGATGCGGTAATCTTTGTCAAAGAACAAATCATTCCAGTAGATTCGAAGTTTTCGCTCGAAAATTATGAACGGCTGATGAACAAAACTAATAGTCCGGAGTTACGCGAGAAGCTAGCACGTGATTTTAAGAACGATATCAAGAAAAGAATTGAAGAAACTGGCAAATACGTCAGACCAGCCGAAAACACCATGGATTTTGCTTTTATGTTTATTCCATCAGAAGCAATTTACTACGATCTTTTAACTAGTAAGGTAGCAGCCGAAGAAGCAAGCAGTCGTAATCTGATCGAGTACGCTTTTGCGCAACACGTCATCATTGTCTCACCGACTTCTTTCCTCGCCTACTTGCAAACAGTCTTGCAAGGTTTGCGTGCACTCAAGATTGAGGAAAGTGCCAAAGACATTCGCAATAATGTCGAGAAGTTAGGCAGACATCTAGCTACTTATGATGAGTTTTTAAAAAAAGTTGGAACCAGTATCAATGCCACGGTCAATCATTATAACAATGCCTACAAGGAGTTTAAAAAAGTTGATAAAGATGTCGCCAAGATTACTGGTACTCAATCAGAACTAGAGCCAATGCTAGTTGATAAGACAACGCTGGATTAGACAAAGATCTCTCAAATGAAAAAGGACGCTAAAGCTATGAGTCGATTAAGGACATCAATTCTAGAAACCGTTAGCTACTTTGGTGTTTTTGATTGCCCGCTAACACTGTCGGAAATCCGAACTTATCTAGACCAAGAAATTGACTTGCTAAGCTTAGAGCAAGAATTATCACTACTGGTTGAGCTGGGTATTTTGCAATTAGCGCAAGGATTTTACAGTAGTGACTCAAGATTAATCATCACACGTCAACAGCGTTTTGCTTATGCACGGCGCAAACTAAAAAAAGCTCAACTGGTAGCCAAACTATTTGCACGCCTACCTTGGGTGCGTTTAGTGGCACTAGGTAATCAAATTGGGGCGAGTAACTTGCGAGAGTCCGGTGATCTGGATTTACTAATAGTCTGCAAGCCCAAGTGCATCTGGCTGACGAGACTGGCGACAGCCGGACTGATGGCCATAGCTCGCCAACGACCAACAGCTATCAAGAGTCGAGATCAGATTTGTCTCAGCTTCTTTATCAGTAGTGATAATTTGAGCTTTGATAAATATTTACTAGCACCCGAGGATAGATATTTTACTTATTGGTTTGCTGGTCTAAAAGTGTTATATGACGCTGATCACTATCATCAGTCTTTGATCGAGGCCAATGCCAAGCTGTGCGCCTCATTACCTAATTGGTCAGCTAATAGTCAGCGGCAAATAGTTAAAGACAACCGAGACAAAGCTTGGCCTTGGCTAAATATTTTTAACAGTCTAGAGTCCTGGGCGCGTACTTGGCAACTAGCTCATTTGCCAACCGAGTTGCGAGC
>DBEB01000047.1:0-9706 GCA_002293855.1 Candidatus Falkowbacteria bacterium UBA917
TCTATAGACTCTTTGTTGAAAAAAAAGCAAACCAAATATATTCTTTATGATTTCTTATCACTATTTTCAATAGGTTCTTTGGCATATTTACCTGCATACGGTTTTGGAATATATCCTTTTGCATACTTAGCTGGTTTGTTTTTCGTTTTAATATTGGCCTACGCGATAATTAACACTAGACTCATGGACATCCGCCTTGTCTTCCGCCAGTCCACGGTCTTCCTTAGTTCGTTATTCGCCACCGTCATCCCAGTATTCACACTGCGTTATTTAGTCGAGCTGTATTTACCAACTGCCTTGTATTGGCCAGAGGTCGTGATGTTAGTCATTGCTGCCTCTCTCTTTCCTGTGCTCAAAGAAAAGTTCAGTCGCTTTGCTAATCGCTATCTCTTTACCTCGCTCTATGATTCCAAATTTGTTATTCGTGAGTTAACTACTGCGCTCTCAGCAACTCTCGAAACAAAACGTATCTATCAATCAGTTACTGATTCTCTTGTTGATGCACTTCATTCCAAGTCAATTTCTTTTTGGCAACACGTGCCAGAGAAAAACAATTATGTCCTAGATTTGAACAAAGGCCTCTCTCTCAAAAACCAATTCAAGATCCGAGCAAGCAAAAACATCTTTAATAATTATTTTATCTTTAGTAAAGCAGTCTCGATCGAAGAATTAAAATCCGGTCCACTCAAAAACCTAGCCTTCATTAAGGATTTTGCAGCGGCAGGTATCGAGGTCATTGTCCCACTCCTCATCAAAGACAAGTTGATCGGACTTATTTGTTTTGGACCAAAATTATCAGGCGATATTTACAATAATGAAGACTTTGATCTCTTGCATGTCATCTCCGCTCAAGTCGCCATCGCTCTAGAAAACGCCTTCCTCTACGAAGAAACCAAACAGTTTAACCTCAAACTCAGTGACGAAATTGATAAGGCAACCAAGGATCTCCGCGCCGCTAACGAAGAATTAAAAAATTTGGACAGAGCCAAGTCTGAGTTCATCTCCATCGCTTCGCATCAGCTCCGTACCCCGCTGACTGTTATCAAAGGCTATGGCTCGATGATGCTGGAAGGCTCTTTTGGCGCCATGACCCCAGCTATTAATGAAAATATTAAAAAAATCTATGATTCTAATGAACGCCTGATTGCACTCGTCGAAGACTTACTTAACATCAGTCGTATCGAATCCGGCAAACTACAGTTTAATTTTGAAGCCTGTCAGCTCGAAGACATTATCTCCAGTGTCGTTGAAGAACTAACTGTTCCAGCGGCCAACAAAGGCCTCAAACTAATCTGGCAAACACCAGCTGAAAAACTCCCCGCCGTTAACATTGATAAAGGCAAGATCCGTCAAGTTGCTATCAATATCATTGATAATGCTATCAAATACACACCCAAAGGCTCGATTGAAGTCAATCTCAAGCTAGATGGCGATCAAATTTTGTTTAGCTCAGTAGACACTGGTCTGGGTATTTCTCACGATGACTTAGTTAATCTGTTCAAAAAGTTTTCTCGTGGTGAACATGTTAGCCTTCTGCATACCGAAGGTACCGGCCTCGGTCTCTATGTCGGCAAGATGATGATCGAAGCACACAAAGGACGTATCTGGGCCGAGAGTGCCGGCATTGACAATGGTTCTCAATTTTACTTTACTTTACCTATAGCTAAATAGGGGAGTTTATCTCATTTAATATTCTACGACTGTATGAAAATACTCATTATTGAAGATGAAAAAATGATCGCTGACATGTACAAAGTGCAATTTGAATTACTTGGTCATGACGTCACTGTCTCGGCTAACGGTGCCGAAGGCTTAATCTATCTAGAAATGAATAAGCCGGACTTACTGTTGCTCGATCTCATGATGCCAGTGATGGACGGTTTTGAAGTTTTGGAAAAACTCAAGGACTTCCAAGCTCGTGACAAGTTCCGAGTCTGCGTCCTCTCTAATCTCAGTCAAGAAGCCCAGGTCCGCAAGGTTTTGGATCTCGGCGCCAATGACTTTTTTGTCAAAGCACAGTTCACTCCAGCAGAGCTAGCTAAGAAGCTTGGTCTAACTGACGAGAATAATTAATTTTATGAAAAAAATTTGTATCGTAGAAGACGAGTCATCACTACTAGAAATGTACAAATTAAAATTTGAAACTGAAGGCTATCAAGTCATCACAGCTAGTGATGGTCAGGCAGGGCTCGCTGCCATCAAAGAGTCTCAACCAGATCTCGTTTTGCTCGATCTAGTTATGCCTCGCATGGATGGCTATCAAGTCTTGCAGGCACTACGGGCGGATCCCAAAACTAGCAAGCTAGTCGTCTATATTTTTTCTAATCTCGGTCAAGGATCGGAGATTGAGAAGGGGATGGCTGAGGGTGCGAGTGGTTATTTTGTGAAGTCTAGCTTGACGCCTAGCGAGCTCGCTCTAGAAGTCAAAAAAATCCTCAAATAGTCAAAAAATAAGGGGTTTAGCTCTTGACAAATGCAAAAATCTTTGCTATACTGGTTATATAAGATTTGAGACCCCACAAAATAAAAAAGGGCGAAAACAAAAATAAACAAAGATCATTTGGAAAGCAATCGAGAACTGTTTATCTTCGCTATGGGTATAAACAAATCTCGATTGCTTTTTTATTTGATTGCTCGCGCCAAGTTTAATATCGCGCCAGCTGAAGGAGGCAACAAGATCAAGACTGACCTTTGACAACTACATAACCAGTCAACCATTAATTTATCATCAAAGAGGGGATTGATTGATGATTGACTAGCTCTCTAATAAATTTGTTTGAGTAACTCAAGCAAGCTAACCATCTTCCAAAATAGAAGATGTGAAAATAAAAATATGGATACGAACAATATTGGTACTTTGGAAACTGTCGCTCAGTCGACATTACCACAAAAAACTCCAGCAGAAAAAAGAAGTCGTGCTCTAGATATCGCTGATGGTCTACTAATGATCATCTTCGCTTTCGCGCTATATGCCGAAATCTACTCCGTCTTTCTTTATGCCTGGCAATAAGGCCCAAATATTATGCCCTCATCATGAACATTTAAAATATCAGACGCTCGCTCGGGCGTCTTTTTTTATGCTTTTACTTTTTTAGGCGTTTAGCTATACTGTAACCATAATTCAGATCGAGCTAGTATGTTTTTAGAAAAATTAGAAATTCAAGGTTTTAAATCTTTTGCCACTAAAAATGAGTTAATCTTCCCGGGTCTTCTCGGTGCGGGCAAACGTGGCATCACCGCTGTCGTTGGCCCCAATGGCTCTGGTAAGTCTAATGTCGCTGATGCGGTACGCTGGGTGATGGGTGAGCAAAGTATGAAAACTTTGCGTGGTAAAAAGGCTGACGATATTATCTTTGCCGGCTCTGACAAGCGTGGCAAGCTCGGCATGGCCGAAGTCTCTCTCTATCTCAATAACGAAGACCGTAGCGCTCCCATTGATTACAGTCAGCTAGTCATTACTCGCAGGCTTTTCCGTGATGGCGCTAGTGAGTATATAGTTAATGGCTCTCGAGTCCGTCTTTTTGATATTCAGATGCTACTCGCCAAAGCTAACATCGGCCACAAGACCTACTCGGTCATCGGTCAAGGCATGGTAGAAAGTTTTTTGAACACCTCACTCTCCGAGCGCAAAGAATTTTTTGACGAAGCTACTGGTGTGCGTCAATACCAAATTAAGCGTGATGATTCTTTGAACAAGCTCAAAGCCAGTCTAGAAAATCTCGGTCAAAGTCAGATGTTGCTGAGTGAAATAGAACCACGACTCAAAACTCTCACCAAACAAGTTGCCAAGCTCGAACGTCGCGAATCTTTGACCTCCGAGCTCTCCGCTCTCCAAAAAGACTATTATAGTGGTGCTTGGCATGAGCTCGACTCTCAGCTCGCCACTCTCAATACCGAGTTATTGAATCTAGAAAAAACCAAAGACGACAAAGACAAAAAAATTACCACCGTCAATGAAGAACTCTCCACTATCGAGCAAGAACAATCGGTCAGTGCTAACTTCGCTAGTCTACAAAGTCAATTAAGCGCTTGGCAAGAAGAAAAAATCCGTCTCAATTCCGCTCTAGCTAAATTAGACGATTGGCTAGCTATTCAATCCACTCAGATTGCCAGCGCGGATCTCTCGGCTCTAGAAGCCGAAAAATCCGAGCTCAGTACCAAATTGCAAGCTGTTAATGCTGAGCTAATTCATTTGCAAAGCGAAAGCTCTAGCGCTGATCAGAGTCAGGCTTGGCAAGCTGAGCTTCGTACGCTTACAGCTGATCACGATCGTCTGTCCAAAGATTATCAACGTCTAGATGCTTGGTTAGAAATGAAGCTCGAAGCTAGTGGCAAGTTTGATTTGTCTTTCCTCAATAATCGCAATACTGAAATCATAAAGGCGAGCGCCGAATTAAAAATCGCTATCACTGAAGACGAGGCCTTGATCACTAGTCAAAATGCTATTCTAAGTGAGCGTCGTAAGGATTTGACTGAGCTCAAGTCTCAGCTAGCGGCAGCGCGGTCCGAGCTCCATCAATTCAGCTCTGTCGATCAGGATAAAGTTGTAGCCGAAGTCAGCGAACGTCTAGGTCAATCACTCGCCAAAATCAGTTCTCTAGATGATGAAGAAGATTTATCTAAAATCAAGTCCATCTTGTCAACTATTAAAGCTGATTTAGAAAAAGTTTTGTCACTATCGACTGGTGAAGAATTGCGCCAAAAGCTCACTCGACTCCAAAATAAAGTCAGCGCTTACAGTGAGCAGCAAGAATCTCTCATTCATCAGATCGGTGATTTGCAAGCCGAGCTCTCATCCGTTCAAATCCGTCTCAAACACAATCAAGATAAAGTCAGACAGCTGGAGCGTGAAGCTGTCGATGTAGCAAGCAAACTCAAACAAGCTGAAGACAAGTTTGATGCTAGCGAAGTCCGAGTCAGTCAGGCTGCTATCACTAGCGAACTCCAGCCAATCGATCTGAAGCTCACTGAACTAAGAGCTAAAATCTCAGCTTGGCAGATCAAGCAGTCAGAATTACGCTCACAGTTAAGCGTCTCCCAGTCTAAGGCTAATGACTACCGCAACGCCATTAACCGACTCGAACAGGAGCTTAATCAGTCTCGTCTAGAACGGGCGCGCTTCGAGGCTCGTCTCGAAGCCAGCGAACAAGCTCTCCGAGGCTTGGTTAATGGTGCTCTGTCGCAAGCATCGGTTTCTGCTCTCAAAACTGAGTTACAAGCTGAACAAGTCAAATTAACCAGTCAGATCGCTGAGGCTCAAAGCCAGCTCCGACTATTTAACGAAGAACAAGAACGCAAGCGTCAACATTTGCTAAATCTCCAACGCTCTTTGCACGCCTTGCAAAACGAAGCTAACCAACTCAGTAACCAGTTAAACGACCTCAAGATCAAAGCGGCTCGGCTCGAGACCAAGCTAGAAGATCTAGAAACTGAAATCCGTACTGACTTTGGTGATCTGAGTGTCATCAAACAGCATCAAGTAGTCGCTAGCCTAGATCGTCACGAAAGCTTAACTAGGATCAAGAGTTTGCGTAACCAATTAGAGCTCATTGGTGGCATCGATCCAGAGGTCGAACAAGAATACAAAGAAACCAAAGACCGTTTTGATTTCCTAGACAAGCAGACCACTGACTTAAATGCCACTATCAAGTCGCTCGAAGAAATTATTCGTGAGCTAGATATCAATATCAAAGAACGTTTTGATCGTGAGTTTAAAATCATTGAACAGAAGTTCCAAGAATACTTTAAAATTCTTTTCAATGGTGGTAGCGCCAAAATCATCCGGGTCATGGCTGATGAAATGAATGCTCTTGATATGGAGCAGCTACCTTTGCCTGGGCATGAAAAGGCTGTTAATCCTAGTGAGGCAGCGCTTAAGCGCATTAAACTATTACAACGCTATGACTCCACGGGCCTAGCTGGCATTGAAATTGTAGCGACGCCACCAGGCAAAAAGATCCAGTCCATCGCCATGCTCTCTGGTGGTGAACGCGCACTCACCGCTATTGCTCTGATCTGCGCTATCATCAGCGCTAACCCATCTCCATTTGTCATGCTTGATGAAGTGGATGCCGCACTTGATGAAGCTAACTCCGATCGTCTCGCTCAAATCCTCGAGGACCTCTCGCACAAGACCCAATTCATCGTCATTACTCATAACCGCGCCCCGATGCGCAAAGCCAGTGTCCTCTACGGTGTCACTATGGGTGATGACAGTGTCTCCAAGCTCCTGTCGGTTAAATTAGAAGATATCAAGGCTGAATAAAGAGTTACTAGTAAAGGCTGTTTCTTTAAGTGGCCTTTAATAGCTTTTTTGTGCTCCAAACTGTCAATAACTCTGGTCTTTTTAAAGTTTCTAATTTTGGCTGTTTTTTCAAGTGTTTTTTATCTTGCAAAAGGTCTCTAAAATTAGCCATTATTTCTCTAAGGCCCATATTTCTTGGCCCTATTGACAGTCTCAGAAAATTACTTTAATATTGACTTTACTGCTATTCAAGTTGATTAGCGGTTTTATTTAACTTTTTCCAGAACCTTAACAATTTGTGTAAACTTTGGCGCTAACAAGCGCTAATTCTCCGTTACAAAACTTATCAATAGTTTAGCGGTGCTTCGGCACTCTAGCTATTTACTGGAAAAGGACCAGTCAAAAAAATCCTAGGTTAAAACCTAGTAAAAAAATTTATGAGAGTTTGATCCTGGCTCAGGATGAACGCTGGCGGCGTGTCTAAGGCATGCAAGTCGTGTGGGTTCAGACCCACGGCAAACGGGAGAGTAACACATTGGTAATCTACCCCAAAGACGGGCATAATCTTGCGAAAGCGAGAATAATACCCGATGGTATCAGCTGACTCAAGTTGGTTGATTAAAGCTTCGGCGCTTTGGGAGGAACCTATGCCCCATCAGCTAGTTGGTAAGGTAATGGCTTACCAAGGCTACGACGGGTACCGGGTGTGAGAGCATGGCCCGGCTCACTGGGACTGAGACACTGCCCAGACTCCTACGGGAGGCTGCAGTCAAGAATATTCCTCAATGGCCGAAAGGCTGAAGGAGCGACGCCGCGTGTGTGATGAAGCTCTTCGGAGTGTAAAGCACTTTTATATAGGACGAACAAATGACGGTACTATATGAATAAGGGGCTGCTAAACTCGTGCCAGCAGCAGCGGTAATACGAGTGCCCCGAGCGTTATCCGGATTTATTGGGCGTAAAGCGTCCGCAGGCGGTCTGTAACATCTTTTGTTAAATCACAAGGCTTAACTTTGTGACCGCGAGAGATATGGACAGACTAGAGACTGGGAGAGGTAAGCGGAATTGCTGGTGTAGGGGTTAAATCCGTTAATATCAGCAGGAACACCAAATGCGAAGGCAGCTTACTGGAACAGTTCTGACGCTCATGGACGAAAGCGTGGGTAGCGAATGGGATTAGATACCCCAGTAGTCCACGCCGTAAACGTTGGATGCTAAACATTGGAAGTATCGACCCTTTCAGTGTTGTTTAATCAAGCTAACGCCTTAAGCATCCCGCCTGGGGAGTACGGTCGCAAGATTAAAACTCAAAGGAATAGACGGGGACCCGCACAAGCGGTGGAGCATGTGGTTTAATTCGACGATAAGCGAGGAACCTCACCAAGGTTTGACATTTAGCTGCAGACCCCTGGAAACAGGGGAGCCTTCGAGGGTGCTAAACAGATGCTGCATGGTTGTCGTCAGCTCGTGTCGTGAGATGTACCGTTAAGTCGGAAAACGAGCGCAACCCTTACCCTATGTTTTACATGTCATAGGGAACTGCCTACTTTAAGTGGGAGGAAGGTGGGGATGACGTCAAATCAGCATGGTTCTTACACCTTGGGCGACACACGTGCTACAATGGGAGACACAAAGGGAAGCCAAACGGTAACGTGGAGCAAACCCCCAAAATCTTCCTCAGTTCGGATTGAGGTCTGCAACTCGACCTCATGAAGCTGGAATCGCTAGTAAACGTGTATCAGCCACGGCACGTTGAATACGTTCTCGGGTCTTGTACTCACCGCCCGTCACACCAAGAGAGTTGGTAGTACCCGAACCTCGATTTTTCGAGGGAAGGTAAGATCAGCGATAAGGGTGAAGTCGTAACAAGGCATCCGTAGCGGAAGCTGTGGATGGATCACCTCCTTTCTAGGGAGAAATTCCTCAATACTTTGCTTCGGCAATTTATATAAGGAAAGGTCGGCCCATCAACCGATGGGTGGAGAATTAGCGCTTGCTAGACACCAAAGTTTACAAACGAATAGATTATGGGCTATTTAGTAATACTAACTGTTAATTATTTAACAGTTAACGATAAAGGATTGTCCTTAGATTTATTTGTTAGGCCAGTCCTTTTTTGTTACAATAAATCGGTTAATTATTCAGTTTAATAATTAACAGATAATAAGGGCAATTAGCTCAGTTGGTTAGAGCGCCACACTGATAATGTGGAGGTCGGAAGTTCAACTCTTCCATTGCCCACCGGCGAAAATCTGTTCGTTCATATCGAAGAGGTCGGAAGTTCCCTGCCTGCCGGCAGGCAGGAACTCTTCCATTGCCCACTAGTCTTTTATGACTAATAGCATGTCTAGTCTTAGTTATCAGCAATTTATTGATGATCTGCATCTAGAGTCTGATAAGATTAATTGGAAATTATTTGGTTTTTTCTGTTTATCTTTACTTACTCAGTTGCCAGCAACCACTGCATTCATTCACAATCTTGCTAGTTTGGATTTGAATACTTATTTAAGTAGTTCAAGTCTGGCTAGTCTAGTTGATTTTCGACCCGCTTTGAGTTCGATCAGCAACTATTTGAATGCTAATTTACTGATAACAGTCAGTGTTATATTTGTCTTGAATCTAGCTTCTCAGCTTTATGTCATGGTTTATATAGCACGAATTATTCGCTGGCTAGCCAGGCAAAGACAGATAATCTTTGCTCATTATCCGGTTTACAATTCTTTGCTATTAGTTTATGCTGTAAAGACTTTAAGTGATGTTTTGATTATTGGTCTACTTTTTCGTCCACTACTAGTCGGGCAAGAATCAGTCGTTCAATACATCGTTTTAATTGAAAACATTGCTGTGTACATTTGGTTGTATTTCCTGTTGCAAAACTTTAGACCTATTACAAAATCAAAAACCATAGCGGGGTAGAGCAGTTGGCAGCTCGCCAGGCCCATAACCTGGAGGTCATCGGTTCGAATCCGATCCCCGCAACTAAGACAATTAACAATTTACAATTTACAATTTTCAATTTGGCGACCAATTGCCCAGCTGATAATTAGTAATTGTAAATTGCCAATTGGCTAGCCGGGGTAGCTCAGTGGTAGAGCAAGCGCCTGAAGAGCGCTGTGTCGTCAGTCCGATTCTGACCCTCGGCACTAAACAATTATCAATTTACAATTAGCAATTGTCAATTGAAAATTGCTAATTGAATATACGGGGTGTCGTATACCGGTAGTACGCATGCTTTGGGAGCATGTCGACAGGGTTCAATTCCCTGCACCCCGACAAACGAAGTGAGGAGTGGTGAGCAGGCTAACTGCTTAGCCTGCGTCAGGAATTGAAAGTCGGAGCCATGTGCCATAGGCACAGGCGAGACCGGGCTGGAGTGCTTAGTGAGCGTAGACCTCTTGAGGTCAAGCGACACTTAGCAACTGGAGCCAATTCCCTGCACCCCGACAAAAACAAAAAAGCACC
>DBEB01000047.1:9967-14150 GCA_002293855.1 Candidatus Falkowbacteria bacterium UBA917
ATTTTGACTATTTTTCTAGTTGGCACTGCTTTTGATATTTCAGCTTCCGACAGATGGGTTTCGAAACCATCATAAATGATAGTAGAATCCGGTTCGCTGCTAGCTATCTCAACTGTACCAGTTGCCAGATCAACACTCTTGATGTGACCATGAACTACATGAGAGACAGAGCTTTTATCATCTTTTCTGTTACTAGATAAGAATATTGCTACTACAGTAATAATAGCAATTATAAAAAAAGTATTTGCTTTTTCTTTCATGACTAGACTCCAAAATGTTTAAAAAGAACTCAATTTATAATATTATTATGACATTTATAAATAATAAAGTCAAGCTTGAAAAATTCTTAAATATCTGCCATACTCGGTAATTATGGCTAACAATAAGCAAAAAGTATTTGTAGGCTTATCCGGCGGGGTTGATTCTTCTGTCACTGCTGCCTTACTTGTCCAAGCTGGTTATGATGTAACTGGTGTTTTTATGCAGAATTGGAGTGCTGATTTTGCTGGTTGTTGCAATCTGAGTCAAGATACTGCTGATGCTCGGGCTGTCGCCAATCAACTCGGTATTCCTTTTTACGTCTGGAATTTTGAAGCTGAGTATAAGGCCAAGGTCTTGGATTATTTCTTTGCTGAATACGAAGCTGGCCGCACGCCCAATCCTGATGTGATGTGCAATCGCGAAATCAAATTTAAATTATTTTTGGACCGCTCTCTCAAGCTGGGAGCCGATCTGGTAGCGACTGGTCATTACGCTCAGGTGCTCGCTGAGGACGGCATTTTTAAACTCAAAAAGGGGATTGATCCTGCCAAAGATCAAAGCTATTTCCTCTGTCGTCTCGGGCAACACGAGTTATCTCACGCTCTCTTTCCACTAGGCACTCTACCCAAGTCAGCAGTCAGAAAATTAGCGCTTGATTTTAAATTGCCCACCGCCACCAAAAAAGACTCACAAGGCATTTGTTTTGTCGGTCAGATCGATATCAAAGAATTTTTGCAGACTCGTATCAAGTCTAGTCCGGGAGCGATTGTTAATGGCTCTGGTGAGATCATTGGCGAGCATCAAGGTTTAGCTTTTTATACTATTGGTCAGCGTGAGGGCTTGGGCGGTAATCTGGCTGGTGGACCTTATTATGTTGTTGATAAAAAGATCAGTACTAATGAGCTCCTTGTCACCAGTGACCCCTTTGACAAATTACTCTGGCGCTCTACTTGTATCATTAATGATTTGAGTTGGGTTAATCAACCAGTTGAGCTACCGGCTGATTTGGAGATTGTGATTCGTTATCATCATGAGGCTGTTGCTGCTCGTTTAGAATATAGTACCGATGGTCAAATCTTAATTAATTTTCACGACGCTCAGCGCGCTGTCACACCTGGTCAACTAGCTGTGATCTTTAAGGATGATGAGTTGCTCGGCGCTGGAGTGATTATTCAGGCTTTATAATTAATGTGAGTATCATGTTAAAAGCTATCAGCATTATCATCCTAGCTGCTTGCCTCTTTGCGGTCGTAATTTTTATTAGTCAGTGGTGGTTAAGCAACTCTGGTCAAGTTTCTAAACAAACTCTACTAGCACCTTCCGAACGCAGCAGTACTAGTTCTAGTCTATCAGTTGTAGCTAGCAGTACCCAGTCTGTCGCTACTCCGGTCATTACTTCGACTTCTCTCAGCACAAGTACTTCGACTAAGCCTATTGAGTCTGAATCAACTCCTGTCCAACCAGTCGTCAAAGCTCCAGTTAGTACTTCGACTTCGCTCAGTGCAAGTGCTTCAACTGCTCCTTCTGCGACCAAAGAAAAAGTTATTTTAATTAGTGCTGTACCCTTTACTTCGCAAGCTCCTTATAGTGAGTGGTCCGATCCTTTGCAAGAAAATGGTTGCGAAGAAGCTTCGGTTTTGATGGCTGTTTATTGGGCGAGGGGACTCAAGCTGGATCAAGCTACTGCCAAGCAAGAAATCATCGCTATGGGTAATTACCAATTACAAAAATACGGTGAAGCTGTGGATACTGATAGTTTTGATACCGTTTCACGCCTATTCCTTGGCTATTGGGGCTTTGATCAAGCGCAGGCTCATGAACAACTTTCTAAATCTAAAATGATCAACGCTCTTAAGGCGGGCCAATTAATCTTGTTACCTGTCAATGGGCAACTACTAAAAAATCCTCATTACACAGCTCCTGGCCCGACTACTCACATGCTCGTGGTATTAGGTTATGATCCTCGTACTGACGAATTCATCACTAATGATTCTGGAACTAGACATGGTCAAAGCTATCGCTATCCGGCCGCTAGACTGATCGGAGCGGCTGTGAATTATCCAACTGGTAATCACGGTGCACAAGATTTTAGTAACAAGACTTTTATTACTGTTAGTCGTTAATTTTGAGAGTCTCGATTATGATCAAAAAAATCAAACACAACAAATATCCCCAGAGAATTGATGCTAGTCTTGATTTGCACGGCTACACTCTAGACGAAGCCGAATTTTTGGTTAGAGACTTTTTGCAAGCAGCCAAAAACAAAAACTATCACCAAGTCCGTATCATTACTGGCAAGGGGATTAATTCCATTAACGGTCAAGCTCGTCTTAGACCCTGGCTAGAGTCTTATCTGCGGGCTCTTGGCTATAGCTTTATGACCGCTAAGATCAATCAGGGTGGCGAGGGCGCCTTTGATATTAAGCTTTAGTTTTTACCAAGCTTTGCAAATACTGCAAAATCTTGGCTGGCGCATTGACGCCAGTATATTTTTCAAAGATACGACACTGAGGTGAAGCGTTAATCTCCCAGACATAGTATTTGCCACGGTAGCTGAGTAAATCCACGCCAGCGATAGCTAGTCCCTTGGCTCGGCTCGCTGCTACGCAGGCTTGTAGAGCTGAGTCTGGTACTGTAACCGCTAGTACTTTTTCTGGCTTGCGGTTACTAGCTACATTTTCTTGTGATTTAACTCTTTCGATCGCTCCCAAGGCTTCGTTACCAACGACGAGGACTCGATAATCAGATTTGACTGGCAAATATTTCTGAATAATGATTTTGGTACCAATGCGATCAATTACTTTTTTTAACTCAGTTTTGTTTGTAACTTTAAAAACTCCAGCGCCACGACTGCTATGAATGTCTTTGACTATAGCCGGGTATTTGATTGAGTTGTAATCTCGTTTTTTGAAATCAAAAAAGAATTGATAATCTGGAGTTGCTAAAATATCTTGCTGCCGCCAGTCAAATTTATCAAGTGGCAATCGTCCGCCGGCTAGGCTGTCTTCTACCACGACTTTACCGCAACTCTTGAGGTATTTAGCTAGTTCAGCGAGCTCGAGGGCATCTTTGCCAATGGCGTAGAAATAAAAGACATCAAAGTCTAGTAGCTTTTTACCATTGGCTAACTTGGCTTTAAATCCTTTGGTGCTGACGATGATTTGTAATTCACCAGGCTCGACCGCCACCAAGCTTTGCTTGGCTTTTTTGGCTTCTTCTACTAATCTCAGGGCCAAATGGCTAGTTTTCTTGCCAATTAAGAGTATTTTCATAAGAGTTAGCTGTAATTATTAGCTCATCTTAGCACTAAAATTGGCAAATTTTCAAGCTCTAGAGAGCCCTTGATTTTTTTACTTCAATCTGTTATAGTCCTTAGTAGTTTTAGCTGTTATTAGCTATTTTTTTTGACTGTTAAAACTTTCCCGTATGTCGGCTTTCCTGTTTTGGGACCAAGCGACGTAGCGCGGGTATTGTATAATGGCTATTACATTAGCCTTCCAAGCTAAGGATACGGGTCCGATTCCCGTTACCCGCTCAAGCGCCTGCCTCCTTTAGACTGCTATCTGATGGAAATGGCACAATCGTCAAACTGCTCTCTCATTTTGACTATTAAATAATCTACATATGCTAAAAATTAAGATGGCCAGATTTGGCAAAAAGAAGCAACCAACCTATCGTTTGATTATCAACGAAGCTGGTCGTGATACCTATGGCAAGGCCTTAGAAAATCTCGGCAACTACGATCCGAAGTCCAAGAAGCTAGATGTCAAAGCTGACCGTGTTAAATACTGGATTTCTGTTGGCGCTCAGCTAACTGACAGTGTTAACAACCTCTTGATTGCCAACAAAGTGATCGAAGGCAAGATGCTTACTGTATCTAAGTTGACCAAGAAAATTCGTGCTAAGACCGCCGCTGATCTAG
>DBEB01000013.1:0-455 GCA_002293855.1 Candidatus Falkowbacteria bacterium UBA917
TATTAGATGGTTTATTAGCACAGTGGCGGTTTTGATTGCTGCTTATTTGATTCCAAACATTAGCGTGAGTAATTGGTGGACAGCGGCTTGGCTGGTCCTGTTTTTGGCTTTGATTAATGCCGTGATTAAGCCGATTTTGATTATTTTGACTTTACCGATTAATATCTTGACCTTGGGATTATTTACTTGGGTGATTAATGCTGGACTAGTGCTCTTTGCTGGTTCTCTGATCAAAGGCTTTGAAGTGGGCGGTTTTTGGTCAGCTTTGGGCTTTAGTCTACTGATGTCGATGTTTACTTACATTAGCTCTAGGATGACTCGGGATGGTGATAGTGGTTGGTAAAAGCGGGATATAGTATACCGGCAGTACGCGAGCATGGGGTGCTTGTAGACTGGGTTCAATTCCCAGTATCCCGACTGGTTGATGATTGTTATAAAAAGAACTCCATTAATGG
>DBEB01000013.1:639-31539 GCA_002293855.1 Candidatus Falkowbacteria bacterium UBA917
AGAACTCCATTAATGGAGTTCTTTTTATTTGGTCTATTGTCGAGCTGTCAGCCGTGCAGAGGTTGATTTCTTTGGGAGCAGGATACGGGAATTGAACCCGCGTTTCTTGCTTGGGAAGCAAGCGTACTACCACTGTACGAATCCTACTGGTTTTATGTGAAATAGTGTATTATTAAAATAGACTATTGTGTTAAGGATGGCAAATTACTGGGATTGATGGCTGGGCTAATTATTGAGTGAAAAAGAAATTATGAACAGAAAATTAGACAACTGGGCTTTGATTTTAACGATTGTTTTGTGCTGTGTGATTGTGTTTTTTGTAAGTATTTTGGTTGTCAATTTATTTAGTAAATCTGTTAAATACAAAAGTTTTTACTGGTGGGGCTGGTGTCCAAGTGGGACTACGACTCACTTTGACCAAAGTCAAAATGCTTTTACCATCAATGATTTTATAAAAGCTAATCGACGTTGTTGTGCCGACGGCTACTATGGTGTAGTAACTAAAAGAGGCAAGAATATTTGCTGTGCTAATCGGTTTAATTGTTTAGATGATTAATATGTTTAAAATTACCATCCTTGCCATTGGTTCAATCAAAGAAAAGTATCTCGCTGAAGCGATTGATGGTTATCTGCTCAGGCTAGCTCCTTATGGCAAGATTAAGATTGAAGAGCTCAAGGCGGAAAAGTTTAGTGAGCATAGTCGTGAACAAGCCAAGCGACTAGAGGCGGAGCGGATTGAGAATTATTTGGCTAAGCGTGATTCGGCTCGAGTGATAGTGATGGATGAGCGTGGCAAGACGCCTGATAGTCTAGCGTTTAGCAAGCTAATTAATGAGGAGTCAGCTGAGTTAATAATGGTGATCGGTGGCGCTCTAGGTTTAGCTGATACTATCAAGCAGAAATACAAAGAGCAGATGGCTTTGTCGGCTTTGACGATGACACATGAAATGGCCAGGTTGATCTTGGTCGAGCAGATTTATCGCGGTGTGACGATTGCTAGTGGCAAGACTTATCATTATTAAATTTAAAATTTTTACAGTGCAAAGGATGCTTATGAAAAATATATTTTTAAAATCATTGTTTGTTAGCTTGTTTTTTGTTTTTGGTTTTGGTTTGGTGGTTGAGGCGGCAAGTCTCTCTGGTCGAGTATTGTTGCAAGTCGAATCTCGTGGTGAAGCTTGGTATCTTAATCCGGTTAATGGTAAACGATATTTCTTGGGTCGAGCAGCGGATGCGGCCAAGATCATTAGAGCTTTGGGGTTAGGAGTGACTAATAAAGATTTGAGTAATTGGAAGGCTAAAGCCCCGGCGCATTTGGCTGGTCGGATTTTACTCCAAGTAGAGGCTCGCGGCGAGGCTTATTATGTTAATCCGGTTAATTTACAATTAGTTTATCTGGGGTCGCCAGAAACGGCTTTTGCGATCTGGAATAAATTAGCGCTAGGAGTGTCTAACAAGACTCTAGCAACTATTAGTCCGGATTTTAATCTGGCTCCAGCTAGCTCTGTTAAATCCTCAGAAGCTCCGTCACTAATCAATCAGGCTGGTCGAGAAGTTTTTAAATGGAAATATCGTGGACGAGACTATCAGTTGTCATTAAATCTTAGTCAGCAGACTTATAATGATTATGCTGGGAGCTCCAAGGTATATACTTATTATGGCGATCTGCCGGCTAATTGGCATGAGGATTATTATAAAATGTTTTTGCAAGCGAGGAGTGGCGATGCTACGATTAAGGATATTGTCGGTCAACTGAAATATATCGCTACTAAAGAGTTACTCACTGATGATGAGCTAGTTAATGTAACGATGGCTTTTGTGCAAAGCATTCCCTATGATCATGATAAAAATCTAGAAACTGGTAAGCCAAATTATCCTTATGAAACTTTGTTTAGACGTTTAGGTGTGTGTTCGGATAAGACATTTTTAGCGGTGATGATTTTGCGTGAATTAGGTTACGGGGCGGCGGTGATCGATTTGCCAGAAGTCAATCATGCGGCGGTTGGTATCCAATGCCCAGAACGTTTTGCAGTCTTTGGTTCGGGTTATTGTTATGCAGAGACGACTAATTATTTGCCGATCAGTGTGATAGCTCAGAACTTTGGAAACAATGGAGTAGTCTTGGCTCCAGACTCGCAGTCTTTGGCTGGTCAATTTGCCAATGTCTTTAAGACTGGTCATTTGGGTCGACCAGAGATATTGCAAAAAACTAAAGGTAAACAATATACCGGCAGTCAAGCGACTTATGATTTGGTGGCTGATTTGAGGCAATTGGAATCAGACCTTGCTACCAGTAGAAATTATCTTAATAATTTGAAAAACGATTTGGCGGACAGAGTAAGTGATTTAAATATTTGGCAGACAAAAATGGAGGCGGCCAAAAATGACATCGGTCAGTATAATAGTTTGGTGCAAACTTATAATAATAAAGTTAATCAGTACAAAGAGGCTTATCAGCGTTATAAGGAACAGCTAGATGATTATAATGCCAAAGTAAATTTGTATAATAGTCAAATAGAAAATTTTTACCCTAGTAAATAATGATTAGTAAAAAAGAGGCATTTGCCTCTTTTTTATTTGCGCTTAGTGCCAAAGATTTTTTTGAGTCCCAGGAGCCCGAGGGCGACGGCGCCGCCGATAGCGAGATTTTTATTGAGCTTCTGCTTGTCAGCTGGCTTCATTTGCTTGTATTTATTTTTGGCATCTTTGATGAGTGTGCGAGCTTCGGTTTTAAGCTCATTAAGGTCGAGTTTGCCATGGTGACAACAGCATTGATCTTTGCAATGATTGGATTTTTTGGACATATTTGGCTAAAGTTAAATATAGACTTTATTATACCATAGACAATACATCTATGCTATCATTAAATCATTAAGTTTTGTTACAGATATGATTTATGTAGTCAGACATGGTCAGGATGAGGATAATGCCAAGGGGATTTTGAACGGCCATCGGAATAGCTCGTTGACGGCCAAGGGTATCAGTCAGGCTAGAGTAGCGGCAAAAAAGTTATGTTCTAAAAAAATTGACTGTATTCATGTGTCACCAGCGATTAGAGCTCGCCAGACGGCTGAGATAATTGCTGAACTAGCTGGTATTGATGAATTAATGATCGAGCCAGACTTAATAGAGCGTGATTTTGGAATTTTAACTGGCAAGAGCATCGATGAAATTAGAAAATACAGTCAGCATGTAGTGCGCGGTGATCAAATTGATTATTTTTTGGATGGTCCGGGTGTGGAGACTTTCCCAGAATTGATGATGAGGGCGCGTAGAGCCTTAGAAGCAATAGAGCGGGATTGTACTAATCAAAAGATTGTCGTAGTGACTCATGGGGCAATTGGCAAGATGATGGAAGCGGTTTGGTATAACTGGACTTGGCAAAAGTCACTTGCAAGTTCATTCTTTGATAACGCTGAGATTATAGAATTGAAATAAATAATTATATGAAAATTAGATCGATTAAAGCTTTGGAAATTTTGGATAGTCGAGGTGAACCGACAATTGAAACGACTGTGTCACTCGCTGATGGGAGTGTAGGTAAAGCGGCGGTGCCATCAGGTGCTTCAACTGGTACTCATGAGGCCTGTGAGTTGAGAGATAAGCAAGTTGATCGTTTTGCTGGTCGGGGTGTGCGTCAGGCTGTGGCCAATGTCGAAGAAATTGGTAGGATTTTGGTTGGTCACGAAGCCAGCGAACAAGCAGAAATTGATCAAAGGATGATAGAGTTAGATGCGACTGATAACAAATCACGACTAGGAGCTAATGCCATCTTGTCAGTTTCAATGGCAGTGGCGGTAGCACAGGCGAGAGCTGAAAAAAAACATCTCTATCAATATCTAACTAAGTTTAATGATAATTTTAAGGGTAAATATGTCTTGCCAGTGCCACTGATGAATATTATCAATGGTGCTAAGCACGCTAATTGGGCAACAGATATTCAAGAATACATGGTGATGCCGGTGGGGGCTCGCGATGCAACAGAGGCGGTGCGAATGGGTGTGGAAATCTATCAGCAACTCAAAAAGTTAATGGTGGAAAAAACTTACAGTACTAATTTGGGTGATGAAGGTGGCTTTGCTCCTAATTGTGCTAGTAACGACGAGCCTTTTGAATTGATCGCTGAGGCGGTTGATCGAGCGGGCTATGCTCTAGGTTCTCAAGTTTTATTAGCGATTGATGTGGCAGCTTCGGAGTTTTATCGTGATGGTCAATACCATCTACAAAAGGCTGGTCGAGTAATGAGCTCTCAGGAACTAGCTGGGTTTTATGAGTCTTTGATGGAGAAATATCCAGTTGTCAGTTGGGAGGATCCATTTGCCGAAGATGATTGGCAGAGTTTTGCGGAGTTTAGTGCCAAGCATATGGATAAACAGATTGTCGGTGATGATCTGTATGTGACTAATACTAAGCGTTTGACTCAAGGCATAGAGGCTAAGGCGAGTAATGCAATTTTGATCAAGTTAAATCAAATTGGGACTCTGAGCGAGACGATTGCTACTATCAAACTGGCTACAGAGCATAATATGAAATCAATTGTATCGCATCGTAGCGGTGAGACTAGTGATAGTTTTATAGTTGATTTGGCAGTGGCGATGGGGGTTGGTCAGCTAAAGGCTGGAGCGCCTGCTCGTGGTGAGCGAGTGGCCAAATATAATCGATTACTAGCGATAGCTGAGCAAGTCGGTCAGAGCGCTGAATATTATCAATGGTAGTAGTTTTATCCAAAGACTTTTTTGTGTTATAATTAGCTCAATATTTATGATTAAAAAATATTGTGGTTTAGTGATTTTGGTTGGTGTTTTATTGGTTACTAACCAAAGCCAAGCACAAACGGCTAATTGCAATGGTGAATTGTCAGTTAGTGTTAAAAATGGTCTGGGCAAAATGCTGTCCAAGGCCAAATTAACTGTTTATCAAGAAGGTGTGGATGCTAGCGGTGTTCGCAAGCCGATTAAGCAAGTCGGTGCTGGAACAGTTGATGACGCGCTGGGTCTTGCTAAAATAAAATTTACAGCGACGGCGGAGAATGCTAATTATGTCATTAAGGTGACTAATCCGACTTTGAAAAATCGGGATTTTTTGTTTTATGACAAGGTGGTGGCGAGCTGTGGTTATGTTGGTCGAGTCGATCTGACTCTAAGTACTTTGCGAATTATTGTTCAAGATCCATTGATTAACACTTTGAAAAATTTGTCGATTACAGTTGGTAATCAAGGCGTGGATGCTGCTAACAAAATTGTTAGTGCGGAGACTCTAGGGACTTTTAATAGTGGTCAGTTGGGTATTGTTGATGTTTTGACGCCGACAGTGCAACAGAGTGCTACGCCAGATGCTTATTTTTATATTATTGGTGCTAAAAACACCAAGGGTTTAACTTTTTATCAAGAATCGGTAGTGCCTACTGACAGCGCTGTGAAATATGTGACTGTTAAGATCAGTGATGCAGTGATTTTGGTTAAAGATAGGGCGACATCAGAGGCTCTAGCTAATGTTAAGGTGTCGGTACTAGCGCAAAATCAGTCCGGTTTTGGTGGTTATGAGGCCGGTAAGGCGGTCGAGACTTTGACTACTGATCAACAGGGTCGAGCTTATATTCAGTTACCGGTTGGTGATTATTATTTGAGTTATCAAAATAGCAATGGTGAAAAGATTAATACCCCACTCGCTATAACAGAGGCTAAGAGACATGATGTAGCTCTGTGGTTAGATAATTATCAAGTGCCCAAGTGTCAGTACAAGTCTGATTTGAGATTGTCGGTTAAGGATTATCAACAAAAAGTGATTGGCGGAGCTAGTTATAGTCTCTATGCTCAGAACTGGGATGCGAGTGGCTGGCCAGCACTAGCTGCTAAGGTGGCGAGTGGCAAGATTGATGATAATGGTCTAGCTAATACCAAGTTAACTAACACTCCTGGTCAAAAGTATATTTTGCAAATTTGTGGTGATAAGGTAAAAAATCTATGTTTTTGGTTTGCTAATATTAGTTTTGAATGCAGTGAGAAATTAACCCTAGAAAAGATTTTGCCAGCGGTTAACATCACTCTACGTGATAGCTCTGGTAAGCTATTGGTTGGTCAGAAGTTTAAAGTTTATCAGAGTGCTATAGATATTGATGGTAAAAAGGTTTTGGATAAGAATGCTTTGATTGGTAACTATACTCTGCCGGCTAGCGGTCGATTGGCTCTGTATCTGCCAACTAAGGATTTGCAAGATCAGAGTTTGAGTTATTTTTTGGTAGTTGATCGTGGTAGTCAAACAGCGGCTCAGATCGAATTTGCAGCAGCGGAGAATGATCAGACTTTGAATTATCGAATGAGTGGTGCTGGTCTGTCTTTGATTGTTGCCAGTACAGAAGTGGTTAATAAGCCGGTGGCTGCCGGTGTGGTGAGTGCTAATAATCGTTTGGCTGGTAGGATTTTGTTGCAGGTAGAGGAGCGTGGTGAGGCGTGGTATATCGATCCAGTTAGTGGTCGTAAGTATTATTTGGCTGGCGCAGCTGAGGCGTATAGCTTGATGAAAAAGATGGCGATCGGTATGTCTAATGATGATCTAGCCAAGATTTTAGTAGCGACAACTGCGGTAACTGGCGCTGATAGTGATGGCGATGGCCTAGCCGATCGTTTTGAGACAGCGATTGGCACTAATCCTAAGGCCGCTGATATGGACGGCGATGGTTATAGTGATTATCAAGAGTTATCGGCTGGTTTTAGTTCGATGGGAGCTGGTCGGATACTTGCTGATCAGAAGTTTACTAATAGATTTTTGGGTAGGATTTTATTGCAGGCACAAGGTCGAGGTGAGGCTTGGTATGTGAATCCAGTTGATGCTAAGCGATATTATTTGGGTTTACCAGAGGATGCCTATCAGCTTATGAGGAAATTGGGTTTGGGGGCGACTAACGCTGATTTGGCTAAGATTGAAAGTGCCGAGTAGCTATTTTGACAAATTTTGAATTTGTTTTATAATGAGCAAATTGGTGATTGCCGTAGCTACCAAGTGCGGAGCCGCAAGGCTGTTCTAGAACCTAAGCCAAACTAAAAAGAGTCCTGATTAGTCAGGAAAACCGGGTGGAACCGCGTGGCCGAAGCCTCGTCCTGGTAATTGTCATTTTTGATGATTGCTGAGACGAGGTTTTATTTTTATAAATAATTAAGTAACCCGCCTTCACTCCTTTGGGAGCTACGGCGTAACAAGGCCCGCCTTTGTTCTGAGGAGCTATGGCGAGGCGAAGTAAATATATGCAAGAGCATGACCAACTCCATAAAATGCGTCATAGTCTAGCCCATCTCTTTGCTTGGGCGGCTAGAGAAAAATTTCCTGATGTAAAGCTAGCTATCGGGCCGGTGATTGACAATGGTTTTTATTATGATTTTGATTTTGGCACGACTAGTATCACTGAGTCTGATTTTAGAGTCATCGAAGATCGAATGAGGCAGATGATCAAGGCTGATTATCCGGTGGAGAGGACGGAAATCGCCATTGATGAGGCTTTGGCTCGTGAAACTGAATCGGGAGCGACTTATAAAGCAGAGCTAATAGCTGATCTCAAAACAGCTGGTGAAACTAAGGTTAGTTATTATCAAATGGGTGAGTTTTTGGATCTATGCAAAGGGCCTCATGTAGCGAGGACTGGAGAAATCAAAGGAGTGGCCTTTAAATTGTGGAAACTGGCTGGTGCTTATTGGCGTGGTAATGAGAAAAATAAAATGTTAACTCGAGTCTATGCTTTGGCTTTTCCGACTAAAGAGGAGCTCGATAATTATTTGTTGATGCTGGCTGAAGCAGAGAAGCGTGATCATCGTAAACTAGGCAAGGAGCTCGATTTGTTTGTCTTTAGCGAAACAATCGGCAAGGGTTTACCACTACTGACTGAAAAAGGAGCAGCAATTCGTCGTGAATTAGAGAGATTTATTGTTGATGAGGAAATTAAACGTGGTTACAAGCATGTAATTACACCGGATATTGCCCGTCTTGATCTTTATAAGAAATCTGGCCATTATCCTTATTATAAGGATTCGATGTATGCGCCAATTGTGATCGATGAAGAAGAGTTTATGCTTCGCCCGATGGCTTGTCCGCATCACTTTGAGCTCTATCTCAGTCACAAACATAGTTATCGTGATTTGCCAATGAGGATTGCCGAACTCGCTAAGCTTTATCGTTATGAACAATCCGGAGAGCTGACTGGATTGATCAGAGCTCGAGCTTTTTGTCTGGCTGACTCGCATATTATTTGCGCTAATTCGGATCAGGCTAAATCAGAGGTGGCTGGAGTGCTCGATCTGATTGATTTTATTGTGCAGACCTTTGGTCTCAAGCAAGGCGAGGATTATTCTTATCGTTTGTCTCTAGGTGACCGCTCTGACGAAAAGAAGTACTTCAAGGATGATGAGGCTTGGAATGTGGCTGAGGAAAATTTGCGTCAGGTTTTGGTAGAACGTGGTGCGAAGTTTGTGGAAGCGCAGGCGGAAGCAGCTTTTTATGGCCCAAAGATTGATATTCAGATGAAGAATGTGAGTGGTAAAGAGGATACAGCTTTTACTGTCCAGTATGACTTTGTAATGCCGAAGCGCTTTAATCTGACTTATATCGACAATGCTGGCCAAGAACAGCAAGGCATAGTGGTGCATCGTTCGTCAATCGGGGCGATGGAGCGTATTATGGCTTTTTTGATTGAGTATTACGCAGGTGTCTTCCCAGTCTGGCTTGCGCCAGTGCAAGTGAAGTTATTATCAGTTGGTGAGAAACATCATCAGTTTTGTCTAGATTTGCTTAAGCAGTTTAGAGAACTCGGCATTAGAGTAGAGGTTGATCTCGGTGATGAAACGGTTGGTAACAAGACCCGCAAGGCAGTGGCGGAGAAGATTCCTTATCTACTCGTAATTGGTGATCAAGAAATGGCGGCTGCTAAACTAGCAGTGCGTGATCGTGGCGAAAGAGTCACAAGAGAAATTGGTCGAGAAGAGTTTATGCAAGAAGTGTTGGATAAGATTAAAAACCGTAGTTTATAGTCTATTTGCCAGTAAAGTTAAAAAAGCCCTTGTAGAAGGGCTTTTTTGGTATGAGGAGCTGGATTTTGATCTATCTAAATAGCAGAGCAGCGCCGATAGCACCAGCGTTATCACCGAGTTTGGTTTGGGTGATTTTGGTTTTGTGACGATGGGAAGGAGTGTTTTCTTCCATGGTGCGCTTGGCTTCGCCAAGAAATAACTCGCTGACCGCAGCTACACCACCGCCGACAACAAGCATAGAGGGGTCGAGGAGGTTGACGATATTGGCAAAACCAAGACCTAGGTAAGCGCCAAGTTCAGCAAAGGCTTTTTCGGCGAGGATATCGCCTTCGTAAGCTTCTTGAGCGAGGAGGCGAGCGTTGTTTTGAGTAAGTTTTTGATAGGCTTGTTCGAGAGTGACTTGATGATCAACGTCGATGAGCATGTCACTGAGTTCATTGGCAGCGCCGCTGGCTCCGGCGTAGATTTCGCCGTTGTACCACCAGCCAGCACCAATGCCGGTGCCAATGGTGATGCCATAGACATTTTCTAATCCAGCGCCAGCTCCGAGTAAGGCTTCGCCACGAGTGAAGCAATTGGCATCATTGTCCATGAGCATAGGCCAAGTCCAATTAAATTCTGTTTGGAGTCTGGCTAGTAGCTTGGTGTTTTCGATGGTCGTAAGATTGGGTGAGACAAGGATTTTTTCTCGGTCTTCGTCGAGGGTGCCAGCTATGCCGATGCCTAGACTGTCAATGGTCATTTGGTCTTTGTTTGCTCGTTCAATGAGTGGCTCGATAGTAGCCTTGATCATGATGAGGAGGTGATTGAGAGAGTCTTTGGGAGTGGCCAATTGGTAGTCTTCGAGAACTTTGTTTTTGCGATCGATTAAGATGGCACGCATTTTGCTACCACCGATATCAATGCCGAGTCGATAACCGCTTTGGGTGTTAGTAGAGTTGTTATCCGTTGCTGTATCAATCATAATTAGTTGTTTTGCATAATGGTATTAGCGTTGCGGTCATTTGCTCTCAGGGCGACATTGCTGACAAAAATAGTGATAGAGAGGGCGGCTAAAATTATTAATAAGCCGATGGTGGCTGCTTTGATAGTGTCTTGAGCGGCGCCGATTTTTTTGTCATTACCGGCAGCAGTCATCCAAGAAAAACCAGCGTAAAGAATTAAACAAATAGCGATAACGCCCAAGAAGCCAAAGACAACTTTGAGGATGTTGACGACATAGACTCTGGGGTCAATGGGTCTTGCTCCGGCAGGGACGCCAAAGGTAGGGCTGATGGCCTCGAAGCTGTCTTTGCTAATATCGACCCAGCTGGCTTGAGCGGGACTAGTCAAAAAAAGACCAAAAGTCAAAATAATTGCTAGTAGACCAAGCTTGATTAGAGCACTAAAAGGCTTGAAAATTGATTTGGTCAATTGCATATTGTTTGATATAATAGACTCTAAGAATAGCCTTATTATATTGATTTTTAGGGAAAAAGTCAAAAGCTCTGAACTGAGTTGAGGTTTTGGACTCTAGTTTATTTTTTTATGAGTACTGCTGTTAAATTGGTGAATAATTCGTTGGCGCAGCTGGCTGGTCGCTTTTTGGGGACTGTTTTGGGATTGGTGGCAGTGGCGATGATGACTCGTTATTTGGGTAGTGGGCTTTTTGGCCAGTACACCACCATCATGACCTATGCGTCAGTCTTTGCGATTGCAGCTGATATGGGTTTGACTTTGGTGGCTAGTCAGATGATTAATCGGGTGGGGGTGGATGAGAAAAAGATTTTGGCTAACCTCTTTGCCTTTAGAAGCTTGACGGCACTGGTGATGATTGGTCTAGCGCCACTGACGGTATGGTGGATGCCTTATGACGCTTTGACCAAGATTGGTGTGGTGGTGGCGACGATGTCTTTTTGGTTTGTCAGCGCCAATCAAGTCTTTGTGAGTGTCTTTCAAAAGCGTCTAGCTACCCAAAGGATAGCCCTTGCTGAGATTGTCAGTCGTCTAGTCTTGGTGATTTTAACGATCTGGGTGATCAGAGCGGATTGGGGACTCCTGGGTATGGTGGCAGCAATGACTATTAGTAATGCGATTTATTTTGCACTCCACTGGCTTTTGAGTTTGTCCTTGGTGCGTTTTGCTTGGCGTTTTGACTGGTTGATTTGGAAGGAAATCGCTCAGTTGTCTTGGCCCTTGATGCTGACGATTGTTTCTAATCTGATTTATTTGAAGGCTGATATCATGCTCTTGTCATTGTTTGTGACAAATGCAGAAGTTGGTTTGTATGGAGCGGCTTATAAGGTGGTAGATATTTTGGTAAGCATTCCTTTTATGGTAGCGGGTCTCGTGCTACCAATTATGGTTAAGTACTGGTCAAGTAAAGCTAATAAAGATTTTGCTCAAACTACTCAATTACTCTGGGATCTGATGGCGATTAGCGCTTGGCCAATATTGCTCGGTGGCTCGGTACTAGCTGTGCCAATCATGGTGGCGATTACTGGCACTGAATTTGCCGAGTCTGGTCAGATTTTGCGGATTTTGTTGCCAGCGATTGTGGCAGTATATATGAGCTGTGCTTTGACTCATACTATTATTGCACTGGAAAAGCAAAAAACTTTGATTGTTTATTATCTGATCACAGCGGTATCATCGGTGCCGGTGTATGTGTATTTGATTAAAAGTTATGGCGTCTACGGTGCTGCTTGGGGGACGGTGTATAGCGAAGTATTGATTTGTGTCTTTGCTTGGTGGCGTTTGTCTCAGGAAAGAGTTGTGAAGCTAGATTTTGCAGTCACTGCCAAGGCGCTCTTGGCAGCCATCATCATGGCAGCGTTGATTTGGCCACTGCTTAACTTTACTAGTTCGGTCTGTGTTTTGATCTTGGTTGTGGTGCTGGCTGCTGCCGTATACTTTGCTTTGATTAGTAAAATGGGTTTGTTAGAAGCGGTAAATATGAGTCATTCGAGATATGGGAAAAAGAATTTTAATCATCGATAGCGGTCTGGGTGGTCGTGATTTTTTGAGCTTGGTGCTTGGTCACTGGACAAAGGCTGGGGCAATTTTGACTGTCTGGTCTAGTAACAAGCAGTGGTTAAACTGGTCCAAAGAATCAGCTTGGTCTCTGTCGTCTTTGCCTCATGCCAGCGGTATGACGCTTGGATTGCTCGATCGTTTGTCTTGGTATTTAGTGAAATTAAAATTGATTAAAATGGCTTGGTGGCAGGGTTGTGATGCAGTGCTTTTGCATAACTGGCCGGAGAAAGTAATGCTTTCTAGTTTGGTGAGGAGGCTCAAGATGCGTTTGCTCTGGCTAGAGGATGGAGCGGTGGACTATGATCGTCTGGCGCCTGACTTGCGAGTGAGGTTGATAAAGCAGTCAGCTCAGGCCAAGGTGCTTGCTATCAATGAAGAGCTAGTTGGTAATCTGACTAATCTCGGCTATCACTTGGAGAGTTTGCGTTTGATACCAAGCTGCGGCCGGCCGGAGGCTGAGGGTCAAGGGGCTCAGCAAAATTTGGCTCGACATTTTAAACTGCGTAAAGATTATTTTACGATTTGTGCTAAAGTTGATTGGAGTGATAGTAAAATGGCCGAGCTATTGATCAAAAGCTTGCAGCTTTGTCTAGATGTATCTCAACATTTTCAATTGGTTTTACTGGGTAATGGTCCGGCCCGTGAGCAGATTCGCTGGTTAATTAAACGCTATCATTTGGAGACGCAGGTATGGCTACTCGGTGAAAAGTCTCAAAATGACAGGTCTCTGGAGTCTTTTGCAGCCTTGGTCATAGCCGCACGGCGACCGGATTGGGATGATTTGAGCCTAGCTTTGACAGCCTGCGAGAAAAAGATTACCGTGATGGGGCGAGAAGGGACGATTTTGAAAGAGTTGCTGGAATCAGACTATGGTCAGGTGGTGGAGATGGATGATCAGCAGGTACTAGCTCAGGCTTGGCTCAATCTGTACCATAATCCGATTGTAGAGCCTGGTTATCAAAAAAGAACTAAAGATTTAGTTAGCTTTGAAGTTTTGGCGGATAAGTTACTTGCTATTATATGATGTATAAAATTACAGACAAAGAAATTGGTCAGAGACTGGATATGTTTGTGGCAGCTAGTCAGCCTGAGCATTCTCGTAGTCAATGGCAAAAAAGAATTGATGACGGCGTTGTGCTAGTTAATGGCGTGGTTAAGTCTAGTCATTATAAATTGAAGTTGGATGATGAAGTAGTGATTGTTAGTCCATCCTCCGCTGCTAAAGCTAGTTCTGACAAGAAGTCCAAAGATGAAGTAGTTAAGACTTTGCCAAAGATTAAAGTGCTTTTTGAGTGCAATGACTATGTGGTCGTGGATAAGCCGGCGGGTTTGGTAGTACATGGCACCAAGACCTCAACGGAAGTAACTTTGGTGGATTGGTTAGTAGCTAATTATCCCAAGATTAAAAAAGTTGGTGATGATCCACTCCGACCGGGTATAGTGCATCGATTAGATAAGGCAGTCAGCGGTGTGATGGTGGTAGCGCTCAATAACAAAACTTTTAAAAGTTTGAAAGCTCAGTTTCAAGCTCGGACAGTGGAGAAGAAATATCAGGGTTTGGTGTACGGTAAAGTCATCAAGGACGAAGGAGTGATTGATTTTGCCTTGGAGCGGTCGAGTGCTGGTCACAAGATGGCGGCCAAGCCCAAGAGTCAGGGTGGCAAAGAAGCGATTACGGAGTTTAAGGTTTTACAGCGACTAATTAATTATACCTTGCTAGAGCTAGTGATTAAAACTGGTCGTACTCATCAGATCCGCGCTCATATGGCAGCCTTTAACCATCAACTAGTCGGTGATGATTGGTACGCCACAGTCATGACCAAGTCCAAGAATAAGAAGTTGTCTCTAGGTAGAGTGTTTTTGGTGGCGACCAATCTAGCGTTTGATAATTTGGAAGGCGAGCGAGTGAAGTATAAGATTACTTTGCCAACTGGTCTTAAAAAAGTTTTGGAGATGCTGAAATAAAGTTGATTTGCTCAAATAGTCTGTCTTTGATAAAATTAAAGCAATAAATATTAAATCAAATCATTATGATCAGAGTGGCAATTAACGGTTTTGGCCGTATCGGGAGGGCTAGTTTTAAGGCACTGCTTGCTAGACCGGGTGTGGAGGTGGTGGCTATTAATGATTTGACGGATACATCTGCTCTAGCTCATTTACTTAAATACGACAGTGTCTATGGTCGCTATGGTAAAAAGGTCAGTGCGACTAAAGAAGCTCTAGTGGTAGATGGTAAAAAATATCCGGTTTTTGCTCAGAAGGACCCTAGCGTCTTGCCTTGGAAAGATCTCAAAGTCGATATCGTGATTGAATCAACCGGTATTTTCCTCGACGAAGCTGGTGCAGGTTTGCATTTGAAGGCAGGTGCGAAGAAAGTTGTTTTGTCAGCGCCTGGTAAGACTGATTCAGTCAAGACTTTTGTAATCGGTGTCAATGCTGACAAGATCAAGAAGACTGACAAGATTATCTCCATGGCGTCGTGTACGACTAATTGCCTCGCACCGGTTACCGACATTTTATCAGCGAAGTTTGGTATCAAGAAGGCTGTCATGTCGACGGTTCACGCCTATACAGCTGACCAAACTCTAGTAGATGGTCCGCACCGCGATTTGCGTCGAGCACGAGCGGCAGCTCTTAATATCATCCCGACTACGACAGGTGCAGCGAAGGCGGTTAGTGCGACGATTCCGGCTCTCAAAGACAAATTTGACGGCATGTCGATCCGCGTGCCAGTGCCAGTGGGGTCACTGTGTGACGCGGTTTATGTGCTAAATACTAAAGTGACAGCTGAACAAGTCAATGCAGCGATTGTAGCCGCAGCTAAATTGCCTAAGTACAAGGGGATTGTGGTGGCAACTGATGAGCCGATTGTGTCGGCTGATATCGTGGCTGATCCGGCTAGCTCGATTGTAGATTTGTCCTGTACCAAGGTTATCGATGGTGATTTGCTCAAAGTGGTGTCTTGGTATGACAATGAAACTGGTTATTCTAATCGTCTAGCTGATCTATGTGTGATGATTGCTAAGAAAAAGCTTTTGTAAATTAAAATAATATGAAAGATAACAAGCTCTATCTCTATGTGGCTGGTATGGCCACCGGTGTCATCATGGCAGTGTTTTCCCTATTTATCGCTAGCCAAGTAATTGCTTATATTAGTGAAGGTGGCTCTTTGCTACCACTGATACTACTCGCTATTTTCTTGGGTCTCGGTATGGGTGGAGCGATTTCTTTCTTTGTTAATAAGCTATCTAAATAAATGAACGAAGTAGTTAATAAAATTAAAGAGTTGCGTGAGCGTGCCCTAGAAATGTGGAGGTTACTTTGACCTAGATCAGCGCTTGGTGGAAATTAAAAATCTAGAGCAGGCTACTAGTGAGCCTGATTTTTGGTTGGATCAAAAAAAAGCAGTGGTAGTTGGCAAGAGATTAGAAGCTGCCAAACAAGAGACCGATGTCTGGCAGAAGTTACTAGCTGAGATTGCTGATGCAGAGGAGCTAGTAGCTTTGGAAGATTTGGATCAGCAGATGATTGATACTTTGGCTCAGCAAGTTAAACAATTAACTACTAGGCTTGATGGTTTGGAGTTCTATGTCTTGTTTAACGGTCCTTATGACCGAGCGGATGCGATTATTTCAATTCACGCTGGCACTGGTGGCGTGGAGGCTCAGGACTGGGCGCAGATGCTCGAGCGAATGTATAGTCGTTTTGTCGAAGAACGTGGTTGGCAAATGGAGATTATTGATCGGGTACTCGCTAATGAAGCAGGAATTAAGCGAGTGATGATCAGTGTCAAAGGGGCTTGGGCTTATGGTCATCTCCGCAGTGAGTCGGGAGTACATCGGCTAGTCCGAATCTCGCCTTTTGATGCTGAGCAATTAAGGCAAACATCATTTGCTCTTGTAGAAGTTTTGCCGGATTTGCCAGAAACTGAAGCGATGGTAATTAGTGAAACTGAATTAGAATGGGAGTTCCATCGTGCAGGTGGCCCTGGTGGTCAAAATGTTAATAAGGTGTCATCAGCGGTGCGTCTCAAGCATCTACCGTCCGGTATAGTGGTGGAGTGTCGCAGTGAACGATCACAACATCAAAACCGAGCCATGGCCTTGTCGATTTTGCGAGCTAAGTTACTCGAACGACAAGAAGCAGAGAAGCTAGAGGATATTGGTAAGATCAAAGGTAAAGTCGAGCGAGCGGAATGGGGGAGGCAGATTAGATCTTATGTCTTACAGCCCTATCAAATGGTCAAGGATCATCGGACGAATTATAGTGAGACCGATACGACAGCGGTGCTCGATGGTGAGATAATGGGTTTTGTGGAGAGTCATTTGCGAGACAAGAGATAGTTTTATGTTAAAAATTGCGGCTAGTCCGGCAAATTATTTGCGACTTGGCGCAAGTGGTTTTTTGTGCGGGGTGGCTCTCGCCAGTTTTTTGCCGGTGGTGGTTTTTGATAAGTTGTGGATCTGGTCACTCTTGGTTGCTGTTAGTTTGGTATTTTTTGTTAGTATTAAATTTGATTATTTTCGATGGAGCTTAGTGGCTCTATTTTTTGTGGTCGGTATTTGGCGTTTTGCTTGGGATTATAGTCAGAGTCAAGCGGTAATTAATTTGCCGAATGGCCTTTATAATGCTGAAGCTGAAATCGTTGAGTCGCCACGTTGGGTGAGAGGTGGTCAGGAGTTGATTGTTGATTTGGCGAGCGGATCAAAACGAAATCTCATCAGTGTTAAAACTGGTTATAGTCAGGCTTATCAGGCTGGTCAGAGGATTTGGTTAAAGTGTCGTTTGCGTAAAACAGAAAATAATCAAAGTTATTTACGAGCTCGGGATCTGGCTAGTGCATGCTATCAAGCGGAGATTACGGTGCTTGATAGTCGGATGAGTTGGTTAGCTAAATTGAGGGTTTATCTAGCTGAGAGTATTAGCAAGGTAAGCCCAGAACCAGCGGCAGCTTTGGCGACGGCGATGCTGTTTGGTCAGCGACATGCCTTGTCACCGTTTTTACTTAAATCTTTTAGTGATAGTGGCCTGAGTCATTTGATTGCGATTTCGGGGATGAATATTAGTTTGCTAGTGTGGTTAATGATGTTGGGGGCTTTGGCTGTAGGTTTATCTAGGAGACAGGCTTATTATTTAACGATTTTATTGATAGGGTTATTTGTAGTTTTGGTGGGGGCGGAAGCGTCGGTAGTGCGAGCGGCTCTGATGGGACTGCTAGTCATCTCAGCTCCGCAAGTCGGGCGGCAGGCTAATTTTAAACATATCTTGATAGTGAGCGCGGCTCTGATGGTACTGATTAAACCGACTTGGTTGATCTTTGATTTGGGTTTTCAGTTGTCTTTTTTGGCGTTAGCGGGACTGGTTTATTTTTATTCTGGTCTAGAATTGTGTTTTGAAAAATTAATAGTGACTTGGCCAGAGTGGTTGATGAGGATAGTTAAAGTTCCGATGGTGATTGTGATAGCGACGGTGTCGGCACAACTTTTGACTTTGCCACTGCTTGCTTGGCGTTTTGGTTATCTGTCGATGGTGAGTATTCCGGCTAATGTTATGACAGTTTGGACGATGCCACTAGTTATGATTGGTGGCTTGATAGCGACTCTGATGAGTTTATTGTCTGATTGGTTGGGGCTGCTCGCTTGGTTGCCGATGGGTCTTTTGCTTGATTATATTATCTGGGTCAGTAATTATTTTGCCAGCTGGCCGAGCGCGACTTGGCAGATACCCGACTGGGCGGCGCTGCTGCTCGTGTTACTATATATTCCAGAATATTACTTGGCTAAGTATTTGGCTCTGGTAGTTGCAAGCAGTGACAGGAAGCAATTTTTGTGATAGAGTTATCTAATAAAGAGTGATCTTCAATTTGTTTTTGTTAGTTTTTATGACCATATCTAATCAACCGCCCAAGGGTACTGCTGACTGGTTCCCAGAGGAGTTTCAAATTCGTAAGTATATTTTTGATACTTGGCGTCGTGTTTGTGCTGGTTATGGTTATCAAGAATATTTGACACCGCTCGTGGAGAGCGCGGATATTTACCGAGCCAAGTCTGGTGAAGATATCGGTGGCAAAGAATTAATGAGTTTTTTTGACCAAGCTGGTCGAGAATTATCGATTCGTCCAGAAATGACACCGAGCGTAACTCGCTTGGTTAGTCAGATTTATGATAGCTCACCCAAGCCGATTCGCTATTTTTCGATTGCTAATTTTATGCGCAATGAAAAACCACAGCGTGGTCGCAATCGAGAATTTTGGCAGCTCAATGTCGACGTGTTTGGTAACAAGGGCGAGACAGCCGAGTTGGAGATTTTACAAATGGCTTTGGATATAGTGTTGGCTTTTAATCCGCCACAATATGCTTTTATTTTGTGCCTTAACCATCGTCAATTGATCGATGCGGCAGTGGCACTGGTTAGTCCTGATCCATCGCAGAATAAGTCTATTATCTCATTGATGGATAAATGGCAAAAGATGTCTTGGATGGATTTTTCTGGGGCGATGGCCAAATTGGGTGTTGACGAAGATGGTTTAGAAAAATTACAGAGCTTTTTGTCAGCAACCAGTGTCAAAGAATTAGTAACGGCTTTGCCGGAGCTAGCTAGTAACGAAGGCTTGATGGCGATCAAGCAAGTCATGACTGATTTGGAATTGCTTGGTTATGGAGAATATCTAGAGTTTAAGCCAAGCATCATCAGAGGCTTTGATTATTATGACGGTCTAGTCTTTGAAATGTTTGATAATCACCCTGATAATAAGCGGGCGATGTTTGGTGGTGGTCGTTATAATGGTCTGGCTGGTATTTTTGGAGCCAAGAGCTTCCCGGCGGTGGGTTTTGCCCCTGGTGATGAGACGACTAAGTTGTTTTTGGAGAGCTGGGGTTTGCTCGATCAGATTAAAAAGGAAAGCAAAGTGGAGCGTTACTACGTACCCTTGTTATCAGAGAAATTGCGACTCAAGACTATGAGGCTGGCTCAGAATTTGCGCTCTGATGGTAAAGTTGTGGAATTGGGACTGGAAGAACAAAAGTTAAATAAAGCTTTGGAATACGCTAACAAGTCTGGTGCTGATAAGGTGGTGATCTTTGGTCAATACGAAGATGAAATGGCTATGTATAAGCTCAAGGATATGGCTAATGGTGAGGAGCAAGAATGCAAATGGAAAAATAATTGAAAATTTATTAATTAATTTAGGCAGTCGAGAGCTGTCGAAATAGTATGAGGGGTTCTTTGACAATTAAAGAAAGAAGCTTAGTAATCGCTAGCCTGTTTGTTAGCGGTTTTTTATTTTGGGAAGTTGTAGGAGTGTCAGCGGCGACGATTAGTAGCGCTGGTGATGGTAAATGGAGTGAAGTGACTACTTGGAACAGTACGACTAAGACTGGCAAAATTACTTTTGCTGATGATTCGCTAGAAGTTTTGGGTGTCGATACTTTGTTTATGACCGAATTATCGGTCGGTAGTATTGTAAAGGCGACGGTTAGTCGTGGTTCGGTCTCCATGACTGTAGCGACGATTATCGATGATAAACATTTGACAGTGACGGCTTTGCCGAGCTTTGATTCGGGTGTAGCGAAAACTTTTAGTGCTAGTATCTTACCAAGACCAAATGATGAAGTGATTATTAGTAGCGGTGATCAAGTTGTTGTGGACCTTGATACTAGTGTCGCTAGTTTGAGCTTTCCGACTAACAATACTGGTAGTAGTTCTTTGACTCTCGATCCTGGTCGAACTTTGACAGTGGCAACTACTGTGACTATTCCTCGTGCCAGTAGTCCGGCCTTTAATATTTTGAATGTCGCTAACGGCCACCTAATAACTGGTTCGATACATTTTGGTAATGGCGGTACGCCATCAGCCAAAAGGCATCAGCTGTGGATTGGTGATGGTCTTGCGACTGTAACTAATGTTACTCAGATGGGTAGTTCTGGTAGTGCTTTAATTAATTTTAATGGTGTCGGCAAATTGCAAGTGGCGGGGGAGTTTTTGAATAGTTCGACAGCGACTTTGGTGCCTGGTTTGGGGACGATTGAATACAATGGTGAGTCTGTTCAAACTGTGAGTGTTTTTAATTATCATAATTTGATTTTGTCAGGCTTACTCATCAAGACAATGTTGGCTGAAACAGTGATTGCTGGCGAGCTGAGTATTGCGCCAACTGGCACAGCTAAGGCGAAATTGGTAATTGGTCAACAGATTCAAAGTGGAACTTTGATTTTGGGTGGAGTGATGCGTAAGGCTGGTACTTGGGGAGCGAGTGAGGCGGTGACTACTTATCATGAAGATAGTTTCTTTGCTCCCGGTGATGGAGTGTTGTTAGTCTTGAACGGTGGCTCGACAAAAGCTGAAGTGACAAGCTGGCCTACGGTCTCGGCGATTAGTTATGGTCAGAGTCTAGGTGAAGCTAGTTTAGCTGGTGGAGTGGCAACAGTACCTGGAACTTTTGCATGGTCACAAGCAGCTGATCGACCTAATGAAATTGGTTTGATTAGTAGAGAATTAGTCTTTAGGCCGACTGATACTGGTGCTTATGACCTTGTTTATGGATCGGTGCAATTAGAAGTTTTGCCAAAAGAGCTCAGTCCTAGCGTGAGCGCTCAAGACAAGATTTATGATGGTGTGACTGTAGCTGAGGCTGATTGTAATGTGACTGGATTAACTGGTGATGAGTTAGTTTGTGAAGTTGCTAGTGCTAATTTTGATAATCCTAATGTCGGTAATAATAAATTGGTAACTGTGAATGGTTTGCATTTGACTGGAGCAGCGGCTGATAAGTATAAGCTAGTTGATAGTGCTGTCACAACTGAAGCGAGTATTAATAAAAGACCGATAAGTATTATAGCTGATAGCAAGTCAAAGATTGTTGGTGACAGTGATCCAGAATTAACTTATGTGCTTAGCGCTGGGTCGCTGGCTCATGGAGATCTGTGGAGCGGTGTTTTGGTCCGGGCTAGTGGCGAAGATCCAGGAGTTTATCCGATTGGCTTGGGTGATCTGCGAGTAAATGATAATTATACTTTGCAATTTACAGCTGCTAATCTAGTGATCAGTGAGCAGGCGGTAGTGGAAGTACGAGCTGATAGTCAAAGTATAGTCTACGGTCAGTTACCTAGTGATTTTACTTTTAGTTATCTCGGTTTGGTGAGTGGTGATGATGCGAGTGTGATTGATCTGCCACCGGTTTGTGCAATCAGTGGTGATCATAGCGCTGTTGGTGTTTATCCAATTATTTGTTCGGGAGCAAGTGATGATAGTTATGATTTTAGTTATCAATCTGGTACTTTGACGGTTACTAAGGCGTCGGCGGCACTAGAGTTATATGACTTACAACAAAGTTATACAGCTAGTTCAAAGTCGGTCACTGTGACAACTAATCCAAGCGGGCTCTCGACTGAGATTTTGTATAAGGGATCTGATCAAGAGCCAAGTGCGGCTGGTACTTATGAAGTGACAGTGAGTATTGTCGATCAAAATTATACGGGAAGCACTAGTGGAGTTTTGAAGATTGATAAAGCTGAGTTGAGGGTAACTGATCTATTGGTGCTTGATAAGATTTATGACGGTACAACTCTAGCTAGTCTGGATCTCGATCAAGCTAAGCTAGTCGGAGTAATGGGAGATGATAGTTTGGAATTGTCGTCTTCTGCAGCATTGGCTAATTTTGAAAATAGAAATGTTGGTAATGACAAATTAGTTAATGTGACTGGCTTAAAATTACTGGGTCTTGAGTCTGATAATTACTTGTTGATGGTACCAGAGCTCAGAGCTGATATTAGTCAGCGTCAGCTAACTGTTCAAGCTGTTACTGACACCAAGGATTATGATGGTAATGTTAGCTCGGATAAAAAGCCGATAATAACCAGTGGTTCTTTGGCTACTGGTGATAGTATTAATTTGAGTCAGAGTTTTGACTTGGCTCTAGTTGGCACTGCTAAAGTGCTGAAGCCAAGTGCTGTGGTTGATGATGGTAATGGAGCTCTTAATTATCTAGTGAGTTTTGTTAATGATGAAACTGGTGTGATTAAAGAAGTTGTTGTGAGTGCGCCACCAGCTAGCGGTGGGTCTGCTTCAGTGCCTGAAAGTCCTAAGCCTGCTTATTCAGCTGGTATAATCATTGATAGTTATTGTCGCGATCTGTTCTATGGCGAATGGTCAGAATGTCAAATGCAAAAACAAACCAGAGTAATCCTAACTAGAGTGCCAAGTAACTGTCAGCTGACTCCTAGTCAACAAGAGACTTTGATTAGAGGTTGTGGTCAGTCATTGATCAGTGAAGCGAAGCAAGAAGTTTTGGGGGCTAAGATTTATGCCGATGGGACTTTTTTGAAAGCTTCGGGTGTCAAGATTTATTGGATTATCAAGGGCTCCAAATATCATGTGAAGAATTTGGCGGAGTTGTGGTCTTATAAGCCAAAAGTAATTATCAGAGTAACTGAGGAGTTGCTAGCTCGGTATCCTGATCGTTTGACTGTGAGATAGATAAAAAAATAATCCGCTTGTGGCGGATTATTTTTTATTATTTGACGCTGACGATAGTTTTTAGTTTGAGACGACCGTCGAACTTGGTGACTTTACGGTGGGAGTAGGCGACTTTGCCGCTTGCTACCGAGTAGAGGGTATCATCACGACCGACTTTGACATTGGTGCCAGGGGCATACTTGGTGCCACGCTGTCTGATAATGATTTGTCCGATTTTGATGGCCTCACCGTGGTTAACTTTGAGTCCCAAGCGCTGACTGGCGCTATCGCGACCCAATCTTGTTGAGCCACCAGCTTTCTTATGAGCCATAGGGTTTTACTTGCAGATAAGTATTAGTTTTCGTAATTCAGGCTTAATCCTAACAAAGAGTGGTATTTTTGTCAATATTAGCCAGAAATACCATAGTCTTAGCTATTTTTAGCTATTGACAGTGGCTGGTTTAAGATTGTATGGTGAGCTTTAAATAAGGGTACTTTGAAATTTTTTAATCAAATTGAAAGGAATTATCATGGCAAAACCTGATGTTCGCTTGAAATTTTATAGTGGTACAGCTGATGGGCCTTATATTAAGGCTTCTTGTGCTTTGTTAAGCTATAGAGATAGTGGTGCAGTGGTAAATATTATCATTGATGTTGGTCTGAATGCTAGTAACGCAGAAGGGGCAATGTCTGCTAATCTGGCCTTGGTGGCCAATATCAATGCGAAGCATATTGATGCGATAGTAATTACTCATGCTCATTGTGATCACGCCGCCTCTGTTCCAGCTATAGTTAGTAGGGGTTTTGGTGGTAGGATTTTTTGTACTGAGCACACTGGTGAAATCTTGCACCAAGTATTTGCTGACAGTGCCAAGATACAGGAGTCTATTTGCAGAATGCGTAACAAGTCGAAAGCTAAAAATAAGCAACTGGTCAAAGTAAAAAGCTTTAAACTGGATAATGATCAGAGGTTTTTGGGTAGTTATGATCGGGTCAAAAATAAGTATAAAGCCAAAAGGCCAGAGTTAGAACTGCCATTGTATGATCAAAATGATGTACTGGCTAGTTGTGATCTGATTAGTCCTAAAGTTTATGGCGAGTGGTTTAAACTCTGTCATAAAAACATTCATATCAAGTTTTATCAGGCTGGACATGTTCTAGGCTCAGCGATTTGCGTTATAAGGATTCAAGTTGGTCGTGATGAGTTTATGTATATTGGTTTTGGTGGTGATTTGGGTCGTGATAGCATATTGCTTAATGCTCCAAAGCTAGTGACCGAGAAACTTGATTATTGGGTCTCCGAGTCTACTTATGGCGACAGGTCTCATCCTAGCTTGGCTGATGAAAGTGAATTTATGTTTGATGTGTTGCGTCAGGTAATGAGGGTTGGTTTGGGTAGAGTGATTATTCCGGCTTTGGCTTTGCACCGATCTCAAGAAATGATAGTGACTCTGGTCAAAGCTATGCAAAGTGGTGAGATTCCGAGAATGCCGATTTATTTGCATTCTAAATTAGCTGCTGGTATTACAGCTATCTACTCTAAAGATTGGGAGAGGTTAAATAAGAAAGCTGGCTTGGACTTTAATCCCTTTTTGACTAGTAGTTTGAGGGTGCTTAATAGTGATCAGGATGCCAAAGCTTTAATGAGGTCAAAGGAGCCGATGATTTTAGTATCTAGTTCGGGCATGTGTAATGCTGGGCCGGTGCGTAGTTATTTGCGACATTGGTTGGGTGATGCTAAAACTACTGTGTTTTTGGTCAGTTATATGGCTGAGAATACATTGGGCAAGCGATTGCAAGATGGCAGTCGCACTGTTCATATCGACAAAGAAATAGTAGAAGTGAGAGCGAGGATTTGTTCTTTTAAGGCGTTTTCTGGTCATGCTGATAGTCAAGCTCTGACAAATTATGCAGCTGCTTTGGTGGATAGACATTCAGAGCGAGTGATGCGGATTTTTATTAATCATGGCACCAGTCTCAGTGCTAAATATTTGAAGGAGAAGATGATTGAGGCAAAGATTGCTAAAGATCAAGATATTACCATTCCTAGTTTGGGAGCTGAATATGCGTTAAATATTGAGTATAAGAACTAGTAAAGCTAATCCCTGCTAACAAGGCAGGGATTTTTTTTATGGCTTGTTTGACACCCCTCTAGGGTGTAGGTTATAATTGAATGATGAAAAATCAAGAACAATTGATTAACAATATCATCGGTCAATTAAACGGCATCAAGCGCATGCTAGATGGTGGTCAAGATTGCTTAGCGGTCTTGATTCAGTTAAAAGCGACCAAGGCGGCACTTGGTGCTCTATCTAGTAAATTGGTGGCAGAGACTTTGATCGATTGTGCTTCACCAAAAAATCAGCAAAAGAAATTGGTGATGGAAAAATTAATTAAAGAATTAACTAATAATTAAAAATATGGCTAAGATTTTTAACAGTAGTAATTTTCAGAACGAGGTAATTGAAGCTTCAAAGACTAAACCGGTGCTAGTTGATTTTTTTGCTGTCTGGTGCGGTCCTTGTCAGACTCAGGGTCCAATTGTCGATGAATTGGCTGAATTGATGGCTGATAAGGCGGTGGTTGGCAAGCTTGATGTTGATCAGGCTCAAGAAATCTCTGGCTCTTATGGCGTGATGAGTATTCCAACGATTATTATTTTTCGTGACGGCAAAGAGGCCAAAAGACTGGTTGGCTTACAAGATAAAGCGGATTTGCTCGAGGAGTTAAAAGCATTAATTAGCTAGTGACTAAGTTACAATGTGGAGCTAAGGGGGAGATTGGCGGCGATAATTTTAGGTGTATTTGCGATAATATTTTTGGGCGCTGGTTTTTTGATGCTGAGAGAAGAGTCAAGTGATCAGTTGACTCTGGCTTTTTTGGATGTTGGTCAGGGTGATGCGGTTTTGATAAGTAAGCCGAGGCAATACGATCTACTGATTGATGGTGGTCCGGATCCAATAGTTCTGAGTCGCTTGAGTGATATTTTGCCTTGGTACGATCGAGAGATTGATGTGATTTTTCTTACTCACAATCATGCTGATCATTATCAGGGTTTGCTCGCTGTGTTAGATAAGTACAAGGTTGGTGAGCTGATAGTAAGTGCTTTGGCTGAACCTTTACCAGTGGAGTTACTAGACAGTTTAAAGCGTCATAAGTTGAGTTATACTAAGATGCCTGCGGGTACGCAGCTGCAACTTGACCAGACAACTAAATTAAAAGCGCTGTGGCCGGTGGCTGAGACGCCGATTGCTGATATGAATGACCGCTCACTGGTTTTGGAGTTAGTCAGTGGTGAGCGTAAGGTGTGGCTCGCCGGAGATGCTGGCGTGGCAGTCGAGGAGGCTTTGTTAAAAAATAATTTGGTGGAGGATGTGGATATTTTTAAACTTAGTCATCATGGTTCAGATACGGCCAACAGTGAAGAGTTTTTGGAGCTGTTGAGGCCAGAATGGGTAGTAGCACAAGCCGGCGCTGGTAATAGCTTTGGTCATCCTAATCGTCGGATTATTAAGAGGGCAGAGCGAGTAGGTGCGCAGATACTGCGTAATGATGAGCGAGGGACGATTGTTTTTCAGACTGATGGCAGGGAGTGGAGTTATGAAGCTAGTAAATAAAGAGTGATTTGACAGCTCGAAGAGTATTCATTACTCTGTGTAAATAAAAATTATTAAGATAATATTATGGAAGCAACCAAAGAAAGGACACTAGTTATCATTAAGCCAGATGGCGTGCAACGTTCTCTGATTGGTGAAATTGTTAAGCGTTATGAGCAAGTTGGTTTGAAATTGATTGGTATCAAAATGGTTATTCCAACACCAGAAATGGCTCAAGCTCATTATATGGTCGGTGGTGAAGAGTGGCTAACTAGCGTCGGCGAGAAGGCGATGGCTTCTTATGAGAAGAAAGGTGAAAAGTCACCTTTTGCTACGCCTCGTGAATGTGGTCAAGCAGTACTAAATCGCAATGCTCGTTATATGTCCGCTGGTCCGGTAGTAGTGATGATCTGGCAGGGTAACAGAGCTGTGCCTTTGGTCCGCAAGATGACTGGTGGTACTGAGCCACTCTCTAGCGATGTCGGTACTATTCGTGGTGATTTTACCTTGGACTCCTATGCGCTAGCTGATTTGGGTGAACGCAGTGTGCGTAACTTGATTCATGCTTCTGGTGAAGTCAGCGAAGCAGAAAAGGAGATTGCCATTTGGTTTAAGCCTGAAGAGATCCTCAGCTATCGCTTGATTGCTGATGAGATTCTCTATGATATTAATTTGGACGGTATTCTAGAATAATAGCTAGTACTAGTTTTAAAAGCACTGCTGGTTTTGTCTAGCAGTGCTTTTTTTGTGGTCAATTTTTTAATTTACGAATTTGTGATAGTTGACTGAGATTCTAGCTTTCGCTGGACTGACGCTTGTGTTAGAATGTAAAAGTAGTTTGTTCTCTAGCGAGTCATTGTTTGCTTATTAAGATTTGGCTTGTAAGTAATGTTGGCAAATCCGTTTCTTGCTACACTGTGGTGTAGTAATCGGTGGCTAAGGCTCAATACACAGGATCAACTAGAGTTTGGCTAAGGCTAGATAATTAGTTGGTAACTGTTTTTTTCTCTGATTTGACGGAGGAAGAACCTAATGATCTTTAGCCAATTCTTAAAAGGTAAATGATGACTTGCTAGCGAATATGCAAAGTAAATCCAAGTGGTGGAAAAATTTTTGGAAAAGCCAGTTATTGTTACTAATAGCTCTGTTAGTAATTTTAGCCTGTTTGTTGTGGCCGCTATCAGCCAATCTCCAGAAGCGTAGTCAATTGGACAAGGAAGTGGCACAGTTAAAGGCTGAATTAACTCGTAACGAGGCTCAGAATAGTGATTTTAAAAAGATGATTGCTTATCTGGAATCAGATCAATTTGTGGAGGAACAGGCGAAGTTGAATTTGAATTTGAAGAAAGACGGTGAAAAAGTGGTATCAATTAAGGAATTGCCCGTAGTTGAGTCTCAGCAGGACTTAGCGGAAACGGTGATGACGGAGCCGGCGCCAGTGTTTAGTCCTAGAGTGCGCCTCAATCTGTGGCTGGATTATTTTTTTGGTCAGAGTTAAATTTGAGCCGACCACGGGACTTGAACCCACAACCTACGGTTTACGATACCGTTGCTCTACCAGTTGAGCTAGGTCGGCTTGGTGCTTTGGTACTTTAATGTTACAATTATAGGGCGAGCTTTTAATATTAGTCAAATATTAGGAGTTTTCTGGGAGGGTGGTTTTTGGTTGGTTGCTTTAATTATTTTTTGATGCTTATGAAGAAATTAAAATATAGTTTGTTGGTGGCTACGGTTTTTAATTTGTCACTGGCTCTCAATGCTCAGGCGATGGTGGGAGTTGGTTTATATAAACCACAAACAGTAGTACTGACCAATAATGTCAGTGTCGCTGAGCAGAACTATGAGGTCTTAGTAGGAGTTGAGCAGTCTTTGGCTGGTTCTAAAGTATATCTGACAAAGGATTTTACTTTGGAATATGCAGGTGGGATTTTGTCATCAGGCTCGACGATCAAATTGTCAAAACTTGTTGATAAAATTGATTTGCCTTGGAATTTACAAAAAATTAGTGAGTTGTGGCGTTACGAACTGGTGCCGACAGCTGATTTGACTGCTGGCCTGACTGTCAGTGTGGCTTATAAGCCGGGTGATAATCAATTTAAACAATTGTATTACTTTGATGAAGTAAAAAAGAGTTGGCTAGCTCTACCTAGTACTGATTATCCTAATGAATCACGAGTGGTGGCAGTGATCAATAAACCGTTTGCGTCTCTAGCGGTCTTTGCTAAGCCTGGTACTCTGACTGTTGGTAAGGCGAGCTGGTACAAATATAAAGGTGGTGATTTTGCGGCTTCGCCGGATTTTCCTAAGGGTTCTAAATTGCGAGTGACTAATCTAGCTAATAATAAGTCAGTGGAGATCGTGGTTAATGACTGGGGTCCAGAAAGAGACAAGCATCCGGATCGAGCGATTGATTTGGACAAAGAGGCTTTTGCGAAGATTGCAAGTACCGGTGAAGGTATTATCAATGTGTCAGTTAGCCCGATTCAAATCACTGCTGATAACAGTGGTCGAATCTTGGGTGTGAAGGCTGAGGCTCTTGGCACGATGCCGACTTTGGCTTCTAAATCAGTGGTGATTGTCAAAGAAAGCGATGGTCAGACTTGGATGGCTAAAAATAGTGAAAAAGTGACACCGATTGCCAGTTTGTCCAAAGTGGTGGCGATGAGTGTATATTTGAGTTTACAGCCAGACTTGGAGCGAGAATTAGTCTACAAAAAAGCTGATGAATTATTGAATCTGCAATATGTGAAGGCTTGGGAAAATACCACGGTTAAACTAAAAGATGGTGCCAAGGTAAAGGCACTGGATTTGTTTAACTCTGCTTTGATTGGCTCGGCTAATAATGCAGTAGAGTCGCTAGTTAGAAGCTCTGGCGTCAGTCGTGAAGCTTTTATTGCCAAGATGAATGAAGTAGTGAAGTCTTGGGGGGCGGTGAATACTAAGTTTGTTGAGCCGACGGGGCTATCCAATAAAAATTTGAGTTCAGCTCATGACTATGCTCTGATTGTGCGAGAAGCTATGAAGGACAAGGTGCTCGCTACCCATAGTGTCTTGCCGTCTTATAGTTTTGTGACAGCTGCCAAGCAGAAGCACACTATTCGCAATACCAATAAACTAATTGTCGAAGCAGCTCAGTTAAACTTGCGTGCTGAACAGTTTCCGATTATTGCTTCAAAGACTGGTTTTCTCAATGAGGCTGGTTATTGTCTAATGACTAGAGTGAAGCAGGGTGAAGAAAATTATACCATTGTGACTCTAGGTGCTCCTAGTCGAGCGGCTAGTTTTACTGAAATGGCGGATTTGATCAATTATATAAAATTCAAAAATACTTGGATATGATCAAGTTTATTCATGTCTCTAAGATTTATCCGGCCAATGTTCAGGCCTTAGATGATGTTAGCTTTTTTATTAAGGCTGGTGAATTTGTGTCGCTAGTTGGCCAGTCTGGTTCTGGCAAGACGACTTTGGTTAAGCTGCTGATCGGTGAAGAGCGAGCGACCAAGGGTCAGATTATGATTGGTGATTGGGATATTACAAAATTATCTCAAAGCCAAGCACCGTATTTGCGTAGACAGGCGGCGGTGATCTTTCAGGATTATAAGCTACTAACCAAGAAGACTTTGCTTGAAAATGTCGAATTTGCTTTGCAGGTTTGTGGTCAGCCGATGAAAAAAATTAAATCAATCGCTCCGCAAGTAATGAAGATTGTGGGTCTCGAAGCCAAAATGCATCGCTATCCATCAGAAGTATCAGGTGGTGAGAAGCAACGGACAGCAATTGCCAGAGCATTAGTCTATCAACCCAAGATACTACTTGCTGATGAACCAACTGGAAATTTGGATTCGATTAACGCTAAAGAAATTATTGATTTGCTACTCAAGATTAATAGTTTTGGGACAACGGTGCTACTGGTAACACATAATCGAGAGATTGTTAATCAACTCAAGCGACGAGTAATTACTTTGCATGATGGTCGACTGGTATCCGATCAAGCTGTGGGTAAGTACATGATTTAATTATTTTTATGTTCATTTCTCTTGCACGCATTATCAAATTTAGTTTACAAGATATTGGGCGTAATATCTGGTTGTCTTTGGTGACGATTGTGATTTTGGTACTGACTTTGTTTAGCGTCAATATGCTACTTGCTGTACGAGCTATCTCTAGCACGGCAGTGTCGACAATCAAGCAAAAGATTGATATGAGTATTTATCTCAAGCCCGATGCACCGGCTGAGCGGATTAGTTTTTTGCAAGCCAAGATTGCTGAAATACCCTATGTCGGTGAAGTCAGATTTGTGTCCAAGGAAGAGGCACTGGCTAATTTTACCAAGAATTATCAGCGAGATGCCAAGATCAGTGAGGCTTTGCGAGAGCTCGGAGGAGTTAATCCTTTGTCACCAAGTCTAGTGGTTAAGCCAAAAAATCTCAATGACTTTAATGCCTTGATTCAAAGTTTGCAACAAACTAAAGATCCAATTATCGAGGCTGGTGACTTTGATAATCACAAAGAGATTATTGACAAGATTGATGCTATTACCAAAAAAGTCTCTGACGCTGGCCTGATAGTTAGCTTGCTCTTTGTGGTGGTGACTTTGCTAGTGATCTACAACACGGCTCGTGTGGCTATTTATACTCATCGTAATGAGATTGCTATCATGCGTTTGGTGGGAGCTTCTAATTGGTTTATTCGTGGGCCTTTTTTGTTGTCCAGTTTGATCTACACCTTGATCGGTATGGTTTTGCTGGTTAGTATCTTTTATGTCTTTTTAAATCTGCTTCAGCCCTACCTAGAGACTTTTTTTGCTAGTTATAATTTTAATA
>DBEB01000029.1 GCA_002293855.1 Candidatus Falkowbacteria bacterium UBA917
GATTTAAGCTTATACATTATATAGGCAAGGTGGCCAGAGAGCTTGATTGACGAGCCCCGTCAACACAGGTTAAGGATATCTTTTTTTATTTACACAATATGAGCACTACCAAAGATAATGCTAATTTTGCGGCTTTAGTTGATCAGGATCTCGATCGCATTCCTCAAGTTGGCGACACTGTCACTGGTACTATTCTTTCTGCTTCTAAGTCCGAAGTCCGCATGGACATCCACGGTATTATGACCGGTGTTGTTCGTGGTCGCGAACTTTTTTACGAAGCTGTCGAATACGCCGATCTTAAGCCAGGCGATCCTATCGAAGCTACCGTTATTGATAATGAAAACGAAAACGGTGAACTAGAACTCTCCTTCCGTTACGCTGGCCAAGAAAAAACTTGGCAAAATCTAACCGACTCCTTCCAAAAAGGTTCTCCTTTGAAGGTTCGTGTTATTGAGGCTAACCGCGGTGGTTTACTGGTTTCTTACATGCAAACACAGGCCTTTTTACCAGTCAGCCAACTCTCTCCAGAGCACTACCCACGTGTTAGCGGCGGCGACAAGAATAAAATTTTAGAAAAACTCAAATCCATTGTTGGCAAAGAGATTGAAGTCAAAGTCATCACTTTGGATCGCGATGAACAAAAACTCATCGTCAGTGAAAAAGCTGCTTGGCAAGACCGTCAGCAAGACGTCTTTACCAAATACTCTGTCGGTACCGTCATCGAAGGCACTATCACCGCTGTCACTAATTTCGGTGTCTTTGTCGCCTTTAGCGAAAATCTCGAAGGCCTCATTCACATCAGCGAACTAGCTTGGCAACGTATTGATGATCCAAGTGAAATCTACAAAGTTGGTGACAACATCAAGGCTGAAATCATCAATATCGAAGGCTCCAAGATCTTCTTGTCCGCCAAAAAACTCATCGCCGATCCTTGGAACAACATCAAAGAACGTTACCAAATCGGCCAGAGCTATCGTGGTACTATCATCAAGATTAATCCTTTTGGACTCTTTGTTGAGCTCGACAAAAACATCCACGGCCTCGCTCACATCAGCCAATTAACCATTCCAGCCGGTCAAAAACTCGACCAACTCTACAAAGTCGGTGAAGAAAAAGATTTCGTCATTGTCTCTATTGAACCTAGCGAACACCGTCTCGGTCTCGCCTTCAAGAAAAACGACGAAGCTAAATCTGAAACCAAGTAATTATTATTGAAAGCTAGCCATAATTGTGCTATCATCATAAGCAAGACAACTCTCATTTATGCGTAGAATCTATCGCCGACCCAAAATCGAAGTCGACAAAGGCTTCAAAGCCAATGAAAAAATTACCGCCCTCACTCTTCAGGTTATTGACGAAGAAGGCGCTAGCCTTGGCATTTTGACTCGTGAAGAAGCTCTACGCATAGCCGAAGAAACTGGCGCCGATCTGGTCGAGGTCAACCCCAAAGTTGACCCTCCGATCGCCAAGATCATGGACTACGGCCAATTCAAATACGAACGTGACAAGAAGTTGCAAAAGCAAAAGGTCAAGAGCAAAAAAAGCGAAACCAAATGTATTCGCCTCTCCGTCCGTATCGGTGCTCATGACCTAGCTACTCGTATTGAACAGGCCAAAAAGTTCTTAATCCGTGGCGACAAGCTCAAAATCGAGCTCCGTCTCAAAGGCCGTGAACGTCAACATCCCGAAACCGGTCGCGAAGTCATGGTTAAGCTCCTGGATGCTATGCTGGCTGAAGACACTCTCAACATTGAGATCGAAGAAGCCTTGACAAAGCAGGGAGAACGCTTTAATATGGTTTTAGTCAATAAAAAAAGCTAATATTCAATAAAATTACCCTTTAAGAAAGCAAGCAAAAATTAAATTTTATGCCAAAAATTAAGACCCACAAAGCTACTGCCAAACGCTTTACCCTCACCGGTTCTGGCAAGCTCTTGCGCCGCAAAGCCGGTCAAGATCACTTCAATGCCCGTGAATCAGGTAAAGTCAAGCGCAATAAGCGTCGTGATATCTCCGGCCCAAGCACCAATGCTCGGACTATCATTCGACTCATCTCTAATTAAGCTTAAAGAAAACTATGCCAAGAGTTAAAAGGGGTACAACCCATGTCAAAAAAAGAAAGACTTTGATGGCCAAAGTCAAAGGCTATATGTGGGGTCGCAAGAACCGCATTCGTCTAGCCAAGACCGCCACCCTCAAAGCCGGTGTCCACGCCTACCGTGATCGCAAGAACAAAAAGCGCAACAACCGTGGTTTGTGGCAAATCAAAATCGGCGCCTTTGCCCGTAGCCATAACCTCTCCTACTCTCGTCTGATTGATCAGCTCAAGAAAGGTCATGTCGAACTCGACCGTAAGATCCTCGCTGATCTCGCCGTTAATCACAAGACTGTTCTCAGTCAGATCATCGAGCAAACCAAGGCCGCTAAATAAACCTTATGAGCGCTCAAACCATTCAAATCCTCCAGTTGATTATCGCTATTTTACTCATCGCTTCCATTCTCTTACAACAAAGAGGTTCTGGTCTCGGTGAAGCTTTTGGTGGCTCTAGCGCCATCTTCCGCACCAAGCGCGGAGCTGAAAAAATTATTTTTAGGACCAGCATCGTCTTAATCATCGCCCTAATAGGCTTGGCTTTCGCCGCCCTATTTATCGGTAAATAATAAGCTAAGGCCCTTGGCCACATCACTATGAACAAAGCTAGTTTAATCGAAACCGTTGCTGCCAAACTGACCCAGATTTCCAAGAAGCAAGTCGAAGAAGTCATTGACACTCTTACCAACACTATCATCGAAGAATTAGTCGCTGGTAAAAAAGTCAACTTAGTCGGCTTTGGCTCCTTTGAAGCTCGCAAGCGTCACGCTCGTGGTGGCATCAATCCTCAAAAGCCTACCGAAAGAATTACTATCCCTGAAGTTCGTGTTGCCAAATTCAAAACCGGCAAAACTCTCAAGGACTCTCTCAAAGGCAAAATTAGCCCTGATCACAGTGACCCTAGTCAAGCCGAGAGCACTAACGACTCCCTCTAAGCTAAAAAACAGCCTGTAAATACAGGCTGTTTTTTGTTGCTCTAGAACTTGATTTTTTTTGACACTCCTGTTATATTACTCTTATTAATTTGCCTTCTTTGAGATCCGAGGCAATTTTTTCTTGACAAGTTAACCGAATTTTACGGGCTCCTGTGGTGAAACGGATATCACGCTTGGCTTCGGACCAAGAATTTTGGGTTCGAGTCCTGACGGGAGCACAGATTCAATTTACAATGATCAATTTTCAATGATCAATTATTGTGCTTAACAGCCTAATTGATAATTGAAAATTGGTAATTGCCAATTGACCATGGCTGGGTAGCTCAGTTGGTTAGAGCGTAGCACTCATAACGCTAAGGTCGTGAGTTCAATTCTCACTCCAGCTACAAAAACAGTAAAATTTGCATCGTTAGCTCAGTCGGTAGAGCAGTTGCCTCTTAAGCAAACGGTCGCAGGTTCGAATCCTGCACGATGCACTAAAACAAAAACAACCCACAAGGGGTTGTTTTTGTTTATGTAGCTTAAATAATCAATGCAAGCCTTAAAAATCTCTTTAAAAATTAAGCGAGGCTGTGAAGTTTAGCCGAGACTATGTTTGACGAGCCTTTTGGGCGAGGAGTTAGGCGAGGCCTTCACAATGAGCGCTAATTTTACTGAGATTTTTTCGGACTCGCGACTCTTTACTCCACTTTCTCCTAGAGAAAGTAGAAGAAAAGAAAAAGACATTATTACTAAAATATTACAGCCCCTCCTTGCCCTCCAAATCCTAAAAATGTTACAATTTATCCAGCCACTTAATGGCCAACTATATGGACGAAATCACTCAAGACATGTACTTATTGCTCAAGAAAAAAGTTCACGAGCAAGCTGCCTATGACCTAGACGCCTACAGTGAAGTAGTAGATGAAGTCATTGATTATTATCTAGAAAAAGGCAAAATCGATGACGATGAAAACCTAGCCTTCATCAAGGATCAGCTTATGTCTATGCGCGAAAACTTGACGGACAATCTCTCTGATGACGAATAACCACTCCAAACTGCTTTTTGTCATTATTAGCACAGTGATTATCTTAATCGCTGCCATATTTTTGCAAATCAGAAACCATTTTTTTACCGATCCCTCACCAATCACCATTAACCCAGTTGGCACCAGCTCTCCCGAAATCAGCAACCCCAGCCCCGAGCGACTAAGCCCCGCACAAAAAGAGCTAGTCAAAAAATATCTCCAAGTGAATCTCAACACCCTTTCCCCTATTCCAGAGTCCCTAGGAGGCCAATTTTACCTCACAGAACTCATCTTTACCGGCACTAGTAGCGCTGAGATCTCCTATGAAGACGGTCATAATAGCTTGGGTGCCCAAACCAGCTTTTCTATCAACAACAACACTGTTAGCATTGAAAACTTCACTATTATTAGCCAAAACAATCAAAAAAACCTCACCAATACCAGTAGCACTACCATTACAAACTAAGCAGATAACCTAGCTTCAATGGCTAATATTAAACAAAATAACAATTTTTAATTGTAAATTGTTAATTGTAAATTGTTAATTGATTCAGTTTGACAAATTTTCGGTTATATTATACCATAAACACGCTAAAAACCTGAGCTCTTACGGAGCTTCTTATTTTAATAATATGAGTACTAAATCACCAGCCAATAAAGAAGGTCTGAGTCTGGACGAAATCAAAGACATCCTAGCGCCAGGTATGAGTGTTAGAATTTACCAAAAAATCAAAGAACAAAACGCCAAAGGCCAAGAAAAAGAGCGTTTGCAGTACTTTGATGGTATTATTATCTCTCGCCGCCACGGCAAGGAAATCGGTGCTACCATTACTGTCAGCAAAGTTACTGATGGTGTAACTATCGAAAAAATCTTCCCAATCAATCTCCCAACCATCACCAAGATCGAGATCAAGAAAGAAGCCATGGTTCGCCGTGCTAAACTCTACTTCTTGACCGATTACACCAAGAAGCTCAAGACCAAAAAGGCTGTTAAGGTTGCTCCAGCTACTAAATAATCAAAGAATGATCGTCGTTTAACGACTAATTATTCGCCCCTGCCCGCCTTGGGTGGGGTAGCTCGCCCCCGAGGCGAGCGTAGGCGGACGTGGTGAAACTGGTAGACACGCAAGCTTGAGGGGCTTGTGGCCGCAAGGCTGTGGAGGTTCAAGTCCTCTCGTCCGCACCAATTCAACAATTAATTGTTAATTGCCAATTGTTAATTGAAGCAGGACGCTTGGCTCAGCTGGTTAGAGCACTTCGTTTACACCGAGGGGGTCGTAGGTTCGAATCCTACAGCGTCCACATCAAAGAAATCATCACAGCAAACACACCAAAAAATAGGCAAATTCAAGCCTATTTTTTATTTAATATTGACATTATTATAAATATATGCTATAATAATAAACATATTTAATCGTTTTTTTGACAATTTATACAGGAGACCAGCTCATGAAAGTGAAGATATACGATCCCTACGCAGAATTCGAAAAAATCGTCTTAAGCAATGGACTGACAATTTACTTTAGATATTTACCAGAGTGTCCTTGGACACAAGTTTGGTTTAAAGTACATAGCGGCGCCAAAGACGGAGAACCAGGAGTAGCTCATTTCTTAGAACATCTCATTGGCGATAACTCCAAAGAAGGATCTGAGAGCATAAGGAAATTTACTGAAAGCTACGGTGGTTACGCAAAGCTAGGAACCACATCCTACAGAGATACTCGCTATGGCTTCATGCTACCTAATAATCAACTGAAAAAAGGCTTGCATATCTTTGGGAACATGCTAGTCAATCTAGAGATAACTAAATTTATCGAAAGAGAAAGGAATGTTATCAGTCGAGAGTACTCCATGGATTACCCCTCTCCTATCAGCTATCTCAGAGAACAGCAAGTAGCCGAAATCATGTATCAAGAGCATTGGCTAGCCAAACACATTTCTGTACTGGGTTCAGCCACAGACATTGAGACTATACAGCTACCACAGTTGCAAAGCTTTTACGACCAGCATTATAATCCGAGCAACATCTCTGTAGTTATCAGTGGAGGACTATCATTTACCAAAACATTGGAAATGATACAAAAAAGTCCCTTGGGATTAAGCACCAAAGCTGGATTACGCAATCCCCGCTTACCAGTCTTATCCCAAACCTGGCTACCTACAGTCAACTATCTAGAATATTCTAATAAAATTGACTACGGCATGACAACCGACGAATCAAACAATTACTATTTGAATACTAAGGTAGTAGTACCTAAAACGGTTTTATCAGGAAGCCTTTGGGATATCGCAGGCGGCATGATTCATAAAACTCTCTTTACAGAACTTAGACTGAAGCGTGAATGGCTATACTCAATTCATATTTCAGCTAATCTCTACGGAGGTCTATACTCTCTTTTTATCCGCTGCCCCAATCTCCTTGAGCCAGCCTCAAAAAAAATCATCAAAGTCATTGATACATGTTTAAGCAAAGCTCTTACTAGCAAAAGGTTATTTGATGATTTTAAACGCAAAGAGTTAAATTCCATCAAAATGCGCGACTTTGTTAAAACACAAGATATCATAAAAGGCTCAATCAAAGATTTAGACGAAGAAGACAGGATTGAAACAATAATGGATTATCTAGCAGAGTATGAAGCGGCTAAACTGGCAGATATTCAGGCACTAATAGAACACATAGCTCCAGAGAAACGCCTCAGCGTTCTCTACAAACCATAAATAAATAATTTAAACACCCCCCCACCCTAATCTTAATTGCTTAGGGTGTTTTTATTTCTACCCTCAAAATTGACATCCACCCCAAACAGGTATTTACTATAAACTACTAACAATTAGCCCTTTTACAATTACTAGCAGGAGCCAAGGCCATGAAAAATAACAGCCACAATATTCAAGAGCAGCAGATTCAAGCTCATGTCCTAAGCATCACCTTATATGGTGGCATAGATCTAGTAGCCAGAATCAGCCGCGAAGAACTAGATTATAATTCCCCAACTCAACCACATCTAAGC
>DBEB01000027.1 GCA_002293855.1 Candidatus Falkowbacteria bacterium UBA917
CGTCCTATCCATTGAACGACGATTGCTTAAAGACAGAAATTACTATAATAAATAAGCTAAAAATAGTCAACTAGAGCTTGAATAAACGGCCAAAATAGTCAGAATTGGACTCATCAGTCCGCTCTAGGTCTTCGTCTAGATAATCCAAAAGGATCTCTCGTAACTGCACTGGGTCAGTGTCAGCGAGATAGATAGACAGCCTAGGCATCAGGGAGTTTTTGTACTCTAGATAGAGCACGCGGACATTTTGAGCTGGCTTGTAGATGATAGAAAACTCTTTGAACGTCTCGTAATTATAGAAGCTGCTACCGATAATCAAGCCCTCGGTCGTAACAATAATATCAATATCCAGAGGTCTTTTGCGATCATTGGTAATGACAACAAAGCTGATCAAGAGGATCAAAACGGCAAAAGTATAATCAGGACCAACTAAGAAGAAATTGCGCAGAATCGGAATCTGCACTAGAGCCTCAGGCCAGACGGTGCTAGGGATGAGCACTACAGTAAGTAGTATAGCGACAACTGAAGCAAAGATGATATACCAGCGTCGATCACGCTGATAGACTGGGTATTCGGCAATCTGCCAGTTCAAAAGTGGCCGTCCGTAGGCGGCGTCATCACTCTGAGCTGAATTGAAGTTAGCGGCTTCTTGCGCCATAAAGTTGACAATATAGGCACTTTTTTATATAGTGATTTTAACATAGAGCGTCAAAAAAACCAAGAACATAGACGCTGTTTTGTTGATAATTGATTTGGAGAGGTGCCTGAGCGGTCGAAAGGGGCACCCTGCTAAGGTGTTAACGGTGAAAGCTGTTCCAGGGTTCGAATCCCTGCCTCTCCGCAGTAAAAATAAGCTAGATTAGTCTAGCTTATTTTTTTATTGCCAAAAAAGCTATTAACAAATATCATTAATGAGTTAATTAATAATCAAGCAAAAAATATGCCAAAATACGTAGATGGCTTTGTGCTAGTAGTGCCAAAGGATAAGACCGAAGAATACAAAAAAATGGCTACTGAGGGACGAGAATCTTGGATGAAGCACGGCGCTCTAGAATACTACGAATGTATCGGTGATGATCTAGAAACCAAAGACATGGGTGGCATGAAGCAACTCGCCTTTACCGAACTAGCCAAGACTAGCCCAGATGAGAACGTTTGGTTTTCGTTTATCGTATTTGAATCCAAAGCCCATCGTGATGAGGTCAATGCCAAGGTCATGGCTGAGATGGACGAGAAGTATCAAGATCACCAAGACATGACCATGCCCTTTGATATGAAACGCATGGCCTATGGTGGCTTTAGTGTGGAGGTTGAAGGTACTAGTAAATAATCAGCAAACAACTAAACTGATAACAAAATACACGATGAACTCGTGTATTTTATTTACCGATCTTACTCAGCTCGTAAAATCTTCTCTAGCTTACACCCTTTGGCTAATTCATCCACCACTTTATCCAAGTACCGGACCTTTTTGGTTAAGGGATTTTTGATGTCTTCAATACGATAGCCACAAATCGTGCCGGTTATCAATTGCGCATTTTTGGGTAATTTGGCTCGCTGAAAAAACTCTGCAAAAGTCACCTTTTCCTTGGTCAACTTCTGCAAAGTCTGCTGATCAAAACCAGTCAGCCACTTGATCACTTGATCGAGCTCTGCCTTCGTCCTCCCCTTCCTCGTGACCTTGGCTAGGTAGAGCGGATAGACAGAAGCGAAAATCATCTTGGCAAAGCGCTCATCGTGAGCACTGCTATCCATGCCTCTTGGCGCTGGCTTGACTGGAGCTACTGTAATCTTTTGTAAAACACCCTTGCTCTTGGCAATATTTTTGTAATCCCATTGGATAGTAGTTGCTTGCTTGAGCCATCTTTTGAGCTGTGTCACTTTTATCTCTTGCGCGTCTGTATAAAATATTTCAGCTGCCTTGAACTTACCCTCTGGTTTTAAACCAGACTCTTCAAAACTCTGGCCACTAAAAAACATCAGTGAGACAGTGCCATTTTTTCTAACTGAATAAGAGACAATGGGATTGTCATTTATAAACCAGACCGGACTACCGTGCCAGATTTTGGAGCTAGCTTTCTTTAGATTACTATTGATACTTGATTGTAAAAACTGACAAATTTCTCCGACTTGTTTGCTTTGTAATTTGTTGTAGGCAGAGATGGTGGTGGCAGTAGTTTTGGTCATAAGATAAATTATTTAAAATTACTAACGTTAGTTAAACAAATAGAGGTAGTCGGCATAACCTTCCTTCGCCATATCCGCCTTGGGGATAAATTTTAATGAGGCGGAATTGGTACAAAAGCGTCGACCACCCTCCTCGACTGGCCCATCGGCAAAGACATGTCCTAGATGACCTCCGTCACTGCGGATCTCTGTCCGAGTAATTGAAAGCGACTTGTCCTCGTGCATGGTGACTGAATCATCATCAATCGTCCGCCAAAAACTTGGCCAGCCAGTACCTGAGTCGTATTTGTGAGTGCTAGAAAAAAGCGGCTTACCTGTCACTATGTCCACATAGATGCCTTCGGCCTTATTGTCCCAGTAGGCATTGTTAAAGGGTGATTCGGTGCCGTTTTCAGCGACGACATGATAGGCTAAGGGATCTAGATTTTTTAACTTTTCAGCGATCTCTGCTTCGGTGTAATTATAATCACCGTTTTTTGATTTGGTTTGATTGGCTGTTTGCTCTGACTCTAGAAATTTAATGGCAGCGTCCTTAGCCCAAGTCTCCTCCACGAATTCAGCTCGGCCTGAGCCCGCTTTGTAACGTTCATAGTAATCAGCTGATTTTTTGTAATAATCTTGATGATAGTCTTCGGCCCTGAAGAATGTAGTCAAGGGAAGGACAGCTGTGGCGATCGGCTTGGTGAATAGACCACTGTTTTCTAAACGTTGCTTGGCATCACGAGCCACTATCGCCTGTTCTTCGTTACTATAGAAGATGGCAGTGGTGTATTGAAAGCCCTTGTCAGCAAATTGACCAGTGGTATCAGTAGGGTCAATGTGTGACCAATACTTGTCTAGTAGCTGTTCGGTGGAAATAATACTTGGGTCATAACTGATCTGCACCGCTTCACGATGCTTCGTTGTCCCTGTGGCGACCAGTAGATAAGAGGCGTCAGCTTCTGCTCCACCAGCATAGCCAGAGACAGCGTCAATCACCCCTGGTGTTTCTTGTAAATAAGCTTCGGTACACCAAAAGCAACCACCAGCCAAGGTGATAGTCTCGTATGATCCTGTCCTAGCTGATGGTTCTGACTGAGGACTAGTCATAGGATTAAAGCGTTCTAGCAATGAATCTTCTAATTTAATAGTAGCCCCATAACCAGAGTCCAAGATGAAGGTCTCTATTTTTTTGTCATAGCCAGTGAGGATAGCGAGACCGACAAGGATAATAAGCACACCAAAGAATTTTTTGACAGTGCTAGCTACCTGCATATGCGAAGTGATTTTGTTGACAATGCGTTGACCAAAATAAGCAATGACGAGCAAAGCTGTCGCTAAGCCTAGCGTGAAGCCCAACAGATAGACTAGACCCAATAAAAATGTAGCCGGCAAGACAGTGGCAATGATAAATAAATAGGTTGGTGAGCAGCTAGTAAAGACCGGGCCGAGTGCTAGGCCAATCAGTAAGTCACCTTGATAAGTCTTTTTTTGATAGCCTGATCCGATGGCTTGATTACTCAAGCGACTGAGCTGATTGACATAAGGCAAGCGTGTCCAGACTGACGGAAAGACTATGGCTAGACCGACACAGATCATTATGAGCCCCGAGAAGCTAGTCCAGAAAATTGGCGGAATACTGATGAAGAGCGTTGTGGCTTTGAGCAAGAGTGTGGATAGCAAGACCGAGCAAGACAAAGAACTGATCACGACAATAGCTCTTTTTGACAGTCCTCGTGATCCTTCTTCTGCAGCTCCAATGACCACTGGTAAAAATGGCAAGATACAGGGGGCGAGCACCGTAAAGACGCCCGCCAGAATTGAGATGACGAAGAAAATCATATTGTTACTGTATTGATGACAGCAAATTACTTAGCTTAGGACTGCCGCTCCACTTTTTGATCAGCTTGCCGTCTTGATCAACCTGAACAAGGGTGTGCTGATAAGTAACACCGTACTGTTGCTTGAGCTCCGCAGACTGATCATAATCAACTTTTAAAATACTCACGCCGGCAGGAATTGAATTTAGATTGGCCATGATGTCGGCATCTAGACCCTTGCAAGATGGACACCAAGAGGCATGAAAAAAGAGCACGACATCACCAGTGGCCGCTCGTGCGATCTTTTCTGGAGCATAAGCTTCGTAAGTACCCTTGAGCATTTTATCGCCCTGATCCATGGCTGGCTTTTTTGCCATCTCGGCATTTGGCATGGAGGCTGATTCTTTGTTCATAGGCTCGTCTTTTATCATAGTTTCAGACTCTTGATTGATTGCGACGGAGTCGTTGGTTTTTTGAGCCATCATGGCATCATCCTTGGTACTCATAGAGGCATAAACCCCGAGAGCGATAAGTACTAACACGATAACTCCGATAGTAATTCCTGTGTTCTTATTCATATTATTGACTAATAATTATTTAATACTTGTTAGTATAGCCAAAACGAAAACAAATGTAAAGTAAACTTTACATTAGCTTCCTTGTATAAATCAGTTGCTTCAATCTAGAGATTCTTGTCGCTCCAGATACGCGTCGCGATCTTAACTACAATCATAATAATCAAAGCAAGAACCAGCCAAGGATCAACGGCATGAGTATAACCTTGGATGACGATACCTAAAGTTAATACGCCTGCGCCTGCCAAAAAAGCATTTCTGCCAGCCAGAGTCCGATGCTGACCATCACGTTCGTCAATCATGTTTTCACGCAAAATAAAACTAGCAAAGATGCCAAACAGACCTAAAGTGATGGCGAGCATACAAATCACCACCATATCAGGCATCCAAAAATCAAAAGGATTAAGTAGCAAGACGGCAATTACAATCAAGGCCAGAGTAATAATAATTTCTTGGAGATTATTTTTCATAAGCTATTTTGAATATTTTCTCAACAGGCAACTTAAAAA
>DBEB01000037.1:0-213 GCA_002293855.1 Candidatus Falkowbacteria bacterium UBA917
AGTTTGCACCAGGCACAGCCGGATTTCGATTTAATTTTCCGCGTCGTAATCGGATTATTGCAGGCCTAGCTGCCGGCACACTAGTGATTGAAGCGGGGATCAAGTCAGGGTCACTGATTACAGCGAATTACGCCCTAGATGCCAATCGCGAGGTCCTCGCCGTACCCAATAGCATTTATGCCGAAGGCAGCTCGGGCACTAATTATCTACTAC
>DBEB01000037.1:388-4427 GCA_002293855.1 Candidatus Falkowbacteria bacterium UBA917
GCGAAATTAATTACTTGTAGTGAGGATATTTTGCAAGCACTTGATTGGCAGAGCGACAAAGCTAAGTCTAGACAACAATTAAACTCGGTAACTGTGGAGAGCTTAGCACTGGAACCTGAGGAGCGGGCAATCTTAGTCGCTCTCAGCGGACAAGAGAAGAGTGTTAATGATTTGACAAAAGAGCTAAAACTTGACATAAGCAAAATAAACGCTAGACTGTCGCTGATGGAAATTAATGGTTTAGTCCGCTCTGTCGGGCCAACCAGCTTCACAGCTGTCAAGAATCTATAATAAGGAAAACCGCCGGCGCTCTTGCGAGCTGTGGCGTGATAATACCTGCCTTTGCCCTTCATGGCTACGGCGTGGTGAAGTATATATGAAACTAATTATCGTCGAGTCGCCTACCAAGGCTAAAACTATCAGTAAATTCTTAGGCAAAGGCTACAAGATCGAGTCATCTTTTGGTCATATTCGTGATTTGCCGACTTCGACGATGGGCGTGGATACTCTACATAACTATCAACCAAAGTACTTGGTCCCAGCCAAGGCCAAGAAAACTGTTACCAAATTAAAAGACTTGGCCAAAAAGGCTGATGAGATAATCCTTGCCTCCGACGAAGACCGCGAAGGGGAAGCGATCGCTTGGCACCTCGCTGAAGCGCTTAAATTAAAGACTAACGAGACCAAACGGATCGTCTTTCACGAAATTACCAAGCCAGCAATTTTGAAAGCCCTCGAAGATCCTCGTACCATTAACATGCAGTTAGTCGACGCCCAGCAAGCGCGTCGAGTACTAGATCGTCTAGTTGGTTACGAGCTCTCACCTTTTCTCTGGAAAAAAGTCGCTCGTGGCCTGTCAGCCGGTCGTGTGCAGTCGGTAGCTGTACGATTAGTCGTAGAAAGAGAACGAGAAATCAAAGCCTTTGTGCCACAAGCTTATTGGCGTGTTTGGGCTGATGTCATGACCAAAGCTAAAGAAGAATTCAGTTTGGAATTAATGAAAGTTGACGGCAAGAAGCTGGATAAATTTGAAATTAAAAATGCTGAAGAAGCAGCAGAAATCGCCAAGGAGCTAGAAAAAATTAATTACCAAGTAAGCTCAGTTGAACACAAACAAGGGCTCAAAAAAGCTCCGGCTCCGTTTCGGACCTCCACTCTACAACAGACCGCTAACCGTATGCTGGGCATGAGTGCCAAACAGACTATGACACTAGCTCAGCGACTTTATGAGCAGGGTTATATTACCTACATGCGTACTGACTCACTTAATCTAAGTGAGAAGTTTATCACCGATGCGCATCAGTATTTAGTTACTGAATTAGGTGAGAAGTACTGCAAAGACAAAGGTAATCGTTTTAAAACCAAACAAGCCGGTGCCCAAGAAGCTCACGAAGCGATTCGTCCAACTGAAGCGAGTAATACTCCCGAACTGCTAGCTGAGAAACTAGAAGCTGGCCAAGCTCGTCTCTATCGCTTGATCTGGCAAAGGTCCGTCGCTAGCCAGATGACTGACGCTATTGTCGACAATCTAAGTATCACAGTTGAAGACGGTCGTTATAGCTTAGAAGCTAGCGGCCAGAGCTTAGTCTTTGATGGTTATCTCAAAATCTATCCAGAAAAATTTGCTGATATCGTCCTGCCAGAGTTAGATAAGGGCGCCGAGTTAGAGCTACTCAAAATCCGACCAGAGGAACATTTTACCAAAGCCCCAGCCAGATACTCAGACGCAACTTTGGTCAAGGTTTTAGAAAAACACGGCATCGGTCGTCCGTCGACTTACGCACCGACGATTGCAACGATTGAGGCACGCAACTATGTCAGTCGTGATGAAGATAAGCGCTTTGCGCCATCGGATATCGCTTTTGTAGTCAATGATTTGTTAGTTGAACATTTTCCACAGGTGGTGGATTTGGAATTTACCGCTCAGATGGAAAAGCGTTTTGATGATATCGCTGAAGGCACTGAAGAATGGCAGCCGGTGATTGATAAATTTTACCAACCTTTTCACACTAACTTAGTCGAGAAAAGTGAATCAATTAATAAACAAGATATTATGCCAGAAGAAACTTCAACCGAGATTTGCGACAAATGTAATTCACCAATGATTATTAAAACCGGTCGCTATGGTAAGTTCCTCGCCTGCTCCAACTTTCCGGAGTGTAAGAATATCAAGAGTATGACCAAGGATGGCAAGCCGAGTGCCGATGATGCTAAGCTCAAAGAGTTGTCAGAAAAATACAAAGATGAAAAATGTCCAAACTGCGGCGAAGCGATGATCGTCAAAAATGGTCGCTTTGGCTTATTTATGGCTTGCACCAATTATCCAAAGTGTAAGACCATTAAAAATCTCAAAGAAAATCAAAATAATACTGGCATTGCTTGTCCGAAATGTGAGAAAGGCAGTATCGTCGCAAAGCGCAGCAAGCGTGGACAGTTCTATGCCTGTGATAATTACCCAGAATGTAAGAACGCCTATTGGTCAAAGCCAACTGGTGAGAAATGCCCAGACTGCGGATCACTATTACTACTCGCTAAAGATGAGGCAGTGAAGTGCAGTAACAAGGATTGTGACTTTGAGAAATAATCAATACCACAAAAGACGCAAGGGGCGTCTTTTGTCTTTATTATTAGTAAGTAGTGGCTGATGGAAGTTTTACATTCAGCAAAAGATTACCTATACTTAGCTTAATTAATTGTGCCAATATTTTATTATGAGCTTAAGATTTAGACGCTGGCTATTTGCTGCTTTTGTCCTCGCCTTTTTGATAATGGCGACTTTGATCGTGCCTTATGCCTTTGGCTACAAACTAGACGGCAGTGGCTGGAAATTACAAAAGACCGGCATGTTCGTGATAGAAACCAAACCTAAGGGCGCACAGATCTACCTCAATGACAAATTACAAACTAGCAACTTACTGATTTGGAAAAGCGAACAAAGCAAAGCCATTCAAACGCCTACCAAACTAAGTCATGTCAGTCCGGGTAACTACCGCGTCCGCCTGGATCTTGATGGTTATTGGCCATGGGAAAAAGAACTATCAGTGCGTGCCGGCGAAAGCACTTATCTCGAGGATGTGCGATTTTTTAAACGTAATTTACCGGAATTGTTATTTAAGACTGAGTCGAATGATAAGATTAATAATCTAGTTTCAGCTGATAAAAATTGGTTAGCCTACAATGTCGGCAAAGAATTAAAATTGTATAATTTAGAAACTGAAACAACCGAAAACCTAGCAACAGGAACTTTTGATAATTTAGATTGGTCAGCTGATAGCACTTGGCTGATCGCTGACAGACTAGCGATTAACAGCGTAGATAGAACTCAGGTAAACTTGGCTAGCCTAAATACTCAAAAGATTTGGCCTGGAGAACTAGCTAACCAAGTCTGCTATCAAAATAAAAATGGCCTCGCAAGCTTTGATCTAAAAACCAAAGAAAGCAGTTTGATACTTAACAATAAAAATCAGAATATTAGCGATTGTTTGATTAAAGAATCTTATAGCTATATTATTCGACAAGGAGCCAAGCATAGTGAGCTGGTTATCACTAAAAATGGTAGCGGCAAAGAACTGGGGATTATCGCCTTGCCACGCCTCGCTCAATATCAATTGATCAATAGCGACAGCAAACAAATCAACATTTGGGATAGCAATAGTCACAAACTGATTTTGATTAGCATTAATTTGCCTTGGACAAATAACTACACTGTTAAAACCATTACTAATCCAGTTAATCAAAGTTACTGGATTGACGATAATCGCCTCCTCTATAGTAGCGACTTTGAGATTTGGCTCTATGATCTATCAGCCAATCAACACAATTTATTAACTCGAGTTAGTCGCCCAATTAATAATATCTTTTGGCATCCTAGTCAAAATTATATCGTCTTTGCCACTGATCAAGATATCAGTAGCTTAGAATTAGATAATCGTGAACGTCATAATATCACCAAGCTACTCACCATGCAGATTGATAGTCAGGTGATGATCGATAAAGATGCTAAGGTACTTAGTTTCTTTGGCCAACTAGGTCAGCAAAG
>DBEB01000039.1:0-3987 GCA_002293855.1 Candidatus Falkowbacteria bacterium UBA917
CGTCTAGACACTACAAAGAATGGATCAGTTGGCCGTATTTATTATATTATTCAAAATAAATAAATTAACTATTTCTCACAATCAAAAGCCTACATTTATCTGTAGGCTTTTTAAATACTCATTCTATTTCAAATACTTCTCCTTATTAACTAGATGCTCCTGATAAGTCTTAGCAAAGACCGTCTCACCCGTATCTGGTCGGGACAAGAAGAATTTATAATCTGACGCGGTCGGATAAATAGCTGCGCTAATCGCCTCAATACCGGGATTGCCAATCGGCGTTGGTGGTAAGCCGTCATTGCGATAGGTATTATAGGGCGAATCAATCTGCGTATCAGCGAGGCTATAAATCGGCTTATTGACCCCTAGAATATAAGCCAGAGTCGCACAGGACTCCAGTCGCTCACTATCACGCAGACGATTCCAAAACAGCCCCGAAACGAGTTTCATATCCTCAGTGCCCCGCACTTCCTTCTCTAGTAGCGAGGCCATAATCAAAATCTGATACAGCGTTTTGTTCTGTTCCTTAATATCCGCTCGCATCTGACTCGTCACCTTGGCCTGGAAATTATCTAGCATCTTGGTAATCAAGACCTCACCACCATCATCTTTGAATAGTCTATAAGTATCTGGGAAAAGATAGCCTTCTAGATCCACCTTGGTTGGTGCTTCGGCTAGAAAATCATACTTTGCCTTCTGCTCAGTGGACAAAGCGCTGACTAGGACACTGGCTTGCTTATAAAAAGAGCCATCAATAATCAAATTATTATCATGGAGATAATTCTCTATCTCTTTGTTGGTCTGCCCCTCGCGAATCAAAATCACCTTTTCATCTTTATTGGTCTTGCCTTGTGTCAGTAGCTTCATCAAGGCCGGACCATTAATCCCTGATGGCAAATTATACTCCCCAGCTTGCAATTTAGCAGCAAGCCCCGAGCTCTTGGCATAGAGCTTAAAGGCTAGTTCCGAGCCGATCACCCCCGCTTGTTTGAGCTTACTAGCAATCTCTGTCACACTTGACCCTTGATCAATGGTGATTTGCGTTGCTGACTCTAGTGGCCTCGCAAAACCATAATAATACCAAGCATAAACACCGATACCTACTACCACCACTGCCATCACCAAAAAACTAGTAATTTTTAAAAACATATATTTATTTAAAATACCCCAGCTATTATCATTCCCAACTTACCTGCCTGCCGATAAGCAGGATTAGTAATCCAGGATAAATAAGCACTGGTAATTTACATCATATCACTAAATAAGTCACGCCAACCCAAATCCTTCCGTAATCCCAGCGAAAGCTGGGATCTTATCAATAAAGCCACTAATCACTAAATTTAAAGTACCTCTCCCCATCCTTCGTCCTTAATCTTCGCCACACAGTCTTTGACCTCCGCACTACTAGCACTGGCCGAAATAAATAACCCCTCTGGCGTATCCACCACAATCACATTATCGAGACCATTAACCACCACCACCTTCTTCTCATTAGCATTGTAAATCAAATTATTACTAGCCTTGTTTGTTATCACTCGCCCCTTGGTCAAGTTTTTAGTTGTATCAGCAAGCAAGATCCGTTTAATAATATGCCATTTGCCCAAATCTGACCAACCTAGGCTAGTCGAGATGCTCATAGCCAGTTTTGGAACTTTGTCAGTAATCGCCGATTCAATACTCAATTTCTCTAAACTAGCATACAGCTTAGCAATCTCTTCTTTTTTATCAGTATCCTTCATCAAAACAACAATTTGCTCACAAATTTTAGTCATCTCTGACTGCAAATCCTTAAATAATTTTTTGATATACCCCAGTCGCCAAATATACATTCCAGTATGACAATAGTACTCACCGCTAGCAATAAATCGCTGACAATCCTCTTCACTAGGCTTCTCTGCTACTTGAGCCACATCCATAATCTGCTCCAATCCGAGGCTAGCGAGACTCTCACCAGCTTTGAAGTAACTATAGCCAGTATCCACATAAACCGGACGCACCGCTGGAGTCACTATATACTCAGGTCTATCTTGCAAAAAGTCTTCTGACAATTTCAATAATCTACCAAAAGCTTCGGCATCACTAATAAAATCGTCAGATGGAACCGAGGCGATCACTTCACCTTCATCACAGACAGTCGACAAAAAACACACCTCCAAACACATTGCCGGACCAGTATTTCTAGACTCGGTCTCTATAATAATATTATCGCTACTAATTTGCGGTAAAGTCTTTTTTAAAATAGCCAGGTTAGTCTGATTAACAGACACAAAAACATCGCTAGTAGCAGCGACTAGTGGCAAAATTCGCTCATAAGTCACTTCAATCATCGAACTCTCACCAACAATCGCCTGAAACTGCTTTGGATAAGCTTGCCTACTCATCGGCCACAATCTTGTTCCAGTGCCACCGGCACGAATTACCAGCTTCATACAATACTTGTTAGTTATTAGGCTCTCAGTTATAATGGCATTATAGATTAAGACTCTCAATAACTCAATTTATGCTCTATTTAGTCCTACCGCTAGCCAGCGCCCTCATTGCTCAAAGTTCTAAGTTTTTTATCAAATCCAATAATACTAGTTTTAGCTTCAAAAACATCATTGCATACTCGGGCATGCCTAGTGGTCACGCCGCTATGACTGTTAGTCTTTGCACCATTGTCGCCCTAGAGCAAGGTATCAATAATCCCCTCTTTGCCCTTTGCACTATTATCACCGTCCTAACTCTTCGTGATGCCATTGGTCTGCGTCGCTATTTAGGTCAGCAAGGCGCCGTCATCAACGAATTAGTCAAAGATCTAGACGAGGACAAATTCCTAGACGACAAATATCCTCAACTCCGCGAGCACATCGGCCACACTGGCCCACAAATCCTCGTCGGCGCCCTGATTGGCTTCACCATCAGCCTAATCGGTTTTTACTTCTGGTCTTAAAGCACCCCGAGCTTCGGCTTCCTTCGGTTTCGCTCAGGACGAGAGCACCCCTCCTTGTTAAGGAGGGGAACTGGTAGCTAAGTCATGAGTGATCTTGAGCTTGAGGACTTGTGCTGAGCCCGACCAAGTAGAGCTGTCCGCAAGGACTGAAGGTTAAAATTAAAAAAACAAGCCGGAATAATCCGACTTGTTTTAATTTATTAATCACTATTAACTATCTAGTCACGTTAATATAGATTGGGTTAGAGTCAAAGCTCTCAGCATGAGGAGCTTCTACATAGATACGGTTAGTTGGAGTCTTGCGGATATAGTAACCAGTAGTCGCTGTACTCACACCACTTGGATCGGTTGGGATCGAAGTCAAATACAATTCACTGTTAGTTAGCTCTGACAAGTCCACACTACCAGCAGTAACACCACTGCCACCTAGATCCACACCACCAAAACCACCAGCCACTGCGTGACAAATAGTTGAGCTAATGCCGGTTTTACAAATATTACGAGTCGCTGTTGAGATCGATGGTGGCATCGCGCCGTTATTATCAATCGAGTACTGATAGACAGCGTTCAAAATCGTCGTCACATCAGCCCTGCGCTGAGCATTCTTGGTTTGACCAAGTTGCTTAGTGGGATTGATAGCCACGATTACAATCGCCGCAAGAATGGCAATCGCCGCTACTACCAGCAAGATTTCCAATAAAGTGAAGCCTTTATTTTTATTGCCTTGATTCATAAACTTGTTATTTAGTCTAAATAATTACTTAGTTACAGAGATAGTTTCGCCCTGCTCAGCATTGGGAGCACTAACAGTCACTCTACCGTTTGCTGACCTCATCACAGTATAACCAACGCTCGCTGTTGCGGTGTTAGTTGGATCAACTGGAATAGCGGTCAGATAGGTTTCGTTAGCAGTCACAACTTGCAAATCAGTCAAGCTAAGTGCAGAACAAGTAGCGGTTGCAGTACCAGTTTTACAAATCAACTGCGCAGTCGTTGAAACACCTGCTGGCAAAGAACCAGCTCTATCAATCGAATATTGATAAATAGCATTGATA
>DBEB01000039.1:4190-4321 GCA_002293855.1 Candidatus Falkowbacteria bacterium UBA917
TGATAAATAGCATTGATAATAGAATTAACATCGGAACGACGTTGAGCATTCTTAGTCTGAGCTAATTGCTTAGTAGGATTGATAGCTACGATCACAATTGCTGCAAGGATAGCAATCGCCGCCACTACCAG
>DBEB01000048.1 GCA_002293855.1 Candidatus Falkowbacteria bacterium UBA917
AATGTCCACAAAAATCTAGACAAATCCTCCCAAAGCCACAATAAAGGCCCTGACCCACGGCAATGTCCACATTTTTGTAGACAAACAGCTCCTAATGTCCACAAATTTGTAGACAAATAACTCCAAGTTTACCAAATACCAAAATGTCCACAATTTTGTGGACAAATAACCATGAATGTCCACAAAAATCTAGACAAATCCTCCCAAAGCCACAATAAAGGCCCTGACCCACGGCAATGTCCACATTTTTGTAGACAAACAGCTCCCAATGTCCACAAATTTGTAGACAAATAACTCCAAGTTTACCAAATACCAAAATGTCCACAATTTTGTGGACATTATCTCTGTTCCGCGCAGAACTTTTTTATTTACCAAAAATAAACCAAAGAAAAACCCGCCCAAAGGGCGGGTTTCAAATTGTTTGATCCTAGGAGCATCTTTTAACTTGGTTTTACTCACCAAAACTTTCTTTAAAAAACAAACACCTGAAACTATTCAGGTGTTTGTTTATTGGTGGACCATAAGGGACTTGAACCCTTGGCCTCTTCCATGCCATGGAAGCGCTCTAGCCAACTGAGCTAATGGCCCGCTATTAACTCTTATTATTCACAAGAGTAGCTTGATTATAATCAGCTCCGTGACACTTGTCAACCTTACTAAGATGCCTGAAGTAATTTAATTAGTCACTGTGCTCTCGGCAGGAATCGAACCTGCATCTAGACGTTAGGAGTGTCTTGTTCTATCCATTGAACTACAAGAGCTCGACCTTTAATAAGTCTTTCAAAATAGTAGATTAAAGGCTAAAAATAAGCAAGTAAAAATTGACAAAAGTCGCTCTTTTGCTAGAATAAATAAATCAAAATTAACACTAAAGCTATGTTCAACAAGAACTTGTCAGAAGGGGGAGTTATTGATAAAAAGGATATCGAAACAATTATCGGCGCCTCAGTTAAAGTCGAAGGTAACTTTGTCTGTGAGGGTAATATGATTATTGATGGTCAGGTTAAAGGTAATGTGCAAACTAACGGTTTTTTACAAATTGGTCGTAGCGCTTCAGTAACTGCTGATGTTAAGGCTGCTAACTCGCGCATTGGTGGCGAAGTTAGGGGTAGTGTTAAGATTGATGGTTATTTGGAAATCAACGAAACTGCCAAGATTTATGGTGATATTGAGGCTACTAGTCTATCTATTGCTCGAGGTGCTTATATTAGTGGTCACTGCTCTACAGCTGAAAGCTCTAGTACTAATAACAAAAAAAAGTCAGAAGCCAAAGATTCTAGCGCTAACTAAATACTGTGCACACCTACATTTACGACACATTTTTGACGGACAAAAAGTATTTTCCGATCATTAACAGTATTGAGGCCAAGATCACTGAGCTGGGTCTCAGTGGTAGAATTTGTCGTCTCAGTCCGCTACGCAGCTTGCGAGATGTTATTAGCCAAGAGCTCAAAAGACTGCCTAAAACGCTGATTATCGTTGGTAATGACTCAATTGTTAGTCAGGCGATTAGTATTATGGGCGGCAACGAAGTGCCACTTGGCATTATCCCTATTGGTGAGCCTAATAATATCGCCGCTCGTCTCGGTATTAATACTGAAAACTGTTGCTCGATCCTATCAGCTCGTCGAGTGGTTGATATAGATTTGGGTGCAGTTGATAGTAAAACCTTTTTAAAAAGCGCTGAAATCAATGGTGAGCAACTGCGACTAATGATTGATAATAACTATTATATCGAGAGCAGTGCTTCCAAAGTAGAGGTTGTTAATTCTTTTCTCAATGAAGAAGCTGGTGATCTGCCAGCCAAAAGCAATGAGGACAAACGACAACTCCATCTAGTCATTACCAAGGAAATTATCAAAAAAAGCCTTTTAAAAAATAGTCGAGAACTGGAGCGCTCTATCATTCCCTTTGCTGATCTGCAAGTTGTTAGTGATAATGCTACTATCACTCTAGACGGCTTTGTTAAGATCACCAACCCACACAGTATTTCTGTTTTGCCTCGAGGTCTCAAAACTATTGTAGGCAGAGAACGCGGTTTTTAAATCAATTTAATTAATTTATCAAACATATGGTACTTATTCCGACAGTGATTGAAAAAAGTGGTCAAATGGAGCGAGTTTATGACATTTATTCTCGCTTACTCAAAGATCGTATCATCTTTTTGGGTGAAGCGGTGACTGATCATATTGCTAATATTGTTATCGCTCAGTTGCTTTTCTTGGATGCTGAAAGTAAAGACAAAGATATTAAGTTCTACATCAACACCCCCGGGGGGTCTGTAACAGCTGGCATGGCTATTTATGACACTATGCAACTGATTAAAGCTGATGTTTCTACTATTTGTGTCGGTATGGCTGCTTCTATGGGAGCTGTACTACTGGCTGCCGGTGCTCCGGGTAAACGTTTTTCTCTACCTAATAGCGAAATCATGATCCATCAAGTCATGAGCGGTATGGAGGGTCAGGCTAGTGACATTAAAATCCATGCTGAACATATTTTGCGGGTCAAAGATAAGATGAACAAGATCTTGGCCAAGCACACTGGTCAAAAAATAGCTAATATTGAACGTGACACCGATCGTGATAACTTCATGACCCCAGAAGCCGCTTGTAAATATGGCTTAATTGATAAGATTATTTCTAAACAGTAAACCTAAAAACAGTTGCCTCTCGGGTGACTGTTTTTTTATCGTTTAGTAGGTTATACTAAAGTTTAGTTTGTCTGCTATGCTATTTTTTAAAAACCAAAAAAACAACACTGATGAGCAATTCGACACTCTCAATGCTTTGATCAGCTTGCCTAGTAGTACTGAAGGCCGACTTGCTATTGATGTTTATAAACTAGGCAACGCTCTGGTGGTTAGATCAACTATTGCCGGTGCCAACATTGATGATTTAGATCTCAGTATCGACGGCGACATACTTAGTATCAAAGGTAAGCGTTCCGAGCCAGACGATATTGATTATTTAGACTATTTGTATCGTGAGTGCTATTGGGGTAATTTTTCTCGCAGTATTTTATTACCATTCTTAGTTGATGAAGAGGGGATAGAGGCTGATTTAGACAATGGTATCCTAACTATTGTCCTACCAATCAAAGCTAGTTAATATGAAAATAAAGCTCACTCTACAAGCCAAGCAAGACCAATTTTTAATATTTTTAGACGATCAGAACTGTGAAATCACTCTGCCGACACGATATTTTAAAGAATTACCATTGATCGGCCAGAGTCTCATTATTAATTTTGATCACGCCACCGCTGCCCAAGACATCTTGCAGACTATTTTTAATCATCATGACAAAGTCTAAGCTCAAACAACTAAGTCCTAAGCAAAAAAAACTAGCCCTCCTCGCTGCTAGCTTGGTGCTTTCAATTTTTGTTTTACTAATTGCTAATCTAGTCTACGAAAAAGTTTATTACGGACGTGTTTATCCAAAGCTAAGATTTTTGGATCGCAATGTTGGCGGAATCTCTGCTGATGACTTTCGCAAGCTCTTAGAAGAGCAAAGTCTCAATCTAGATCAGGGTCTAAATATTTGTTTGGAAGGGGATTGTCTCAACCTTAAATCAAGTACCAGTACTGATCCACAAGAACTTAGCACTGATCTTTTTAAGGTCAATCAGGCCGAGAGCTTTGAGCAAGTTTTTAATTATGGTCGCAGTGGTGATTTTGGTCAAAACATCTGGGATCGTGTTAGCGCTCTATTCTGGGCCAAATCTTTTGGCCTCTCGATTCAGCTAGATCGAGAAACTGTTAAAGCAGTTTTATCCGACTACTTCAGCTATAGTCACAAAGCTGTTCGTGAGGCTGGTCTAGAGCTCGACGCTAACTCTCAATTAACGTTAACCGCCGAAAGCGCTGGCCAAGAACCTGACTACGACCAAGCTCTAGATCAGCTCGGTGCTAATTTATTAAGCGGTGATCGCGCAAACATTAATCTTCAAATCAAAAACATCGAACCAAAGATTTATCAAGCTAATGTCTTTAATATCAATGAGCAGGCTGAAAAACTCTTAACCAAGTTTCCAATTACTTGGCATTACCAAGACCGAACTTGGGTTGTCAAAGCTAATCAGGCTAAGTCTTGGCTAGGTCTCGGGTTAAATAGAAACGCTCAGGTAGAATTGATTTGGGATAAAAATAAGCTCCAAAACTATTTAACCGAGTCTCTCAATAAAGACATTGCTATTGCACACCGTGATCCTAAGTTTACGGTTAACAGTGGTAAGGTTTATATCGAAGAAAGCGCCCAAGATGGTTTGGAGTTAGACTACGAACAAACCCTGCTCAATTTTTTTACCGCCCAAGCTCAAGGCCTAAGTGATATTAATATCGCTACTCGTTCGACCACTAGTCAAGTCAAAGGTATCGATGGCTTAGAACAGCTAGAAATTATCGGTATTGGTACTTCAACCTTTAACGGCTCCCCAAATAATCGTCGTACCAATATCAAAGTTGGTGCCAGCGCTATTAACGGTGTACTTATCAAAGCTGGTGAAGAGTTTTCTTTGATCAAAGCTCTCGGTGAGATTGATGGGCCGGCCGGCTACCTACCAGAACTAGTTATTAAAGGTGATAAAACTGTGCCAGAATACGGTGGCGGTCTCTGTCAAATCGGCACCACACTGTTTCGAGCTGTCGTTGATTCTGGTCTACCAGTTACCGCTCGTCGTAATCATTCTTATCGTGTCTCTTACTACGAGCCAGCTGGCACCGACGCTACTATCTACGATCCACAACCAGATTTCAAGTTTATGAATGACACAGGTAATGCCATCTTGCTCCAGACCAAAATCACTGGTGACAAAGCTGTCTTTACCTTTTGGGGTAAACGTGACGGTCGTAAGGTTTCTTATACCAAGCCAACGATTTACAATATCGTTAAACCTCAGCCTACCAAAATCATCGAAACCACTGATCTAAAACCAGGTGAGAAGAAGTGTACTGAAAAGGCTCACAACGGGGCCGATGCCTATTTTGACTACCAAGTCATTTATCCGAGTGGTGAAGAGAAAAAAGTCCGCTTCAATTCTCATTATGTTCCATGGCGCGAAGTTTGCTTAGTTGGTGTGGCAGCGAGCTCCACACCAGCCCTCGAAGTTTCAGTTATAGAATAATAAAAACGACCCTAACGGGTCGTTTTTTTAAGATTGGCTAAAGCGGGCAGGCAAAGAAATTTCCATTAATGAAAATCCAGTCGTAACCAGATTAGGATTAACAGTAAAATCCCCATGCTTGTCGTGCCTGGCCCGATTCAGCTAACCTTATGCAATTTTTAAGTGGATAGCTGAATATATCATAATGTTTAATTTTTGTCAAGGGTTATAAAAGTGTTTGGGGTCAAAAAATAACTAACCACCAAAGTTAATTACCTAAAAAGGCAAATTATTCTTCATTTCTTTCTGTGTCATTCCGAACGCAGTGAGGAATCGCTTGAATTAATCAATTTTAAATCAGTCTGAACTAACAGAGTAATACAAAGCCTAATATTTAAGGGATTTCTCACTCCGCTTAAGCTTCGTTCGAAATGACACA
>DBEB01000022.1 GCA_002293855.1 Candidatus Falkowbacteria bacterium UBA917
ATCAGTTTCAAGATTATAAACTTCATAATCTTGGTCTTCATTACTCTATCCTGCCAAAAATTTGGCACTCTCAAATAAATCTTGGCACCTAGCCTAGCCTTGTTTTTTAATTGTTTAACAGCTTCTAGTCGTAGTTTAGTACTCGGTACATGCTGTAACAGATTGATAGCGCAGACATAGTCAAAGCCGATTTCTTTGATTTCTTGCAGATTTAGTAGATTGCCAAGGGTGAACTTAGTCTTGTCTCTGTCAGCGTAATCAATTCGAGCCAGTTCAAGCAATTTGGAGCAATTATCTACGCCTAGATATTCAACACTACTATCAAGATTTTTTAGTAATCGAGCCCGACCGCAGCCCAAGTCCAAGACTTTTAAGTTACGATCTCCGGTCGCTAGTCTGGCTTTTAATTCTTCGGCCAGTGGCCAACTTAGCTCACCAGACTTTAGTCGCTCAAACTGAGCCATTTGACAATAGTTGTCACTGACTAATTTCAGCAAATATTTTCTGGTGGCTTGCTTCATAATTTCTTGAATTCGCTCGCTAAAACTAGTTTTATAGCCGTATCACTGATTTCTGGGCCAAGTAACTTTCTCAGTGTTTGATAGTTCAAGGGCTTCAACTCTTTGGCGCCGTCCTTAATAGCCTTAATCTCCTCAGTCTTTACTAACTTGCTCAAATCTAGTGGTAACCCAGATTTGGCGGCAAAAGCTAGGTGATTAACGACTTCCACTTCGGTTAATTGTCTCTGCTCGGCAGTTTTGGCGAGTGACTTGGTTTTGAGAAAGCTTTCATAAGTCGATAGCTGTGTTAATTTGGTGGACAGCTCCGCTCTGTCTGCTTGCGACTCTTCAAAGTAATCAATTTTTTTATTTCTACCGCTATTATTTTGCAAACAAATATCGCATTTAGCACAAGCATAACCCGGCTCACCAAAGTATTCTAGGATATAAGCCTGTCTGCACTCATCATGATAAATATAATTTTCAATCAAATCGAGCTTGTCATAAGCGGCTGACAATTTCTTTTTTAATTCACTAAAATTCAAGTCTAAACTGGACGCTTCTTGGTATTTCAAAATCTGAATCTGACTACCGTTAAAAGGTGGGCGATACTCAATCAAATCAAGATCGGCAAGGGTCTTGATTAATTTCTGCACTGTCGCTTTCTTTTGTTGTAAAATAGCTGCCAAATCATCAAAACTGCATTGCCAGCCAGCTGCTAGCTTGTCAGCGTGATTTTTTTCTAACTCGGCTAGGATTAATTTTTGCTTACGAGCTTTTTTACCAATCGCCTGATCAATAGCTTGCCAATCAGCCTTTAGTTTGATAAAGGCAAGTCCAGCGCTCTCAGCTGAGCGTCTAATATAACCACCAGACTCTAGGATTTTGATCGCGGTGCCAACCGCCATCTCTGGCACATCTTCAGATAGTTGTTTTTTTAATTCGGCGTAAGTCACTAACAGATTGCCACTGATGGGATCGATTTCTTGATAACCCTTCAGCAGTTCATAGATCTCTAAAATCAACTCAGGACTAGGATTATCTCCTTTGATAAAAAACTCTCTCAAATAACGATCACGATTAGAATATAGAATCACGCAGACACTAGTATTGCCATCTCGACCAGCGCGACCGGCTTCTTGATAATAACTCTCAATGTTTTGCGGTAAGCTGTCGTGAATTACAAAACGAATATTAGACTTATCAATCCCCATGCCAAAGGCATTGGTCGCCACAATAATCTGGTGACGGTTAGCCATAAAATCATTTTGAATCTGTTCTCGTTCTGGAGCGGTCAGTCCAGCGTGATAGGCGACAGCGTCATAGCCATTTATCACTAAATATTCCAAAATCTCCTCCGTCCTCTTGCGTGTGGCAGCGTAGATGATGCCACTACCGCCACCAATACTATCAATGGTCTGAGCAATGATTTCCAGCTTGGCTGGCACGCTGGTTTTGAGGACTCCAAATTGCAGATTTGGCCGAGCGAAGCCAGTCACGATTAACTTCGGATCGACTAGTTGCAATTGTTTGATAATATCATCACGCACCTCTGGTGTGGCTGTGGCGGTCAGAGCGAGTACCGGTGGCTTGCCGAGTATCTCGACCACGGCTGCCATCTTTTTGTAACTCGGTCGGAAGTCATGACCCCATTGACTGATACAGTGAGCTTCATCAACTGCAAAGAGGCTGACCTCCACCTGACGCAGTTTGTCCATAAAGCTCCGATCATAAAACCGTTCTGGTGCGATATAAATCAGTCGGTAGGCGCTCTCGGCTAGCCCCTGTAGACGTTTGGTTAATTCACTAGCGCTCAAGCTACTATTGATAAAAGTCGCTGGAATACCCATGGCTTCTAATTGGTCCACCTGATCTTTCATGAGGGCGATTAGTGGCGATACGACAATAGTAATGCCCGGCAAAACCATGGCTGGTAATTGATAGCATAGAGACTTGCCGCCACCAGTTGGCAGGATTACTACCGCTGACTGGCCAGCTAGTACCGCGTCCACTGCTTCTTCTTGACCAGGACGAAACGAAGAAAATCCATAGTGGATTTTCATCAATTCCAGCATCTGAATTTTTAGCAAGCTAGCATTACTCATTGTTTTCTAAGTTTTTTAAATAATTATCCAGTGTATTTCTCAGAGCCAGCGCTACTGTTAAAGGGCCGATGCCACCCGGTACTGGCGTCAAATAGCCTTCGCTTTGCTCTAAGCTCTGAGCGTCAACATCGCCATAGCTCTTGCCATCAATCTGACTAACACCGACATCGATTAATACTACGCCATCTTTGACTTGGCTAGCTCCAATTAACTTGGCTTGACCAACTGCACTGATAATCAAATCTGCCTTTGGACTGACTGCTTGCCAAGGCTCATCAGCCTTAAATACTTGGACTTGCGCGCCTAGGCTCTCTAGCATCAGATCTAGATTGCGAGTAAAAATATCGCTCTTACCAATGATTAAAACGCTCTTGGCATCGAGATTAAAAGAGATTTGCTTTAGACATGCCAAAACACCAGCGTAAACTGGGGGTATAATCCTGTTTGCATCTTCGCTATCTGTTAGGCGAGCGAGGTTCTCCGGATGAAAACCATCGACATCTTTGTTTGGATTAATTTGCTCGATGATCAAGTCGGTATTTAGACCGGAGGGGAGTGGTAATTGGACAAGGATACCGTCAACTGTATCATCTTGATCAAGAAATTTAATCACTGATAATAGCTCTGTCTCATCAGTTTTTTCTGGCAGTAAATAAAGGCTAGTTTCTATGCCAACGCTCCGAGCTTGGCGTTCTTTGATCTTGACATAGAGATCGCTGTCAGCTCTCTGGCCAACTTTAATAATCGCCAGTGTCGGTCGGCGTTTAATTTGGCTAGCTTGCGGATCAGTGCAAAGAGTGTAGATCTGCTCAGCAATCCTATCCTCAATCTCTGTGGCGATTTGTTTACAGTTAATTAGCTTCATAAATTATTTCCTATCCTAACATAGCGGCCTGAATAAGGCAAAGTAAAATCAGCTAAATATTGATTTTTTTGGATATTTATGGTCTAATCAAAAATCATCGCTTTTTATCAAAATATAAGCATCATCATTCTAGGCGCTGCATAATATAGCTCATGGCAGGTCTTTTATTTTTTGATTTTTATAGTATAGTAAAGCCAGTGATGATTTTTGGTACTTTTACAAAGGAGTTTGAGATGAAAATAGTCAGTAGTAATCGTATTTTGCGCATTAATGGCGAGGCTATCTATACGCCTCCTCATGATCAGGGTATTAGCTTTTTCTATTGTCGTGATAGAAAACAAGACGGCAGTCGCTTCTATCGACCAGCTGAAATTTTTTCGGTTAGTGGCGATAATCATCTACACTGTGCTAGTTGGCGCCATGGTCATAATTACAAAACTGACCTCGTCCTTAGTTTTCCAAATTGGATTATCACAGATATTTTGCCGGCTGAGTTTTTTCATGACACATTGCGTCCCAAAAACTACTTAACCAGCAAGATTTTGTTAGCTATGATTAGTTCCGATCTTAGTTATTATGAGCTTCGTTTATTGCACATCAGAAGTGCTAAGCAGTACTCATTGCTAAGAGCCAAAATCTTTAGTCGTGGCAATCTTCTGGATGCTACTCGCTTCGCCATTCATCACTCTAATAAAAAAAGAGTGGATTTAGTATTCTGTAAAACTAATAACTGTATTTTGGATAGAGATTGGGAAAATGATTTTTCTCAGCTCAGTATCAACAAGGCTGGTAAATTAGTTTACAATAGCAAAGCAGTCTTTGAGCATGTCAGTATTATGGATAATCTCAAGGCCGCTCAGCTGCCTGTATCTCAAATCATTGAACAAAGCCATTTATTCCAAAATAATCTCTAAACACAAAAGTCACCGCAAAGGTGACTTTTTTAATTAGGCTAGCTGTACTGGAAACTTCTTGGCGAGAGTCTTGATTTCATTTCGAAGCTTAGCTTTGGTTTGATTCTTGAGTGCGCGATCGATTACACTAGCTAGCTGTTGCATTTCTTTGACTCCTAATCCTCGAGTGCTCACAGCTGCGGTGCCTAGTCTAATGCCAGAAGGATTATAGGGTGGGCGAGGGTCGTGCGGAATGGTGGAGCGTGAAACCAATATACCAATATCTGCTAGTCTCGTCTCAGCTTCTTTGCCGCTGATTTTTTGCTTGGTCAGATCAATAATCATCAAATGACTATCTGTGCCGCCAGATACTATCTCGTAGCCTAGCTTTTGTAAGGCTTTGGCTAGGCTTTGAGCATTTTTTACCACTGACTTGGCATAACTTTGCCAAGCTTTGCCGGTGTCCAGAGCCAGAGTAGTGGCAATGCTTGCTATGACATTATCATGAGGACCACCTTGCAAGCCAGGGAAAACTGCTTGGTCGATCTTTTGGGCTAGTTCCTTACGGCACATAATCAATGCTCCTCTTGGTCCACGCAAGCTCTTGTGAGTCGTTGTCATGATGACATCAGCGTGCTCGGCTGGGCTCTTCATGGCCTTGCCGACAATCAGACCGGCGGTATGGGAGATGTCAGCTACTAAATAAGCGCCAACTGACTTTGCGATCTTGGCAAAACTCGCCCAATCAATCTCTCGTGAATAAGCGCTAAAACCAGCTACAATCAATTTTGGCTTAACTGCTTTGGCCTGCTTGGCGAGCGCCATCATGTCTATGCTCCCTTGGGCGTTTAATTGGTAGTGTTCAAACTTGTATAACTTACTGGTCCAGCTAGCGCTGTGACCGTGCGACAGGTGTCCACCCTGATCAAGGGCGAGAGACATGATAGTGTCGCCAGTAGCGAGTAAGGCGCTGTAAATAATCAGATTAGCTTGTGCGCCTGACAAGGCTTGAACATTGACATGCTCGACGCCAAAGAGTTTTTTGGCACGTTCTATGGCCAGTTGCTCAATCTCATCGATGATCTGATTACCTGGATAATAGCGTTTACCAGCATAACCTTCGCTGTATTTATTGGTCAGGCTGCTCGCTAAATAACTCTGTGCCTCTGGCCAAATATAATTCTCAGAAGCAATCAGTGTTAACTGCTCTTGTTGGCGTTTGGTTTCGGCTTTGACTAAATTTTTGATTTTTTGATCCATAGAGATAATTATATTTTTCAGTCTAACTGTTTAAAACGCCTAAAGCAAGTTCCAAGACCGATATTGATTTGGCATTTACTTATTTCTTGTTATACTAAAACCAAGATAACTAATCTATTTTTATGGAAGTTAATGCCAGTATTTTTAAAGCCTACGACATCCGCGGTGTTTATCAAGTTGATTATGACGAAGAACTGACTTACAAATTGGGCTACGCTTATGTGGCGCTGAGGCGCAAGGAACTTGGTCGCGATAATCTCAAGGTAGTAGTCGCACGCGACATGCGTCTCTCTTCGCTCTCCTTGCAAGCGAGCCTCATCAAAGGTCTAGTCGAGGCTGGTGCTGAAGTGATTAACATTGGCCTAGCTAGCACTCCCACTTTCTATTTCGCCGTGGCTCATTATGGCTATGACGGTGGTATTCAAGTCTCTGCTAGTCATAATCCGGCTAAGTATAACGGCTTCAAAATGGTCCGTGAGCGCGCCTTGCCGATCGGCGAGGGCAATGGTATGGAAGAGCTTCGTAATCTAGTCCTAGCGGGTAATTTTAGTCCAAGCGTCACAGCTGGCTCGGTCACTGACAAAACTGGTGTCGTCGCTGACCAAGTCGCAGCTGACTTAGAGCATATTGATCTGGCCGAGATTAAACCCCTGACCGTCGTGATTGATACCGCTAATGCCATGGGTGCGACTTTCTTTGATGAGTTATTTGCCCATCTGCCACAAGTCAAAGTTATCAAGATGAATTGGGACTTAGACGGTACTTTCCCAGCTCACGAAGCTGATCCATTTAAGCACGAAAATATGCTTTCTTTGTGTGAGCGCGTCAAAGCTGAAGGCGCTGATCTCGGTATTTCCACCGACGGCGACGCCGATCGTATTTTCTTTGTCACCGAAGATGGTCAGGCGGTTGAAGCAGGTGTCACGCGTGCCATTCTCTGCCAAATTTTCCTAGCCGAAAAACCCGGCGCTAAAATCGCTTACGATATCCGCCCCGGTCGCATTACTCCTGACACTATTATTGCAAGTGGCGGCACTCCTACCGTCACTCGTGTCGGTCATTCTCTCATCAAAGCGCAAGCTATCAGGGAAGGCGCCTATTTTGCCGGCGAATCCTCGGGCCATTTCTTCCTCAATATGCCCGAAGGCTGCTACGAAGTCCCGATGATTGTCACGCTCAAGATATTGGCAGCCTTAAGCAAATCAGGCCAAAAATTCAGCGACTACATCAAGCCTTATCAAAAGTACTTCCACTCCGGCGAAATCAACAGCACCGTCACCGATCCGCAAGCTAAAATTGCGGAAATCAAAGCTAGCTACGGCGACGGCCAGCAAAGCGATCTCGACGGCATTACCGTCACTTACGACGACTACTGGTTCAATGTCCGCGCTTCCAATACTGAGCCACTCCTGCGTCTAAATCTTGAAGCAGTTAGTCAAGATAAAATGGAAGAAAAGCGAGATGAGCTTTTGCGGTTAATCAGAGCTTAATCAGGCTAGTAATAAAAAATCACCAGCTAAACACTGGTGATTTTTTTATAGCTTATTTTCTAGTTACAAACCCAATTGTTTCTTAACCTTCTCAATTGTTGCTTGCGCCTTTGGTCTGACTAATTCGGCATTGTGCTTTAGTAATTCACGCACTTCTTGATCGCTGATAGCGTTAAACTTCTGCTGGAAATCAGCTAGGAAGTCTGTCACCACTTCTGCTAAGTCTTTTTTGAAATCACCATAACCACCAGCGCGATACTTGTGTTCTAGATTTTTAATCGTATTGCCAGACAGTAAAGAGTAGATAGTTAACAAGTTCGCAATCGCTGGCTTATTATCCTTATCAAAAGTCACGGACGAGCCACTATCAGTCACGGCCCGCATAATCTTCTTGTGATTGATCTCAGCACTATCTGTCAGAGCGATATAATTAGCAGGGCTCGCTGATTTGCTCATTTTTTGCTTGGGATTATCGAGGCCCATAATGCGGGCGCCTTCTTTGCGAATCACGACTTCCGGAATCTTAAAAGTCTCACCGAAGTCATGATTGAAGCGCTTGGCTAGGTCACGAGCTAGCTCCACGTGCTGCTTCTGATCATCACCAACTGGTACCGCATCAGTGCCATAGAGCAAGATGTCAGCCGCCATCAAGACTGGATAATCAAACAGTCCCACGCTAACATTTTCTCCCTTAGCGGTAGATTTATCCTTGAACTGGGTCATATTCTCGAGGTCACTCATGCGCGCACTGGCACAATTCAAAATCCAAGCTAGCTCAGTATGCTCTTTGATGTCTGACTGTTGAAAGATAATTGCTTCCTTGGGGTCAATGCCGGCCGCTAGATAGACTTTAGCGGTATTTAAAATCTGCTGGCGAAAGGTCTCTGCGTCTTGGCGGACAGTGATAGCATGATAGTCGACGATACAAAAAATAGATTGATACTTTTCTTGCATGACAGCCCACTGACTGATCGCACCTAGATAATTACCTAGATGTAGATTACCAGTTGGTTGGACGCCAGAGAAGATGGTTGGTTTTTTAGAAGTAGTCATAATAACAGTTTAATAGTTAATGTAGTCTGCGTAAAGTTTTTAAATTAAATCTAGGTTTGGATTAGTGCTGATCTTTTGCCAGGGGGTATAGTGCTTCTCACGAGCTAAGAAATAGGCGGCGCTAGCAATCATTGCCGCATTATCAGTAGTATATTGCAATTCTGGCAATCCAAAACCGACTCCTGGTAATTTGACCGCCACCGCTTCAGCTAGTTGCCGGCGTAATTCTTTATTAGCACTCACGCCACCAGCGAGTAACACAGTCTGAGCTTGATATTTCTTGGCTGCCTTGATAGTTTTGGCTACTAGACAGTCAATGATGGCTTGCTGATATTCGGCTGCATAGGCGGGGATCTTCTTACGCCAAGTTTTGTCTTTTTTCAAAGCATAAAGCAAAGCAGTCTTGAGACCTGAAAAAGAAAAATTAAAATTAGCTGCCGTGATCATCGGTCTAGGCAATGTATTGATAATTGATAATTGATCATTGTCAATTGAAGCTGCAGCTGCAGCGATGGCTGGACCTCCGGGATAGCCAAGCCCCAACATCTTGGCTCCTTTATCAAAAGCTTCGCCCGCTGCATCATCTAGAGTGTCGCCAATTACTGTATAATCCAAATGACTATTCATCAGCACTAACATATTGTGTCCACCAGAGACTGTCAGGATCACCATCGGAAATTGTAGTTTAGCTTTGGGTTGTTCGCTCAGGATCCAATTAGCATAAATATGTCCCGCGATATGATTGGTAGTTATCACAGGTAATTTCCAAGCCAGCGCCAAGCTCTTGGCACTTTCTACGCCGACACTCAAGGCGGTCATTAGTCCTGGTCCGGCTGTCACCGCAATCGCATCGAGTTTTTTGGCTGCCTCACTAGGCTTAATGCCAGCCTCAAACAAGGCCTCGTTAATAACCGGAATGATATTGCGGACATGCTCACGCGCAGCCAGCTCTGGTATGACGCCACCGTATTTTTTGTGTATTTCGATTTGTGAAGAGACGATATTTGATAACACTCGGACTTGCTCCGCTTTACCATCAATCACAGCTGCCGCCGTCTCGTCACAGGATGATTCAATTGCTAATATTTTCATATTACTCACTTAAAGCTAGCATTATTATTGCTTAAAATCAATCTAAATGCTAAACTTATCATAATAAAGTCTTGTCATGCTCAAATCATTCTCTCGTAACCTAACTTTAATCAGTCTTTTTGCTCTCACTGTGTTGGTGGCTATGTTTTTTGTCACCGCTGAGCATTATCGGGCTCGTAACCAAGAGTTAAAGAAGTCGCGTTCTGTTGTTGCTGGCACCAAAGTCCTAGAAAACCTAGAAAACAAAGAAGAAAGCTATGCTCACCCGATCCCAATCCATGTTCATGGTCGGGTTATTACCAGTTTCGCTGGTGGCTTTGATTTGGCTGTTGAGAGCGCCGTGGCTATCAGGGGTTACTCCAAATTTTATATCGTCGGCTATAGTGATCTAGATTATAGTGATTGGCAAGGCGAACTAGTCGATATTGATGGTGCTATGATTGGCACTACTTGCGCTTATGCTAATACAGTTTTTGGCCTCTGTGTGCCAGAAATTATGGCTAGTAGTATTAGCAAAGTAGTCAAGTAGGGGACGACTATTAATATTTGACAAAAAACTAAAAAACATTATAATATCAAAACATTAATGCCTTGGGCATTTTTTGTTAATTGACCAAGGTCCCTTCGTCTAATGGTTAGGACAGCGGCTTTTCAAGCCGTTAACAGGGGTTCAATTCCCCTAGGGACTACATCTTGTCTGTATAAAACTCTAACAAAAGTTTATAAAAACTTGTATTTTTTAAAATGAAATATGGCTACTTCTAGTGATTTTAAAAGCATTGCAGAGCAACGGCTAAAGACAGTCGAGTTTTTAATGGCTAATCAGGAGTGGGGCGTAGCTGTTTATATAATGGGTTTTGTGCTAGAATGTGTGCTAAAGACACTAACCTGCAAGGTATTAAATTTATCTACATACCCAGAAGTACAGTCAACAAAAAATCAAAAAATTACAAGTTATTTTTTAACGCATGATTTTGATATGTTGTTGATTATTTCAGGAGCATCACAAATTTTTGGATTATCCGGTGAAGGCGCAAGTAGTTGGTCGGGTTTTACTCAAGAATACACAAAAAGCGGAGCGTGGACCAGTATTAGATATGAAGCTATCTGTAAATTTGATGAAAAGACAACTAGAAAGTTATATGCTTACCTGACAGCAGAACCAGATGGCATTATTCCAATTTTAGAAAGAAAAGAGTTATGGTAGAAAAATTTAAAAAAATTTTAAATAGTGTTGAAGCGGAGCGGGGCAGTGTCGCTATTTTTGCCTTGTTAAAAATGGACGAATTTATAGATAAATGGACGGTTGTTATTAGTGCTTCTTGGGCAACAGACGATAATAGGGCTGAAGTTTTTGAGTTGGTGCGTAAAAAAATTATAGAGACACTAAAGCCTGTTGAGGTTGCTGAAATTGCACGCATTGCTATTTTTCCGATTGATGAACATTTGATAGAGGAGTTGTTGCAGTTTAAAACCGATTCTGTAATAGAAAATAAGCAAATCAACGGCAATACCGTGCACAGTGCCTATATTATAAAGTCAGAGGAAAATAAAGACTGAGTCAATTTTTTATTAGTCTAATTTATAGACGTTTGTGATTATCCATGATTATTAATCGCAAATTATCAATGCAACATAGTCTATACTTTTAAAAAGACAACTTTGGTCTTTTTTTGTTGTCCGTGCTACATTAACTAGATATTGAGATTGTAAAGTACAAAGATATGAAGAAAATTTTAATTAGTTTGAGTATTTTAATGGTTCTGGCTCCTATGGTTGTATATGGTGCTTCTGTTAAGAAAGTAATGAATTACGAGGCTGAAATTATAAAACTTCAATTAAGGGTTACTCAGTTAGAAAATGATTTAAAAAATAATAGGATTATTGAAGATTTTAGGTATGAGTATGATAAAAATGATGAAATTCATATGCGTGGCGTTTTAGAATTTAGTCAATCGCCTAAGGATTTTTGCTCTGACTGGGATTATGATTTTGCAAAAGCATCTGGTCAGGGACTCGGTCTAGAGTTTAAAAAATATAGAAGCTTGAAAATTGGACAAACCTCTATAGGTGCGATGATAGACTCTCAAAATAAAAGTATTGATAATCTAAAAAACATGTGCGCTAAAATTGGCTATTAGAAACTATGATATTATTTAGTTTTAAAATAGATGGAAAATAATAAACTTGCTATTTTGATGCTAAGTGGTTCTTTGATGATTGTTTTAGGGTGTTATTTTTACTTTCATAAGACCAAAGAAGGAGAGTATTTTAATTATTCAGTTAACAGTATTACGTATTCTGAAATTACAAGGTTGGATCAAGGTATAAAATCTTACAAAGGCAGAGAAATTAAATGGAGGGGTAAAATAGCTTCTAAATACAGTCAAATTGATGGTATCAAATTTTGTATAATCGACGATAGTCATAAAAATCCTGATATTTACTCTGAGTGTGACTGGTTTTGGGCTATACCAAAAGAACTAGCAACGGAAAAGGATTCGTCTTATCAGTCAGATTGGAATGGTAACTTGGTTGAATTAATGTTTAAGAACTACTCAAATATTGATTATGATAAAATTAATTCAGAAAAAGATGAATTTATCATAACTGGGAAATTGGATAGTTTAGACACAGAAGTTGATTATTTTAATCGTGTCATCCCGAGCATAGAAGTTACTAAAATAGAAAAAGTTGAGTAATCTAAATATCTATACAAAACTACCTCGTCCTACTCTTCAGGACGCTCATTATTACCTTCTTTGACAAAGCTACCGACAGTCACTGGGACTACTAAAACAAAGCAATCCACCGTCAGGTGGGTTGTTTTGTTTTGACAGCTTTAGCTGTGATAAGCACTTTAACAACTTATTACTTATAAGAACGATTAATTTGTGATATACTGCATCAAGTATTTAAGCTTGTATAAACTTATGGCTAAAT
>DBEB01000011.1:0-10103 GCA_002293855.1 Candidatus Falkowbacteria bacterium UBA917
GTTTTAATTAACCACCTAATAGAAGTAATAACCTTTAAGCGATTTCTCTCTCCATTTCATTTCGTTCGAAATGACACAGTTTTTACATTATATTATTTCAAGTCAAGTTCTATTTCATTCCGAACGTTTTCATTATGTGTCATCTCGAACGCAGTGAGAGATCCCTTAAACATCAATCATTGTATTAGTTTTAATTAACCACCTAATAGGAGTAATAACCTTTAAGCGATTTCTCTCTCCATTTCATTCCGTTCGAAATGACACAATTAAATAAACTATTAAAAAACTAACCTCAGTGGTTAGTTTTAAAATATACTGCATCTCCATTATCGACTAATAGTAGGCATCGGTAATTTGGCTTGATAAACGGTTGTACCGGAGAGTAAATAGATCATCGCAGACTTTTCATCAACCGCTATATCAATAAGCTTATCAAGCTCAGCGCCTTTGTATTGAGCTAGGAAATTACCTTTTTTATTGTAGACTACCACTCGTTGAGCCTCTGGTTCGAGGACATAGACATAGTCCTTTTCTTTGAGTGCAATGACTTTGCTAGGGTTGGCGAGCGACGGCTCAACAGGGGATAGCGAGAAGTTTTGTGGACGACCACTGCCAAACTGGTGAATAGTATTTTTATCGAGTAGATAAACAAAGCCATCAATCGATAGTGACCTGATCGCATCAAGACCTTCTGGATTTTTGAGCCAAGCACTCTTACTGCGGAAGCCATCACTGGTTAATTGGTAGCGATAGACCTGTTTGTCAGTATCAGTATATAGATAGAGCTTGTTGTAATAAACCTCTAAGCCTTTGATATTGTCTGGAGCTTCTTCTAGTGCAAATCTCTTGACGCTATCAGATGGATTGATCTGAATCATGTTTTTACCAGCTGACAATAGCCAGTAAACACCGTTATTATCCGTCGAGCCAAACTTCAAATCACTATCGAGATCCGACAAAGTCTTAAAAGTTTTACTCTGCTTATCAACTTTGACAATCTTATTATCTACCGTCAGATAAAGATAATCACCACTTGAAGCCAAGTTATTTAAAGTACCATCCTTGCTACTAGCTACCGCTTCCAAGCTTTCAAAAGTCGCTATGCTATTGATCTTGGCTAGCTTTTCTTGGTAATTAGCATTCTTGATATCATAGCGAGCCTTTTCTTCGTCATTCATCTGCTTCGGGAAGTCACGCAAGATAATGCCAATTTGGGCTAAGCTATTCCTAGCCTTGTCTTTGTTGCCATAGAGCAAATCCGCCTCGATCTGACTTTCTTCTTTTTCAATCGCCTTGATGAGTTCAGCGACTTCCTCATGCATACGCTTTCTAGCTGATTCCTGATTGATTTTGTAAGCATTAGCGATAAATAGACTCAGACAGACTAGCACCACACCCATCATTATCAAGTGAGTTTTAGTAATTCGACTCTTAATCAGCCTCATTCTAGTTAGCCAATTATTGCGTTTGTCACGATCAGTAATCTGACTGCTGATTGCTAGTACTAGAGTCCAAATCGACACCGCGATAGTCGCAAAGACATTAAAAATCTTTTGCCAAGACAGTAAGCGTTGCTTACGTTCAAAGATTTTGGCTGGCAAGACTTTGAGCTTTTGCTTGGGTTGTCGTCTCAAGCTACTGGCTAAGCCAGTGAATAAGGCTCCTGCTTTGCGATAATTAAATATTCCCGACGGTTTTAAAATGGCCGCTGTTTGATCTTCTGTTAAATTAAGCGAGCGGATTGATTCTTTGTTAATATCACGTTCCGGGCGACTCGGCATATGGGTCCGGTGCGTACTGATACTGCGTAGCTCTGGTTCTGGAGCTGGGCTGACTAGATTATCTTCTTGTTCTTGATGTTGGCCTTTATGATTTTTGATAATAATCAAAGAAAAGGGGATGGCCAGATGAGTTTGTTGTAGCTCGTTCTCAATCTGAGCGCTTGCTCCAGATGGTGGCAAAGTGCTAATAATTTTAATTAGTTTATTCTCTGACAAGTATTCGTACAAAGCTTCGTTACTAAAGATGAAATAACCATTTTGAGGCACTTGACCACTGATAATATTGGCCAGTACCTTATTGGGAGCAAAGAGCTCATCTTTGCTGTCACGAGTTTTTTTGGAAATATTAATGAGGCTAAGAGCTGTTTCACTAATGCCAACTTGGCTCTTGGGCTTATAAATGAGCAAGGCTTGATTTCTGCCAATGCTCGCAAAATGAATTTTATTTTCGTGAATGACAGCAAGGGTCAGGCTTAGTTCGCTACTACTAAATTTAATACTTTGGGTTTGTTGTAATTCAAACAAAATTTGATTGATTTTATTGACCGCTGCTTCAAAAATACTCGCCACTGTCACAGTGGCCAGTTTATTTAACAATAAAACCTGCTCATTTTCATAATAAGCAATTGAAAACTGTTCTATTAGCAGATTAAACAGAGCCTGATAGTCGGCTTTCTTACTTGGAAATTCAGTCAAGATCAGGAGTCTGCCTAATGATTCTTCCTGCTCAGTATCAGGCTGACTAATATGAATACGTGTCACCAAACTGGCACGTTCAGGATTTAAAACTAACTTAGCAATTTTATAATAAATAGGCATTATTCAAAAACAAAAATGGCTAATTAAGCTCAATTAGCTATTGACCAGAACTCGCTGATATTATACTATAAAAAGACTAAGACCACAAATAAATAGTCTAAAAGTATTTTGTAACTTTAAGACTTTTGACTTTCGGGCTATTTATCAAACTATGCTAGACAAATTATTTGGTTCTCATACCCGTGTTAAGCTGCTCAAGCTTTTTTTATTACACCACAAACAGCGTTACTATATTCGTGAAATTGCCCGCAATCTCTCTTTGCAGCTCAATAGTGTTCATCGTGAATTAGTTAACCTTGAAGAAATTGGTATTATTCGTTCTGGCGCCGCTGACCCCGAAGAGTTCAGTCAAACTCCTATTGAGCCTGTTGAAGTCGCTGAAGAGCCTAAGACTGCTACCAAAAAAGGCAAAAAAGTTGTTAAAAAAGAAGACAAAAAAGCTGATAAAAAGTTTTATCAAGCCAATCGTGATTTTGCCTTTTTTAATGAAATCAAGGCTCTGATTGTCAAGTCTCAGATCATGTACGAAAAAGACTTTGCCGACAAGCTCAAGCGTCTCGGCAAGATTAAGTTACTAGTCCTTACTGGTTTCTTTGTTGGTAATCCTGATTCCAATATCGATCTCTTGATGGTCGGTGACTTTAATAAGGTCAAACTAGTTAAGCTGGTCAAAGAGCTCGAAGATGAGCTGGTTCGCGAAGTTAATTACTCGACTATGACCGACGAAGAATTTGCCTACCGTCGTGAAATTGCTGATATTTTTCTCTACAATGTCCTTGATGGCGACAAAATAGTGGTTTTGGATGAAGATGGCCTACTTTAGCTTTTTGGAGCTTCTAGTGCCATCTATTGACTTATTTAACTAATTATGCTATATTTTAATCACGATTTTTTATTAATCACTACTGCTAATTATTTACTTATATTAGCCAAAAATAACTAAAGCGGCTGTTAATAGAGGGGTGGCTTGCTAGTCTTTTCTTATGAAAGATGAGTCTATTTTAAAAGACAATCTAACTACTAGCCAAATCAAAGAAGTGGCTAGTTTAGACTTGGTTGAGATTATCAACCATCTTTTGTCTGTCCTTAACCCTCGTGAACAGGATGTTTTGCGTCGCCGTTACGGTTTGGTTGGTGTTGAAAAAGAGACTCTAGAAAGCATCGGTCGAGCTCACAAGCTAACTCGTGAACGTATTCGTCAAATCGAAAATGTTGGTGTTAATAAAATTAAGAAAAATACTAATTCCCAGGCTCTTGTTGGTGGTTTAAATACTCTTATTCATGATCTCTTGGTGGAACATGGTGGTGTTTTGGACAAAGAGCATCTCTTCAAAATCTTGGCTCGTTTAGCCGAATTACAGAACTCTAATCACAAGAGCTCTGATTACAATAATCATCTCAATTTCCTCATTAGCCGTATTATCAATGATAATTTAGATCAAATCAGTGAAGATCAGATCTTTAACGATCTTATTAAGCTCAAAGAATACACTGTCAATCATTTGGCTGAAGTAGCCACCGAAGCTCTTGATAAGATTAGTGAGGCTAAGCTGATGGTAGCGACTGATGACTTGATTGACCTGATTCTCAAGTCCGAGTCTTACCGCAAACATCAGTCCAAATTCGAAGTAGCAGACAAGCCTGACTTCAGTAGCTATCTTAAGTCTTCACTCTCTGAATACTCTGGCAAAGTTTGGCCAAATCGTGTCGTCTACGGCTTGATTAAATCCATTAAGAAACTCGATCAAAACAAGTTTGGCCACTGGGGTCATAGCTCTTCTCGTGAGATTTTGCCAAAGACTATCAATGACAAGATTTATCTCGTCCTCAAAGATCATGGCAAACCAATGTACTATGGCGATATCGCCAAGCGTATCACTGAGCTCGGTTTTGACTCCAAAAGCGTTAACACTGCCACCACTCATAACGAATTAATCTTGGATGACAAATATGTCCTCGTTGGTCGTGGTATGTACGGCCTCAAAGAATGGGGTTACCAAAACGGCACAGTCGCTGATGTCGTCGAAGCTATCCTCAAGGCTGAAGCTAGCCCAATGACCAAAGAAGCTTTGACTAATGCGGTTATGAAACAACGTTTGGTCAAGCAAACTACCATCAACCTAGCTCTCATGAATAAAAACCGCTTCAAGAAAACTACCGATGGTAAATACACTTTGGTTGATAATGCCAAAAAGTAATTCATTATTTATTTCCTCTCTGTTACTTAATAAAGTCGCTTTACGAGCGGCTTTTTAAGTGTTCTTTTGCGTCTCTCATAAATTGCTAATGACTAGGGCTCTGTGCTATGATTGATAACGTTAATTATGGAAATCACTCTCTATCTCGCTCAATACGCTGAGCTACTCGATTTGCCTTTTGGTCAAGTTATCTATCGGCTATTTTTTTGGTATTTTGGCTGGATGCCTTTTGCTTTTGTTTTTTTGTGGCTCGCTCGTGAGCTGTGGCTTGATTGGCGTTCTAGTTTGTGGTCAGCTAAGCAAAGTTATCTTTTGCTTGCCATTGACGTACCTAATAACAATGCTCAATCACCCAAATCCGTCGAGAACTTTTTCTCTTATCTACATGCCGCTCAAAGTGGTCCTAACTTGATGGAAAAATGGTGGGAGGGTAAGTATCAGCAAAGTTTTAGTTTTGAAATTGTTTCTATCGAAGGTTATATCCAATTTCTCATTCGAGTCCCTTCTGGCTTCAAAGATTTTGTGATGACCGGTCTCTACGCTCAATATCCCGATGCTGAAATCTCCGTTGTTAATGATTACGTTGATGCAGCCCCTGACCGCTATCCTGACTTGGACAAAGATCTCTGGGGTAGTGACTTTCTGCTCACTGGCCCTCAGGCTATGCCGATCAAGGTCTACAAAGAGTTTGAGCATATGCTGGGAGCTCCTGAGATGACTTATCGTGATACGATGGCGAGTCTCATGGATGTTATGAGTAGTCTCGGGCCCGGTGAGCAACTCTGGTATCAAATCATCGCTACCCCAACTGGTTTTGATTGGCTCAAAGATTCAGCGGCTACTATTGACAAGCTAGCCGGCATCAAGAAAAAAGCTTCACCTTTTAGCAAGACTCTTTTTGGCAAGATTTTAGTCGGCATTGGTAAGCTGGCCGAGTCACTTAATCCTTGGAATGTCACTATCAAGAAGGCTCCCGAAAAAGACAAAGAAGTTTCTTGGATGAATATGCATCCCAAGACCAAGCGTCAGATTGACGCCATTCAGATGAAGGCGACTAAGATCGGTTATAGTATCAAGATCCGAGCTATCTATCTGGCTGACAAAAATGTGATGAATCGCGCCAAGGGCGTTAGTGGCTTTGTCGGTTACATGAAGCAATTTGCCGCTCTCGACCTCAATGGCTTTATGCCTGATGGTAAGTCTACTGCTACTTCGACTGCTTATTTCCGAGCTGCTCCTCGTGTCAATAAGCGCAAGAATAGAATTATCAGTTCTTATAAAAATCGCAGTTCTTCTGTCGGCAAAGCTCCTTATGTGCTCAATGTCGAAGAATTAGCTACTATTTGGCATTTCCCAATCGATGCTGTTGTCAAAGCGCCTCTGCTCCAGCGTGCTAGCAGTCGCAAAGTTGAAGCTCCGATGAGTCTGCCTTTTGGTTCATCTAATTCTGGCTCCAGCTCTGACTTAGAACCTATCTTTGATCCTAACTATCATTTGCCGGAGAGCTCTATCCCTGCTCAACCAGCTAGCGCCTCTGTTCTAGCTGTGTCAGATACCAAAGCTCCACTACCAGCCAAATCAAATAGTGATTTTATTAAATTTTTAGAGCAAGAAAACTCTGACAAAGGTGCTGCTCCTGCTAATTTACCTTTTGTTTAATTAATTTTTATGTCTGCTACTAATAATCCTATTACTGTCTTTGCGGAAACTACTTTTCGTAATCAATTCAAAAAATTTGGTATCAAGGCTGATGATCGTCGTCGTCATATGTACGTCATTGGTAAAACTGGTATGGGCAAGTCCACCTTGATGGAGAACATGATTATCGAAGACATTCGTGCTGGTCGTGGTGTGGCTGTGGTTGATCCGCACGGTGAACTAGCTGAAAAAATTATCCAATTCATTCCCGATCATCGTGTAGAGGATGTCGTTTATTTTAATCCAGCTGACACTGATCATCCTATTGCCTTTAACATTGTCGAACAAGTCGAACCGCATTTACGTCATCTAGTTGCCTCTGGTCTGATCGGTGTTTTCAAAAAACTCTGGGCGGATAGCTGGGGTCCACGTTTGGAATACATTCTCCGTAATGCCATCTTGGCTATTTTGGACTATCCGGGTTCTACCTTGCTTGCTGTCACTCGTATGCTGGCTGACAAAAACTTTCGCAAGCGAGTTGTTGACTGCATTCAAGATCCAGTTGTCAAAGCTTTTTGGGTCAAAGAATTTGCCGGCTATCAGGACAAATTCGCTTCCGAGGCCGTCGCTCCGATTCAAAACAAAGTCGGTCAGTTTTTGTCCAGCTCTCTAGTCCGTAACATTATCGGTCAATCCAAATCATCAATCGATATTCGTCGTATCATGGATGAGAAAAAAATCTTGATTATGAATCTATCTAAAGGCCGTATCGGTGAAGACAACACTCAGCTGCTCGGTGCCATGATGATTACCAAGATTCAACTCGCTGCTATGAGTCGTGTCGATATTCCTGAGCACGAACGTAATGACTTTTATCTCTATGTCGACGAATTTCAAAACTTCGCTACAGACAGCTTTGCCAACATCTTGTCCGAGGCTCGTAAGTATCGTCTCAATCTGATCATGGGTCACCAGTATATCGAGCAGTTGTCTGAGTTAGTTAGTTCTGCTGTCTTTGGTAACGTCGGCACCTTGGTCGTCTATCGTGTCGGCGCGACTGATGCCGAGTCCTTGGTCAAAGAGTTTACGCCGGTCTTCACTGCCGAAGACCTAGTTAATATTCCTAAGTTTAATTTCTGTCTCAAGCTGATGATTGACGGTGTGGCGAGTGACCCTTTTACTGCTCGCTGTCTACCACCGCTAGCTTCTTCTGAGTTAACTGGCAATGACTCGGTGGTGATCAACCTCTCCCGTCAAAAATATGCCAACGAAAAAGAAAAAGTCGAAAAAGACATCGCTTCTTGGCACGAAGAAGATATTACTCCACCAAAGGCTCTAGTCAGCGATATTGATAGTCAAAAGTCCGACGCTCCAGTAGTCAAATCTGCTCCTGCCACCAGTTATGTCAAACCAGCGACTAGCGGTTTTGAGGCTGAGTGTAGTAGTTGTGGCAAAAAAACCCGTCTTAATTTTGAACCAGATGGTGTGCGTCCGGTCTTTTGTAAAGAATGTTTAGCCAAGTCCAAAGAAGATCGCAAATCACAGCTTGATAGTCGTCGTGAAGCCAAAGAACGTGAATTAAACAAATTAAAACCAGCTAACTCTACTACTCTTGCCAAAAATTATCACTCTAGCCCATCAGCTCCCCGTGCTAACTCAAATTATTCTGGTGCCACGCACAAAGCCGCTCCTGTTTCTTACAAACCAGGCAATCAAAACCACTATGCTGGTCCCAGAACCTCGCTCAGTCAAACTAGTTCTCAGTCAGCCTCAGTCAAAGCCCCGAGTCCTGTAAATGAGACGCCAGTAGCTGATTCTGGTTCAGAACTCAGTTTATCAGACATTAGCTCTGCTCCAGCTCGCGACTTCCGTGGTCGCACTCTGGCCGTTAAAGAGGCCAAGGATTCGGATAAGCCTCTCTATGAAAGTCAAAGCTAGTCTGCATTGTCACACTAGCGCTGATTTGGTTGAAGGTGGAGTCATCGGTTACTCTGTTTTTGATTTGATTGACCGAGCTAAAGAAGCTGGTATAGCTGTCCTTGCTCATACCTGTCATCGTTATTTTGTTTGGGATCAGGCTTGGTCAGATTATGCCGACCAGAATGGCATCTTGCTCATTCCGGGCGTTGAGCTTGAGCTAACTGAAGGTGGCAGTGCCAATCATACTCTCGCTATCAATTGCGACGCTTCGATTGGCGAGGTTCAGAGCTTTGCTGATCTGGCTCAGTATCGCATTACTCATCCTGATTTACTTGTCATCGCGGCTCACCCCAATTTTGGCTTTGGCGTTTCTCTAGGCAAAGAGCGTCTACTTAAGTACTGGTCATTATTTGATGCGGTCGAAAATTCTTGGTTTTATTCACGTTTTCTCAATCCCAATCAAGTTATCAATCAGCTTTGTATTGCTCGTCATAAACCCTTTATCGCTACTGCTGATTTGCATAATTTTAATTTTTCCTGCCTGCGTAGTGATTACGCTGTCTTGGATTTAACGGACTTAAGTGCTCAAGCTGTGGTTCGGGCTGTTAAACAAGGGCTTTTTACTAATGTTAGCGAGCCTAAATCGCTTTTTCAGCTAGGCTCAACCATCAGTCATGCTCTCTATCTAGACTACTTAAACAAATTGACTAAAAAGCAATAATATGTTAAATATTAGCAAATTACTTAGTGCCTGCGGGCCTTTTATCAGCTAACATGGATTTTCTTAAAATCGGTAAAGCAACTGACTTATCTGGTCGAGACTTTCGTTTCTATCGCTACTTGGAGATTTTGCCAGGAGCTTTGTCATGGCTGACGCTTCTGGGCTTAATTATTCTCTCTGGTTTAGAGCCGGTCTGGGTGGCTGTTTTCTTGATCCTTTTTGATATTTATTGGTTATTGCAGGTCTTGTATTTAGCTATTCACTTATTATCTTCTTATCGCAGGCTTAAAATCGGCTCCTCAACTGATTGGGTCAAGGCCTGTCAAGCTTTACCTGAACGCAATTTCACAGTCCTTAGCAGTGGTGATGAGCGTGTCTTTAGTGCTACTTGGCAGGATTTTTATCAGCTCATTATTTTGCCAACCTACAATGAAAGTCTCGAGCTTGTCAGTTCTACTGTCGAGGCTATTGCCACTGATCCTTATCCCAAGGATCGTCAGATTGTTGTCCTAGCCATCGAGGCCCGAGCAGGGGAGCAAGCCCTCTCAAATGCCCAGCAGATCGCCGCCAAATACGGCTCACAGTTCAAAAAGTTCTTGATCACCATTCATCCTGACAATATCCCTGGCGAGATCAAGGGTAAGGGTGCTAATCAAGCTTATGCTGCTCGTGAAGCTCGTCGTTTAGTTATTGATGCCGACGGCCTCGACTATGACCAGATCTTAGTTAGCGTCTTTGATATTGATACTGTCATTAAGCCGGGTTATTTCCATTGCTTAATCTATCGTTTTTTCACAGCTGAGTTTCCTCATCGCTCAAGCTACCAGCCTATTCCTATTTACAATAACAATGTCTGGCGCGCTCCTTTCTTTGCTCGTATTGCTGCTTTTTCTAATACTTTTTGGCAAATGATGCTCCAGATCCGTCGTGAGAAACTGGCGACTTATTCTTCTCATTCTATGTCTTGGCGGACTTTAGTTGATATTGGTTTTTGGTCTCCGGCTATGGTCAGTGAGGACTCTCGCA
>DBEB01000011.1:10293-10579 GCA_002293855.1 Candidatus Falkowbacteria bacterium UBA917
GTCAGTGAGGACTCTCGCATCTTCTTTCATGCTTTTTTCTATTATCGCGGTGATTATCGTGTCGAGCCTATGCATTTCCCAGTCTTTATGGATGCTTGTATGGACAAGTCACTACTCTCGACAGCTCGCAATCTTTATAAACAACAACGTCGTTGGGGCTGGGGCGTAGAAAATTTGCCCTATTTGATCTTTAACACTGCCAAAAACTGGTCGTCTATTCCAAAGTCCAAGTTCCTTTATCAGATTATGGTTCAGCTCTACGGCTTTCATTCTTGGGCGACCAATG
>DBEB01000011.1:10764-11527 GCA_002293855.1 Candidatus Falkowbacteria bacterium UBA917
TTCATTCTTGGGCGACCAATGCTCTAATCATTGGTTTGATTGGTTGGTTACCACTACTACTAGGTGGTGATAAATTCAACGAAAGTGTTTTGTCGGTCAATCTACCAGCTATCACTCAAGTTCTGATGACTAGTGCTATGGTTGGTATGGTGCTGGCCGCCATCATCTCTACCATTATCTTGCCCAAAAAACCGTCTGACTTTAGTGCTTGGCGCTATCTGGTTATGTTATTGCAGTGGATGTTTTTACCAGTTTCGATTATTATTTTTGGTTCTGTGCCAGGATTAGAAGCTCAAACTCGTCTAATGTTTGGCAAATACATGGGCTTCTGGGTCACTCCCAAAGCTCGTTAAGTTTATGAATTACTCTTGGTTATTTGATACATCCAAACCTGGCGTCAGCTTCGTCAAAATCTATGTATGGCTACTAAGCTGTTGGATTATCATCATCTCTGGTTTTGTCTTACTATAGCTATTTGGATCTGATCGAGAATTAAATCTCAGAATAACAAAAAACCACCCCGTAAGGTGGTTTTTTAATCTCCAAATCTTATTTAGCAGCCAAAGTCTTCACAGTCTTGATGCATTTGGTGCAGATTTTGATGGCGGCACCGGCTAGATGTCTAGTCTGCAAATTGATATGCTGACGTTTGAGGGTTTTGATGTTGGAGTGGGAGCGGCTGGCGTCTTTGGTAGATCCTCGTCCGCATAAATCGCAAATTTTAGCCATAAAAGAAGTCTAAATATTATATAAAGCAATGTTT
>DBEB01000004.1 GCA_002293855.1 Candidatus Falkowbacteria bacterium UBA917
ATATTATATAAAGCAATGTTTTGCTAGTTTAATAGCTTTTTTACTTGCTGTCAAGCTAAGTCTAGCGGTTTTGTGGCTTTTGACTAAAGAGGCAATATACTTTACCGTATAAAGGCAATTTAGTTCTTTTATCAATTCATGGGGTGTTAAATGAGCCAATTTCAATCAAATATTCAGGACACTTTATTTAGTAGTCTTAACTTAGATATAAAAATTACTGTTCCTGATGATTACGATCACGATCATCATCTCAAGCTTTTTGAGTATGCTAATATTAACAGGTTAATAGATTTTCATCGTTTCGCTAGAAGGGATATCAAGGCTACTCACAAGCTCAAGGCAGGGGAGTCTTATATCGCCAAGTTCTGGGAAGTCAGCGATGGTAGTATAGTTAGTAAATCGAGAGCCTTAGAGTTCTTGCTAGCCAATCAAGTTGTGCTAGCTGGTTTTAGGGGTGTTACGCTGCTTTATAAGCAGTATCCCTCGGCTTTTCCTATCTCTAAGCAGATTGTTTCTTTTGACAGAGACGATTGTTATCCCGAGTGCTACCGCGGTTTAGAGCTTGCTATCACTCGACATCTCAACTCTTTTTTGACTGTCTGGACTGCTGATATTAATATGCTTAATTTTGGTAATCAGCAACTCTGTAGACCCTTGTGGAATGATCATTGTCGTCTCATGGGCCTAGTACCATGTTAAAATATAGCGCTACTGTCTTTACAGCGGCGCTTTTTTATACTATCTTAATCTCACTATGATGCTGACTATTTTTCAAATTATTGCTCTGATTATGTCGGCTGTTGTCCACGAAGTGGCTCACGGCTATATGGCTTATCGTCTCGGCGATGACACTGCCAAGGACCTCGGTCGACTGACTCTTAACCCTATCAAACATCTCGATCCTATTGGTTCAGTGCTCTTGCCACTTATCTTGACCATATCCGGTGCTCGTTTCTTCATTGCTTGGGCTAAGCCAGTGCCTTTTAATCCTTATAATTTCACTGATAGCAAGAACGGCCCAATGAAAGTCGCGCTAGCTGGTCCGGCTTCTAATCTAGTTATTTTGGTGGTTTTTGGGCTTTTTGCTAAGTTCTTACCACTTGCTGCTAGCACCAAAACTAGTCTCTTGCAAGCCTTTTTTATGCAAGGTAACAGCGAAACTATGGCTTTGATGGCTGGCTCTCTAGCTAGTAGCCTCTATGTTATGAGCTTGATTATCTGTTTGGTGAATGCTGTACTCATGGTTTTTAACCTCATTCCTATCCCACCGCTAGATGGTTCCAAGGTGCTCTTGCGCTTTATGAATGAAAAAGGACGAGACTTTTTCTATCGCTATGAGACTTACGGGATCTTTGTTGTTTTGATTCTAGTCTATCTTGGTTTAACTGATATCATTCTCGGTCCAGTAATGAGTGCTATTCTGAGTCTTTTTTTCTAAGTATTGTCCATTTAACAGGGTCTTAGTAAGCTTTATTTTTTAGCTAAACTGATAAAAAACACAATATTAGCCAAAAATATTCCAAAAAGACTCTTTGTAAGGCTCTTAGCAAACTCTATTGACTAATATTTAGCTTTCTGATATTTTAAGGATATCAATTTCCCGAAATTTCGGGTTTTATTTTACTTTTTCTTAAGACATAACTTCGGCCACGGTCGGACAAATTACTGTAAATATGCCAACAATCAACCAATTAGTTAAACAGGGCAGAAAAAAAATTGCCAAAAAGCCAAAGTCTCCAGCTCTCAAAGTTACGCTGGATAGTTTGCATCGCAAAAAGTCTGTCACTATCGTTGGTTCATCCTTCAAACGTGGTGTTTGTCTCAAGGTTACCACCACCACTCCAAAGAAGCCTAACTCCGCTTTGCGTAAGATTGCTAGGGTCAGATTATCAAACGGTATGGAAGTCACTGCTTATATCCCAGGTATGGGTCACAACTTGCAGGAACACTCCATCGTCTTGATCAAGGGTGGTCGTACCAAGGACTTGCCAGGTGTCCGTTACAAGGTTGTCCGTGGTGTCTACGACTCTCAGGGCGTAGAAGCTCGTCGCAATGGTCGCAGTATTTACGGCGCCAAGAAGCCTAAGGCTAAAAAATAATCATTTATAAAAATTAATTAAACAAGTAGTTGCATAAATATTTTACTGAGAGTGGTTGCTCAGCAAAGCCAAAACTATGAGAGGTAAACAAGCACCTAAAAGAGTCATTGAACCAGATCCAAAATATCACGATGTTGATGTTGCTAAGTTCATCAATTACATTATGATTGGTGGCAAAAAGGCTACTGCTCAACGTGTTATGTATGATGCTTTTGAAATCATTCGTGAAATCACCAAGCAAGATCCACGCCATATCTTTGGCAAGGCTATTAAGCAGGTCTCTCCTTTGCTTGAAGTCCGTGGTCGACGTGTTGGTGGTGGTAACTACCAAATCCCTTACCAAGTTCGTGGTGAGCGTCGTTTTGCTTTGGCTTGTCGCTGGATGATTGATGCTGCTCGCTCTCGTAAAGGCAAGGCTATGGCTGAAAAGCTAGCCGAAGAGTTTATCAATACTGCCAAGGGTGAAAGTGCTTCTATGAAAAAGAAAGCCGACGTTCATCGTATGGCTGAATCCAACAAGGCCTTTGCCCACTTCGCACGCTAATTAATTTGTTTAATTTCCAAATTCCAATTTCCAATTTGCAAGCCAATCACCAATCATAATTTCCCAAGCAGAAATTTTGACCCATCGATAATTGTAAATTGATAATTGTAAATTGATTATCTATGCCCCGAGAATATACTCTAGAAAAGACTAGAAACATTGGTATCATGGCTCACATCGATGCCGGTAAGACCACTTTTACTGAGCGTGTTTTGTTCTACACCGGTAAAAAGCACAAGATCGGTGAGGTTCACGAAGGTGCTGCTGAAATGGACTGGATGGAACAAGAAAAAGAACGTGGTATTACTATTACTTCCGCTGCTACTACTTGTTTCTGGAAGGATCATCGTATCAACATTATTGATACTCCGGGTCACGTCGACTTTACTGTTGAAGTAGAGCGTTCTTTGCGTGTTCTCGACGCTGCTGTGGCTGTTTTTGACGGTAGTCAGGGTGTCGAACCTCAGTCCGAAACCGTTTGGCGTCAGGCTGACAAGTACAATGTGCCTCGCATTTGTTTCGTTAACAAAATGGACAAAACTGGCGCTGACTTCTTTATGTGTATGGATTCAATTCATACTCGTTTGAATACTCAGGCTGTAGCTGTTCAATTGCCTATTGGTGCTGAAGACACTATGAAAGGCGTTGTTAACCTTTTGACTCAAAAGGCCTATATTTTCAACGGTGCTCACGGCGAAGACATTCAAGAAGTTGAAGTCCCAGCTGATATGCAAGAGATTGTTGCTAAATACCGCAACATTATGATTGAAAAAGCTGTCGAGTGTGATGAGTCTCTAACTGACCGTTATCTCAATGGTGAAGAAATCTCTCTCGACGAAATCAAGCAAGCTATTCGCAAGGGTGTCATTGCCAGTCAGATTTACCCAGTCTTCTGTGGTACTGCTTTGCAAAACATCGGTGTCCAGCTCGTGCTCGATGCTGTTGTCGATTATCTCCCATCTCCGATCAATGTCGCCGCTCTAATCGGTCATTCTACTGATGACGAGACTCAAGAAATCCCAGTCCCAGTCAAGGACGACGCTCCTTTTACTGCTCTGGCTTTTAAAATCGCTACTGACCCTTTTGTCGGTAAGCTCTGTTTCGTACGTGTTTATTCTGGCGTACTCACTTCCGGCTCCTATGTTCTCAATGCCTCTACCGGCAAAAAAGAACGTATCGGTCGTTTGGTCCGTATGCACGCCAACAGTCGTGAAGAAATCAACGAAATCTACTCTGGTGATATCGCTGCTGTTATCGGTCTCAAAGAAACTTTCACTGGTCATACTCTCTGCGATGTTGATCATCCAATCTTGCTAGAATCCATCAGCTTCCCTGAACCAGTTATTCAAATCGCTGTTGAACCAAAGACCAAGGTTGACCAAGAAAAAATGGGCATGGCTCTCGGACGTCTTGCTGAAGAAGATCCAACTTTCCGTGTCGAAACTGACGAAGAAACTGGTCAAACCCTCATCTCTGGTATGGGTGAATTACACCTCGACATTATCGTCGATCGTATGAAGCGTGAGTTTAGCGTCGAAGCTAATATCGGTCAGCCACAAGTTAGCTACCGTGAAACTATTCGCAATCAATCCGAAGCTGAAGGTAAATATGTCAAACAGTCCGGTGGTCGAGGTCAATTCGGTCACTGCTGGTTGCGTATCGCTCCTAATGTCGAAGGTGGTGGCTACTCTTTCAAGGATGCTACCAAGGGCGGCTCTATTCCTAAAGAGTTTATCCCAGCTATCGAAAAGGGTGTTAAAGAAGCTGTTGAACGTGGTACTATGGCCGGTTATCCAATGGTTGATGTCATGGTTGAAGTTTTTGATGGTTCTTACCACGAAGTTGACTCCAACGAAATGGCTTTCAAGATGGCCGGTATCATGGCTTTCCGCGATGCTTGTAAAAAGGCTAACCCAGTTATCCTCGAGCCTGTCATGAAAGTTGAAGTAACTACCCCAGAAGAATACATGGGCTCTGTGGTCGGTGACCTCAACTCCAAGCGTGGTCAGATCGAAGAAATGTCTGATCGCGGCAAGCTCAAAGTTATCCGTGCCAAGGTGCCTCTAGCCGAAATGTTTGGCTACGCTACTTCTTTGCGTTCCATGTCTCAGGGTCGCGCTAACTATGCTATGGAATTTTTGCACTACAGCGAAGCTCCTCGTCATGTAGCCGACAAAATTATCGGCGACAAGGCCAAGAAGTAATCTCTTCAATTCTCTTAAAAGACTCTTCCACTGGGAGAGTCTTTTATTATTCGAGTATCAAGTTAAAAAGGCTAAGATTGGCATATTGACAAAAAAGCAATTATATTGTAAGAATATATCACTTAATTTAATAGTTTTTTTACAATTTGAGAGGGGATCATAATGACTTTAAATGATCAACAAAATGAGTTTCTCTATACTAAGTTAGAGAGCTTTGGTTATTCGCCTAATGAAATAGCTATTGTCAAAGCTTGTCTAACTGGCGAATTGATTGACTTCGAGTCCGATGAAACTGAGTTACAAGTAGCTAGTCAGCTTGTTAATATCGCTGATTATAATCTATTTGGCAGCAGCTTTTACTACGAAAAGATGGCCTTGTACGACCTAGATGAGCAAAAATGCCAGATTTTAGGTATCAAGCCCTTTGTACAAGTCAGTGATCAGATTATCTCTGATCTACTGGCGGCGCAACTGGATTTCCAAAAAGACGGTTATCAGCTCTTTGTCAAAGAGGGCTATCGGTCCAAGCTAACCTATGCTTATGTCTACATCCGCAAAGCTCTAAAGAGCTCAAGGGCTGAGGCTGATCGTATTTATAATCCGCTCAACCGACCGCATAGTAGTGGCATGGCTGTTGATTTGGTTCTATTTCACAATGGTAAGCAAGTCAAAATGCGTGATGCCGCCGCTGGTGATGATGGTTTGTTTTATGGTTACTATGACCATCTTTCAACCTTTAGCTTGTTTCAAGAATACTTGATTGCTGTTATGCGTAATCATAAGTTTAACTTGGCTAGCAAAGGCGAGTACTTTCATTTCAATCATCGCCATCTTGGCGCTGAACCTTACGTCGCTTTTCCAATCAGATTTTTAGCTGAGCTACGTGCCATTGGCTTTCTTGATGAGCCTATCATCTTGGGTTAAGATCCAAAACCGATTTAAATAATTTAAGTCGGTTTTTTTTATTTCCAGCATTTTGTGGTATAATCAAAACACTTATCTAAGTCACTAACTACAAACTATGTTTCAGCCCTATCAAGCAGTCAAACTGCTTACAGTCTTTTCTTTTTTGACTTTATCTTTGCTTGCCATTAGTCCGGTTAGTGCCAAAGAGTACGGCCCTTACGGCCCTTTTCAAGAGGCTGTCTATAGTTTGTCCAAGAAAAATTTCGCCTTCTCCTATCGTGACAATACTGGCAAGAGCTATGTTCAGGTCCGTGATGGCAAGCCCATGGGTCCTTATAGTGCCGCTGGCCTCTACCAAGCTGTCACTGCTCTCAGAGTTACCGATGATGGTTCCTACGGCTTTATTTATTCCAAGATGGAATCAGACAAGGCTCGTCTCTATGCCAATATCAATGGCACAAGCATAGCTATCCGTGATCGCTACTTACCACGTGAGCCAAAGCTAGAAATGGTAGATAAAGACAAATGGATGGTAGCAACTGACCAGATTGCTTATCTTAAATTCAACACTGGTCAAGTAGTAGAAGCGCCTTGTAGCCCAGCCGCTACCGAACCTTGTATGATTAACAGTATTGGCATTTCTGATAATCTCTGGGGCTATGCTTATGAAAGTTTTCATAACTACAAAGGTTATATCAAGATTTTTGACCGCATCCGTGGTAATGCTCAAAAGATCTATGGTCCTTATGACTTTGACGGTCGAGAAGGGGAGCTTGGTAACCGTCGCAGCAATCTTGCTATTGGTCGCCGTGACTGGATTGCTTCTTATTACAACGGCGGACGAGGCTATGTCATGATTAATGGCACTGTCAGTGGTCCTTTTTTGAGCGTCAATCATATCTACGCCAAGGATGATGTCTATCTCTACTGCTACACTGATTTAGATTCTAAAAATAAGTGTAATATTGGCGGTAAAGTTTACGAAGATTTTGGCACTGGTCAATTTCAGACCATCGTCGATGGTAATAATTGGGGTGTCCGAAGTGGTGGTCAGTGTATCATCAGTATCAATACTGTGGTGATGAGAGCTGACTGTGATCGTCTCAGCCTCTCTGATGGTAGTTACTCTATCGTCCGTGCGAGCGACCTCAGCAAGTATGTCATTAATGGCGAAGAGTTTGCTGTCTCTCCAACTAACTCCCGTCTGAGCCTAGACGGCGCCGGTCCAGTCTGGGCCGCTGGTCGTAACTGGGCCTATATTGCCTTCCCGCCAAGTGTTAGCAATAGCGATTACTGTGCTCGTGTCACTATCAATAATTTAAATTACAATGTCAGCAATCAAACAACTGTCGGCGACAAGAGTTATCTACCTGGCTGTCAGGCCAGCCTCTCTCTGACTGGCACCAGCTATGCCATGCGAATTAATAATAGTGGTCAAGAAGTCTGGATCCGAGCCGGCCTTGATTTTGTCAATTCAACACCAGCGAGCAGTGGCAAAAAAGCTACTTGTGGCAATCAGAAACGTGAAGCCAACGAAGAATGTGACGGCGTGGACTTTGGTGGCAAGACTTGTGCTTCCAAGGGCTTTTATGGTGGCGGTGTCAAATGTAGCTCTAGCTGTAAGCTAGACTATAGTAGTTGCGTTGCTAATAGCATCTGCACTGACAATGACGGTGGCACCAATCCCTTTATCCAAGGTGCAAGTAATCTCCGTATCAGTGGTGCCGGCAATACTGCAGGGTCGGGTAGCAGTATTCCTTATCGTGATCAATGTCTCTCAGCGACTAAGCTCAAAGAATACTACTGTGTACCAAGCTCCAAATACCCAGGCCTGACTATTGCTAGTCGTGAATATGACTGTAAATGTTCTGGTGGAGGTTGCACTGACAACAAGCCAGTCTGCAATCGCAATGGCAAGATTAATGCCGGTGAGAGTTGTGATGGTCGCGATCTAGCCAAGCAAACTTGCAAGACTCTGGGCTTTGATGGTGGCAGCTTGACCTGTGGTAATGACTGTCAATTAAACACTGGTGGCTGTCTCAAATGTGGCGACAACAAGATTGACTCTAGTCTGAAGGAAAAATGTGACGGCAAAGATCTCGGTCTCAACAGCTGCGAGTCACTCGGCTTTATGTGTGGCGAGCTTCGCTGCGCAAGTACTTGCCAAGGCTTTGATACTTCTATGTGTAAGACCAATAAAGCTGACTGTACCAATCTTCAGCTCGGTGGCGCAGTATTACAGACTCCTTACACTACGGTTAATATCAGTAATAAATAATTCTAAACTAATTTATATAATAGCTAGCTATCCAGATCATAGATAAGTAAAATACTTAGCTAATTATTTTTTTGATTATGATTCAATTTAACAAATCCACAAAGTGGCTAGTGTTATTTTTGATGATTGCTAGTAGCTTCTTAGCGGTTGATTATAGTAACGCCAAAGATTATGGTCCCTATGGCCCATTCAAGGATGCTACTTACGCACTTACCAAGAAAAATTTCGCCTTTTCTTATCTCGATGCTCAGGGTCAGTCCTATGTGCAAGTCCGCGACGGCCTGCCTATCGGTCCTTACCTAGGCGCCGCTCCTTATCCCGCTGTCAGCAACTTGCAGGTCACTGATGATGGTGCTTACGGCTTTACCTATTCTCAGTTGGACGGCGGCAAATCCAAGATCTATGTCAATGTTAATGGTGTCAGCACACCTATTTATGATCGCTCGACTCCTCGTGCGCCCAAGTTCCAGCTGGTTAATAAAGATAAATGGCTAGCCACCACAGACCAATTAGCTTTTATCAAATTTGATAATTACAAAATTCTCGAATCAGCCTGTAGCGCTAGCGCTGATGACAGTTGCTTGATTCATAGCTCTGGCATCTCTGATAATATTTGGGGTTATGCCTATCAAAATTATCGCGAACGCGCCGGCTATATCAAGATTTACGATAAGTATCACCGTCATATCATGAGCAAGACTTACGGTCCTTATGATTTTGATGCCGCTGATGGCCCTACCAAGACAGCGATTAGCGTTGGTAAATTTCACTGGATTGCTTACTATTACAAGAAAATCCCTAAGAAAAAGATCAATGATAATGGCTATGTCAATGACTACACTGACTATGTCATTGTTGATGGACAGAAATACGGCCCCTTTCCTAAGGTTCATTTTATCTTAGCTAAGGACAATGTTTATATTTATTGTTACGACGGTTCTGACAAAATCAGTCGTTGTAATGTTAATGGTAAATCTTTTCAAGCTTCCGCTCCCATTGTTAAAGCTATGATTGATGGTAATAACTGGGGCATTCAGGCTGGTAACAGGTGTATTATTAGCTACTCTAATGAGTTTGTGCACACTGACTGCGCTGGCTTCAATTTTACTGAAAGCGCCTACACTTTAGTCAAAGCTACTAATGCCAGCCAATACACTCTCAAAAAGCAAGACTTTAAAGTTGAGCCAGCTGACGCCAACTTGTCGGTGACTGATAGAGTTCCAGTCTGGGCCGCTATGACGAATTGGGCCTATATCGCTACTCCCAAGGATCCTGCTCAGAGTGATTATTGTGCCAAGATAGTCATTAATGGTGTTATGACCAGTCTAGGTGACCGATTTAGCACTTGTCAGGCTGATTTGGCTCTTACTAGTACTAGCTATGCCCTCAAGACTAGTGATTCTAATCAAGGTGTGTTGATTAAGGCTGCTTTAGTGTTTTATAACAATCAGAATAAATACGGGCCCAGTGCTACTTGCGGTAATGGCAAAAAAGACATCTTAGAGGAGTGTGAAGGCTCTAATTTTGGCGTTAAAAAGTGTAGTAGCTATGGTTTTTATGGTGGCGGCACCCTTAAGTGCTCTGCAAACTGTATGGCTGATACCAGTTCTTGTCTCAAAGGCAAAAGCTAATTTCAGCTCAATGTTGATTTAATCAAGTATATATTGACTTAGCTTAGTCTTTGCTATATGCTGTCAGTAGCAATATTTCAGTAATTCAGGCCATAAGTTAATATCTATGGATCAATTGCAAAGATTCATTGACTTAGTCAATAAAACCGGTGATAAATTAGTCATTTTTGATCGCTATCAGCCTGATAATTCTTGTGTAATTTTAGGCATAAATGACTATGAGCGCCTACTATCAAGCAAGGACTCGGTCCTAGACTTGACAGAAGAGGAACTAGCTGATAAAATCAATGGTGATATTGCTATTTGGAAGAATGAGCAAGTTTTATCTGATTTCAGTAAAGATACGCAGGATTGGCCTGATGATATCGACAATTGGTCAGAATCTTCCTCTGAAGCCTTATCACAGGATTCGGGCATCGATTTAGAGCCAGAAGAAGAGCTTAATTATCTCTATTCTGAGCCAGAGCCAGTCCTAGCTCCACTTGCTACCGTTTCTGATGACTATGCTCCTGTTTCCGGTGATGACATCATCGCTGAAGAGCCAGCAGCACCAGTAATTACCACTGAGCCAAGCAAGGCTACCAAGCCTGATTTTGAGTCTCTAGGTGAGATACTGGGGTCAAAGTATGAAACTAGCAATAACTGGAGTATCCCATCCAATCGTAAGGCCCTCGCGAGTGACAAATTCGCTAAGCGTTACGAAAGTATAGGTTTTTAAAATAATTAATTAAAAGATTAAATTTACAACGGTTGGCTGTCTTTAACCGACAAAAAACTTTGGCCTTGGCTTAAAGACCGTTATTAAATCAATATGGCAGAAAAATTTGAACGAACAAAGACACACGTCAACGTTGGTACTATCGGCCACGTCGACCACGGTAAGACTACTTTGACCGCCGCTCTTTTGACCGTTTTGGCCAAAAAGGGTTTCAAAGCTACTCACAAGTCCGTTGATCAGATCGATGCTGCTCCAGAAGAAAAAGCTCGTGGTATTACCATCGCTACTGCTCACGTCGAGTACGAGTCTGAAAAGCGTCACTACGCTCACGTTGATTGTCCTGGTCACGCTGACTACGTCAAGAACATGATCACTGGTGCTGCTCAGATGGACGGTGCTATCCTCGTTGTTTCTGCCACTGATGGTCCTATGCCTCAGACCCGTGAACACATCTTGCTTGCTCGTCAGGTTGGTGTGCCTCACATCGTTGTTTTCCTTAACAAGTGTGACATGGTCGAAGACAAAGAATTGATCGACCTCGTCGAAGAAGAAATTCGTGACTTGCTCACCAAGTACGAATTCCCAGGTGCTACTACTCCTATTATCCGTGGCAGCGCTCTCAAGGCTCTTGAAAATCCAGATGGTGAATACGGTGACGCTGTTGTCAACCTTGTTAACACTCTTGACTCTTACATCCCAGATCCTATCCGTGATGTTGAAAAGCCTTTCCTCTTGCCTATCGAAGACATTTTCTCTATCGAAGGTCGTGGTACTGTCGTGACTGGTCGTGTTGAATCCGGTCAAGTCAAAGTCGGTGACGAAGTCGAAATTGTCGGTATTACCGAAACCAAGAAGACTGTCGTAACCGGTATCGAAATGTTCAACAAGTCTCTTGACTCCGGTCAAGCCGGTGACAACGCTGGTATCTTGATCCGTGGTATTAAGAAGGACGAAGTAGAACGTGGTCAGGTCTTGGCTAAGCCAGGTTCTATCACTCCTCACACTGAGTTCGAAGGTGAAATCTATATCTTGAACAAGGACGAAGGTGGTCGTCACAAGCCATTCTTCAAAGGTTACAAGCCTCAGTTCTACATCCGTACTACTGACGTGACCGGTGAAATCGAATTGCCAGCCGGTACTGAAATGGTTATGCCTGGTGATACTGTTAACCTCAAGGTCAAATTGATTGCTCCAATCGCTTTGCAAGAAAAACAGCGCTTCGCTATCCGCGAAGGTGGCCGCACTGTCGGCGCTGGTGTTGTTGCTAAGATTATCAAGTAACCAAGTCGTCTTCCTCAGCTTCGGTTGAGGAAGATACACTTGTTTATTTAAAACAAGCATTTAACCAAACAGGCACTTTCCTGTTACTTAAAAAGATGACTGATAAACTGACAAAAGTGGCTAAGACTAAAGACGAAGGCCAGCGGATTAGGATTAAGATCAAGTCCTTTGATCATAAGATCATTGATCAATCCACCAAGACCATTGTAGAGACTGTCAAAAGAAGTGGCGCCAAAGTTCATGGCCCGATTCCTTTGCCAACCGAAAAAAAGATCTACACTGTCAACGCTTCTACCTTTGTTCATAAGAATTCCCGCGACCAGTACGAGATGCGTATTCACAAGCGCCTAGTCGATATTATTGAGCCAACCGCAGCTACTGTGGAGTCTCTCAGTAATTTGAATCTTCCATCCGGTGTCGACGTGGAAATCAAAATGTAATATCAGCCCAATCACAATCCGCTCCTATCGGGTTTTAGACAAGCTCACATCGAGAACTATCTAAAGGCCGTGACTGAGCAAAAAGGAAAATAATCAATCAAGTAAACTCAAATCAATCTACAAGCGAAAAGCGCATTTTTTGATTTAAGCTGGCTTATTGATTGCCGGTTTTTTTGTTTTAATCTATAGACTTATGAAATTTATCTTAGCTGAAAAGATTGCCATGACTCAGCTCTGGCAAGGAGAAGAACGCAAGGTTGCTACCAGACTCAAGGTCGGCACTTGTGTTGTTTTGCAATTGAAAACCAAGGATAAGGATGGTTACGAAGCTGTTCAGCTTGGTTTTGGTGCTAAGAAAGCTAAGAATATCACTAAGAGCCTCAAGGGTCATTTTAAAAATCTTGGCAACTTCCGCTATGTTCGTGAGTTTCGTCTCGACAAAGCTGATCGCGAGATCATCGATTTGAATACTGGCGACATTATTGACCCAAGTAGCTTTGCAGCGGGTGATCAAGTTAAGCTAACTGGTGTTTCCAAGGGTAAAGGCTTTGCTGGTGTGGTCAAACGTCATGGTTTCCACGGTCACAATGCTACTCACGGTACTAAGGATCAATTGCGTATGCCTGGTTCTATCGGTGCTGGTGGTGTCCAACGTGTTTTCAAAGGCAAGCGTATGGCTGGCCGCATGGGTGGTGACCAAGTCACTCTACCTAGTGTCAATATTTTGGCTGTTAATACCGAGGCTGGTGAAATCTTGATTGAAGGTGCTGTTCCGGGTGTTCCTGGTTCTCTAGTTGAAATCTACGGCAAGGGTGAACTTAAAATCTCCAAGCCAGAGCCAAAGACTGAAGCCGCTACTGTCGTTGAAGAAGCTCCTACTGTCACAGAAGAAAAGCCAGTCGAAGCTGCTACCGAAGTTATCGCTGAAGAAGCTGCAGTTACCACAGCTGAAACTAAGGCAGAAGAAAAATCCGAATAATTTATCAATAAAGCTATGATTAAGTATCAAGTCTACAATCAGCAAGCCCAGTCAGTTGGCGAAGAAACTCTATCTGAAAAAGTTTTCGGACTCACTCCTAACTCTGCTTTGTTGCACCAAGTTGTCATCGGTTCTGTAGCTAACGGTCGTCAAGTTCTAGCTCATACCAAGGGTCGTGCTGATGTACGTGGTGGTGGTAAAAAACCATGGCGTCAAAAGGGGACTGGTCGTGCTCGTGCTGGTTCTTCACGCTCTCCGATTTGGAAGGGTGGTGGTGTGACTTTTGGCCCAACCAAAGATCGTAACTTCTCTGTTAAGATCAATGACAAGATGAAGCACAAGGCTTTGTGTATCGCTTTGTCTGACAAGGCTAATGATCAGAATCTTGTTCTAGTTGATGATCTGAAATTTGATGCTTTTAAAACCAAAGCTGTGAACACTATGCTAGAAGCTTTTGCCAAAGCTCTCTGGTCAACTGATAATGGCAAGCGCAGCGTTTTGGTTATTAACCACAGTCGCTCTGAGCAATTGACTTATTCTGCTCGCAATCTCGTTGGTGTTAAGGTCATTAACTTTGATAACCTTAACCTAGTCGATTTGCTACAGTACAAGAAGTTGATTATGCCTCAAGCTGTCGCTAAAATTTTAAATGAACGCTACGGCAAATAACTAGATTAATATGGCTTTATTTGATAAAACAACTTCCGAAACCAAGTCTACTGCTAAGTCTAATACTAGCATGAAAGATTTGTACGCTGACAACGCTAAGCCTGCTAAAGGCAAGTCTGTCACCAAGCCCAGCGCTCGTCGTCATAGTCAAGCTTACCGTGTTTTGGTTAAGCCGATTATCACCGAAAAGGGTACTGCTTTAGCAGCTGACTCCAAGTATTTGTTTGCTGTCGAGCTAAAGGCTAACAAGATTTCTGTAGCTAAGGCTATCGAAGATGTTTACGGTATTAAACCAGCTAAAGTCAATATGGTTCGTATGGAAGGCAAGACTAAAGTTCGTGGTCGCATTGTCGGTAAGCGCAAAGATTGGAAGAAGGCGATTGTTACTTTGCCAGCCGGTAAGACTATTAATGTTTACGAAGGCGTCTAAGTTCAATAATTTTTAAAATATGCCAGTTATTAAAGCTAAACCAACCTCACCAGGACGTCGAAGTGCCAGCTTCCAAGACTTTTCTGATATCACTAGTGTCAAGCCTCACAAGCCTTTGACTATCATCAGAAAGAAGCATGCTGGTCGCAACAACCAAGGTAAAATCACTGTTCGTCATCAAGGCGGTGGTGTCAAACGTTTTATTCGTGTCATCGACTGGAAGCGTGATAAGTTTGATGTTCCAGGTAAAGTTGCTACTATTGAATACGACCCAAGTCGTGGTCCTCGCATTGCTTTGGTTAATTATGCCGACGGTGACAAGCGCTATATTCTAGCTACCGTTGACATGACTGTTGGTTTCCCAGTTTTGAGCTCCCGCTCTTTGATTGAAATCAAGTCTGGTAATGCTATGCCTCTTGCCTTTATTCCAGCTGGTGTCGCTGTTCACAGCGTCGAGCTCAAGCCTGGTCAAGGTGCCAAGCTAGCTCGTGGTGCTGGTAACTCCATCTACGTCATGAGCGTTGAAAAGAAATATGCTCAGCTCAAGATGCCTTCTGGTGAAATTCGTCTAGTTGATAAGCGTTGTCTCTGTACTGTTGGTCAAGTTGGTAACCTAGATATTCGTCACATCAGTCTTGGTAAGGCAGGACGATCACGTAAGCTCGGCATTCGCCCAACTGTTCGTGGTACTGCTATGAACCCAGTTGATCACCCACACGGTGGTGGTGAGGGCAACCAGCCAATCGGTTTGAAGCATCCTAAGACCAAGTGGGGTAAGCACGCTTACGGTGTGAAGACTCGCGCTCCTAAGAAAGCCTCTGGTCGTTTAATCATCAAGCGTAGAAAATAATATGACAAGAAGTTTAAAGAAAGGTCCTTATATCAATGAGCGACTAGTCAACAAAGTCAAGAATCTCAAAGCCGGTGATGCTACTGTAATCAAGGTTTGGGATCGTGCCTGTACTATCACTCCAGACATGGTTGGCTTCACCTTTGGTGTTCACAACGGCAGAGTTCACACTCCAGTCATCGTCACTGAAAACATGGTCGGTCACAAGCTTGGTGAATTTTCTCCAACTCGTAAGTTCTCTGGTCATGGTGGTAAGATGGCTAAGACTCAAGCCGCCGCCAAAAAATAATTTAAATTAGCATCAATATGGAAGTAAAAGCATACGCCAAAAGTCTAAGAATCTCACCTCGCAAATTGCGTTTGGTGGTTGATTTGGTGCGCGGTAAAAAGATCAGCCCTGCCTTGGCTCAATTACAATTCTCTGGTCGTGCTGCCTCTTTGCCAGTTAGCAAATTACTTAAGTCTGCTGTGGCCAATGCCAAGCACAATTATGACTTAGTTGAAGACAATCTTTTTATTAAAGAAATCTTTGCCGACGGTGCTGCTACTTTAAAGCGTTCCATGCCTCGTGCTCAAGGTCGTGCTACTCCTATCCGTAAGCGTACTAGTCATTTGACTATTGTTTTGGGTGAGTTAGTTGATAGCGGCGTTAAGCTTGCTCGTAAAGTCGCCTTGGATAAGCCGGTTGATCTAAATACTGCTGCTGTTCCTACTGATAAGAATATTAGCGCTGATGAGCCTAAGTCTGAAAAGACCAAGAAAGCTGCTAAGTCTAGCGATAAGCCAAAAGAAATTGTTGATCCACGTCGTGAAGGTCGAGGCTCCAAGTCTAGCGCTTCCGGCAAGGCTTTCACTGGTAAGTTGTTCCAAAGAAAGAGCGGTTCTAGCAGTTAAATATTAAGCATCAAGAAGATTTATAAATAATTACTATGGCAAAAAAAGTTAATCCAAAAGTTATCCGCTTAGGTATCACCCACACTTGGCCTTCCAAGTGGTTTGGTGGCTACACTAATTACATTCCTCGCCTCAAGCAAGACTTGTCAGTGCGTAATTATTTCATGAAGAATTTCAAGGATGCTGGTATTGATCGTGTCGAAATCGAAAGAAACAGTGCCAACAAAATCTTTATCCATGTTCACGCAGCCAAGCCTGGTCTCTTGATTGGTCGTGGCGGTGCTGGTGTGGAAGATTTAAAAAAGAAGATCCACAAGCAGTTCCTCAAAAACTTCCGCTTAAACGAAATTAACCTCAATATCGTTGAAGTTACTCGTCCTAACCTATCCGCTCCAGTCACTGTTCAGTCTATGATCATTGACCTCGAAAAGCGTATGCCTTTCAAGCGTATCATGAAGCAGGCTCTCGCTCGTGCTGAGCGTGCCGGTGCTCTAGGTATCAAGGTTATGGTTGCTGGTCGTTTAAACGGTGCTGAAATTGCTCGTACCGAACACTTGGTCTGGGGTCAGTTACCACTTACCACTTTGCGTGCTGATATCGATTATTACGCTGGTAGTGCTCACACCACCTACGGCACCATCGGTGTTAAGTGCTGGATTTACAAAGGTGAAATTTTTGAAAAAACTGAAGACAGCGTCAAAGCTAACTTTGCCAAATAACAAATTTTATGCTAACTCCTAAAAAGACTAAATACAGAAAGTCACACAAATTACGCCGCGGCGGCAAAGCTACTCAAAAAACCAGTTTGAGCTTTGGTAGCTATGGTCTCAAGAGTTTGGAGTCTTGCTGGATTAGTGCTCGTCAGATCGAAGCTACTCGTCGTGTTATCAGTCGCTTTATGCAACGCTCTGGCAAGATGTGGATTCGCGTTTTTCCTGATGCTCCAGTAACTGCTAAGGGTGGTGAAATCCCTATGGGTAAAGGTAAGGGTGCGGTTGACCACTATGTAGTCAAAGTCAAAGCTGGTACCATTCTCTACGAATTAGATGGTGTTAGCGAAGCTGAGGCTAAGCAGGCTGTTAAGCTCGGTAGCTACAAATTGCCGGTCAAAACTATTTTTATAAAGAAATAAACTTTCAAGTTCAAAGATATGACCATCAACGAATTACAAACTAAAACCGAAAGCGAGTTGCATGACTTGCTGGCTGATCAGCGCTTTCACTTGAAAGATTTACGTTTTAAAAATGCCAATGGGCAGTTAAAAGATGTAAGAGAAATGCGTGAAACCAGACAGGTCATTGCCCGTATCTTAACCGTCTTAAACGCTACTCGCGCCACTAAATAAATTTTATGACAGAGCAGATAATTAACAAAACAGTTCAAGAGCGCCAACTTAGCGGCGTGGTTGTTAGTGACAAAATGGCTAAGACCATTGTCGTTAAAGTGGAGTCAGTTAAGATTCACCCGAAGTACCAGAAGCGTTATATTCGTAGTCGCAAGTACAAAGTTCATGACGAAAAGGGCCAGTTCCATGTCGGCGATCAAGTGACTTTTGTCCAGTGTCGTCCACTCAGCAAGGACAAGCGTTTCCGTGTCTTGTCTAATTAATCAATTTTTAAGATAGCGATATGATTCAGTTAAGATCAATTCTCACCGTAGCCGATAACTCTGGCGCCAAAAGCGTTCAGTGTATTAGAGTTTTAGGTGGTTATCAGAAGCGTTATGCCCGTGTCGGTGATCGTATTACCGTAGCAGTTAAGCAGGCTACTCCTCACGCTACTATTAAGAAAGGTGATGTTTTGCTCGCTACTGTTGTTCGTACCAAGAAAGAAATCGCTCGTAACGATGGCACCGTTTTACGCTTCAGTGACAATGCTTGTGTTATTATCGACAAGAAGTCCGGTGAACCAAAAGGTACTCGTATCTTTGGTCCAATCC
>DBEB01000005.1 GCA_002293855.1 Candidatus Falkowbacteria bacterium UBA917
AGAATTTGTGGTAGCGGCCTTGGTTAATCTGCTAGCGGCTTGGTGGGCGGTTGGTCGCTATACCAAGGTTTAATGCTTGTTTGAGTGAGTTATTGAGCAAGTCAGGGTAAAATCTGACTTGTTTTTAATTGACATTTTTGTCAGTCTAATTATAATTAGGGAAAATTAGTTCGTTAATAGTTTTTTAACAATTAGGAGTTTGAGATGAGTAATTTGTTTGTCGTGACACTGAGTGGTGATTTGGGGTCTGGTAAAACTACTGTTGGCCATGATCTGGCCACAATGATTGGTTGGCGTTTTGAAAGTGTTGGTAATCGTATGCGCCAATTAGCACAGGAGGCTCAAATGACTTTGGCAGAGTTTAACGCTCTGTCCGAAAAAGACTTGAGGATTGATAGAGATTTGGATAGATGGCAAATGGAGTTATATGAAAACTCAACTGAGAATATGATTGTTGATGGTAGGCTATCTTGGCATTTTATACCCGGTTCATTTAAGATCTATCTAGCAGTTGATGAGCAAGAAGCGGCAAGGAGGATCTGGAATTCAAAGCGTGCTAATGAAAATAAAGCTCAAAGTCTAGAAGAGACTCTGGAAGCTAATCGTCGAAGGCTACAAAGTGATATTCTTCGCTATCATAAAATCTACGGTGTTAATCCCTATGAAAGACATCACTATGATCTAGTGATTGATACGAGTCACAAAACTCCTAGTGAGATAATTGAAGAATTATCAAATAATCTCAAAGAAAATCTTTATTGGATTTAATTACAAACTCGGACTCTATGGAGACCGAGTTTTTTATTTGGTGTCGATGATTTTTTTGAGCAGTAGGCCGTTAGCAAAAAAGATCAGGCCCATGACCAAGAAAAGGCTAGGGATGTTAGTGAAAAATAAAATGATAGCAGCGAAACTCGAGCCGATCAGCCAGCCAATGGTGCGAGTCTGGCGAAAGAGATTGATAAGGCCGAGATCACGATCGGTGACTTGTTTAAAAAAATAGACTTCTTCCATGGATTCGCAGAGAGCAGCCCCGACACGACTAAAGAGTAAGAGCCAAGTCCAGATCAAAATAGAGCTGCTAGAGTTGAGATAAATAGAGATACAGCTAGTGGCGATGATGATGTTGCCAGCAATCATCATTTCTTTTTCACCGAGTTTGCGATCAGCGAGAATCCCAGCTGGCCATTCAATGATGATGAAGGCGAGGAGCATGATGGTGAAGACCCAGCCCAGTTCAGACCAAGGTATATTGAGATTTTGATTGAGGTGAATAGGGATATAGAGTACAGCGATGCTGTAAAACATTTGCAAGGACAGAGCAGAAAAAAAGACCGGACGCAGATTGTTGTTTTTTAACATTAGTTTGAAGGAGTGGAGCCAATTATTTTCTCGATTAGAAAAATGAAAAACTTGATCAAGATAGCGACGATTGGTAATAAGGGCGATCAGTAAAATGCTAACGATCAAGGCTGAGAAACTATATAGAGCTCGGTAGTTATTATTACCAATTAGATGGCTCATGAGCGATGGCGAGACGAGCCAAGCTAGATTCATGACGGTTAGGTATTTGGTGCGGCTACTGCCGATACTGCGAGCATCTGAGATAGACTCGAGAGCGAGGTCAAAGTGAACATACATGAGAGCCAGGCCAGCGTAACGCAGGATGATGGCGCAGATAATTAGCCAGGGGCTACTCGTGAGAGCGAGGGCGAGATGACTAACTAGGATGAGGCTGGTGGTGGCGAGGGCGGATTGATAATTACCATGACGAGCGATTAACTCGGGATGAAAAGAGCTCCAGATCAGCGTGACGATAGCGGAGACGGCGGCGACTAAGCCAATTTGGCTGAGACTAAAAAATTGACTGAGATAGGAGGACTGAGCGTAAGTGGCGAGGGCTTCGACTAGGGCGAGGAGAGCAGCGAGGCTAAAGATGAGCTTGAAGCTAGGTTGGTGTTTATTTGCGAACATTTTTGATAATAATATAAACAAAGGCACTGACTAGAACGATAAGAGTGATGTTACTTATTTTATTGAGATAAGCGACGATGAGACTTTGATAAGCTCCGAACCAATAGCCAATGAGAGCAAGTAGTGTGCTCCAGAGAGTGGAACCGAGAGTGGTGTAGAGCAAGAAGTGCCAGATATTCATCTTGGCAAGTCCGGCTGGTAGAGAGATGAATTGGCGAACGACTGGTACACAGCGACCGATCAGTGTCGAGACTTTGCCATTGGCTCGATAGTAGTCTTCGGCTTTGGTGAGACGTTCTTCATCGAGCATGAACCACTTGGCCCAAGACTGGCGTGCGAAACGATGGATGACTCGACGGCCGAGATGGAGGGCTAGATAATAATTGATAGTAGCTCCTAGTACAGTACCAACGGTGCTAGCGGTAATAGCTCCCCAGAGTGAGATTTTGCCAGCGGCAGCTAGATAACCGGCTGGCAAGAGGATGATTTCAGAGGGGATGGGTAAAAAGGAGTTTTCGAGCGTCATGAGGATAAAAATATCCAAATAACTAAGACTGGAGAGGCTGTGACTGAGCCAAGTGGTGAAGCTTTCGAGCATAGTGAGATTAGACTTAGCCTTTATTTTAGCTTTTTTTGGAGTGACTGGCAAATAAAAGGCTTGTTTGCATAAAAATGAAAAATAGTTATACTAGTGGCAAAGTTCTTTAATATTTTTAGGAGTTCACAATGAAGACTCAACAAAAACGAGGATTATGGACGCTACTGGCGATCTGTATCTTTTTGATGATAGCTGTGCAATTGTTTACATTGCTTTTTACTGATTTGGGTTTTGTAGCTTTTAGCTACTTTGCAGTGGCTTTCTTGCCGTTTATTAGTTGGCCAAGTAACTATGCTCATATCTGTAGAGTGATAATAGCGATTGTGCTGATGATAGTGTCATTGTTTGTAATCAAGCTTTGTCTTGAAGCTGGCTACTGTTCTCTGATGTTAAAAACTGCTGGACCTGCTTTACTTTATTTTGTGGCGATGGTTTTTTATATTGTCGGAGTGGTCTTTGGTTCTGTATTTGTTAAATTTAAACACAATAGGGCCGAAGGTATTTATAGACCATTTAAGGATAGGAGGAGCGTAAGATGAAAGCTGAGGCTAATGAAGTCGGAGTTACTTTACTTGATCCAAAGGAAGATCCTTGGGATAAGCTTTTTCTTGGAGTTGCCAAGCTCAAGGCGGAGATGTCTAGTAATCAGCTCATTCGAGCTGGTGCTGTGATTAGGAATGATAAAAATCAGTTGATGGGATGGGGCACTACTAGTTCTTATTTCAGCCCTCATACTAAAGCTGGTGCTGGTTGCGCGGAGTCTAACGCTCTATCTCAAGCTGCTAATCAAAGTAGAAACGGCATTATATACTGTACCCATTTTCCTTGTTTAGAATGTGCGAAGTCTATTATCAAAAATGGCATCAAAATGGTTGTCTATATTAAAGCTGATGATAATGATGATCTAGTCATTGAAGCTAAAAAGCTTTTTGATAGTTTGCAGGTTTTGTATAGACAAGCTGAGTGAATTTGTTTTGACAAATAGCATAAAAGATGTTTTGATTGTCAATATATCCTAATATAAACGCCTTAATAATCTTTGGGATATTTGGGCGTTTTTTATTTGACAAAAGTAGCCTAATATAATAAGATAATTTTACTTCAGGAGCGTATTATGCATAATAATGCTGTTTTTGCGGTTATTTTAGCTATTTGAGGGTCGATACCAAAGCGGTCAACTGGGGCAGACTGTAAATCTGCTGGACTTGTCCTTCGTAGGTTCGAATCCTACTCGGCCCACAAAATCAATTAACAAGTAACAATTACTGAATTGGTAATTAAAATAGGAATATGTCACAGGATAACATGATCAAGTTGCAGTGCACTGAATGCAAGACCATTAATTATTTTTTTCGTAA
>DBEB01000054.1 GCA_002293855.1 Candidatus Falkowbacteria bacterium UBA917
TTGGCCTCGTCTAGCTCTTGAGCTCGTTCGGCAGTATCAGCTAGTAACACAACTTTATTAAGCATGACTTCTAAGATACCGCCAGAGACAGCTAGTACTTCGAGCTGCCCATCGATTTTTTTTAACTCAATAACACCAGCCTTAATAATAGTGACCAGCGGCAGGTGGTGAGCTAAAATAGTCAGCTCGCCACTAGTAGTTGGCACCGAGAGCTGAGTTAAATCAGCTTGCAAGACGGTTCTTTCAGGCGTTACTAATTCAAAATTAAAATTCAAAGCTGTGCTCATAATTAAATAATATCAGCTGGCCCACCTTGCATATAGAAGGCGTCCTCGGCCTTGTCGTCATATTTACCAGCCAGAATATCTTGAAAGCCAGCAATAGTATCTGTTAGTTTGACGTATTTACCAGAACGACCAGTAAAGGCTTCGGCGACAAAAAATGGCTGAGAAAGAAACTTCTGAACCTTGCGAGCACGAGCGACAATTAATTTATCTTCAGCTGATAGCTCTTCCATACCAAGGATGGAAATAATATCTTGCAACTCTTTGTAGCGCTGAAGAATTTTTTGTACACCACGGGCAACGGCGTAGTGCTCTTCGCCGACAATCTGAGGATCGAGAATAGTTGATGAGGAGTCGAGTGGGTCAACTGCTGGATAGATACCAAGCTCACTGAGCGAACGAGATAATACGACAGTCGAGTCTAGGTGAGCAAAGGTAGTGGCAGGAGCAGGGTCAGTCAAGTCGTCAGCTGGCACATAGACCGCTTGAATAGATGTAATAGAACCTTTGTCAGTCGAGGTGATACGCTCTTGCAAAGCTCCCATTTCAGAAGCGAGAGTTGGCTGATAGCCAACTGCACTTGGCACACGACCAAGCAGAGCAGAAACTTCGGAGCCCGCTTGAGTAAAGCGAAAGATATTATCGACAAAGAATAGAACATCTTGACCTTGTTCATCACGGAAGTTTTCGGCAATAGTTAGTCCTGACAAAGCGACACGAGCACGAGCGCCAGGTGGTTCATTCATTTGACCAAAAACCATGGAGACTTTATCAATAACACCACTATCTTTCATCTCGTGATAGAGATCATTACCTTCACGAGTTCTTTCACCGACACCAGCAAATACCGAATAACCTCCGTGTTCACTAGCGATATTATGAATCAATTCCATAATAACTACTGTCTTACCGACGCCAGCACCACCAAACATACCAACTTTACCGCCTTTAACAATCGGACAGATTAGATCGATAACCTTGATACCGGTTTCGAGGATTTCAATTTTGTTGGATTGTTCAGTGAAACTAGGAGCGCTGCGATGAATGGCTGAGCGTTTCTGGGTGCTGACAGCTGGCAAACCGTCAATAGTATTACCCAACACATCAAAGATGCGACCAAGTGTTTCAGGTCCAACTGGGACGCTGATAGGCTCGCCGGTATCAATCACTTTATCACCTCTTTTGAGGCCATCGGTAGTACCCATAGCAATAGTACGGACAAGATTGCCACCGAGATGTTGCTCAACTTCCAAAGTCAGTTTCTGACCATGATTATCCAACTCGAGAGCGTTATAAATCTGAGGAACGGTATTTTCAAAATAGACATCAACGACGACGCCAATGATCTGCTTAATTAGTCCTGTATTTTTGGTCATATGGGTAGTTAGTTAGCTATTAAAGCACTGGCACCGGCGCTGATCTCGGCAATTTCGGCGGTGATACTGGCTTGCCGAGCCTTGTTAAATGATAACTTTAGTTCGTCAGCCATATCTCTAGCTGCATCACTAGCTTGTCGCATGGCCGCCATACGAGCACTGTGTTCTGAGGCATTAGCTTCCAGAAGCGCTTGCCGTAACTGAACTCTGATTAACTTGGGCAGAATAGCATCCATAACTTCGTAGGGCGAAGGTTCAAAGAGTGAGTCTTGAATATTATGCAAATGTTCCTTGCGTTCTTGCTGTAAAAAATTCTTAGTAACTCCGATGCGCGGATCTCGACTAGCTAGACCGAGATAATCATCTTTGCTATCCATATCAATCGGCAAAAGTTGCTTGATGCGAGGGGTTTGCTTCATCGGGTTGATAAAATCAGTATAGGCAACTAAAACTTTATCATAGTGACCGTTTAGAAAATCAGTTATCGCAAGCTCCGCTAAAGATTCAGTAACACTCATGTCATCAGTGAGTTCTGACTTGGTAAAATCAGCAGCGACTTTGTAACCCAAATTAACAAGACTGCGAGCCTTGCGACCAACCAAAATAAACTCAGGCAAAATCAGTAATTCGTCGTTTTGAAAATGATACTTTTTGACAGACTGTTTTACCTTGCTCAGTAGATTGGCATTAAAACCACCACAAAGACCGCGATTGGAACTGATAACTATCACAGCTACCCGTTTGACTTCGGAACGGAGCACCAAAAGCGGATGTAAAGGCTCTTGTTTGGCTTGGCTAATAGTAGATAGATTTAAAGCTATCTCCCAACTCAGGTTGGCATAAGTACGAGTACGCACAACAGCCTCGACAGCACGACGCATCTTGGCAGCCGCGACCATTTCCATGGCCTTGGTTATTTTCTGAATATTATTGATCGACTTGAGACGTCGCTGTATTTCTTTGGTCTTGGCCATATAGAGATTAGGCTGTTAAATAATCCAGCGTCGATTTATATTCCACCAGAGCCTGCTTGAGAGTGGCTAGCAGTTCATCATTCAACTCTTTAGTATCGTTAATAGTCTTGGTGATCGCTGGATATTGACTATCTAGATAGGCATAGAGACCGGTTTCAAAGACTGCGACTAGCTCTACCGGCACATTGTTGAGGTAATCATTGGAGAGCGCGTAGAAGATAATGACCTGCTTGGCTACTTCGAGAGGTTGGTACTGATCTTGCTTAAAGATCTCGATTAAACGCTTACCACGCTCTAGCTTGTTCTTGGTGTCTTCATCGAGGTCAGAACCAAATTGAGCAAAGGCAGCGAGTTCACGGAACTGAGCAGCTTCTAAACGAATTTTACCAGCAACTTTTTTCATAGCCTTGATCTGAGCACTAGAACCGACACGGGAGACAGAGAGACCAGCATTGATAGCTGGACGATTACCTTTGTAAAACAGATCTGCCTCTAGGTAGATTTGCCCGTCGGTAATAGAAATAACATTAGTTGGAATGTAGGCGCTGACGTCACCGGCTTGAGTTTCAATAATAGGCAAAGCAGTGATAGAGCCACCACCAAAATCAGAGCTCAGTTTACAAGCTCGCTCCAGTAAGCGAGAGTGGAGATAAAAGACATCACCAGGATAAGCTTCACGGCCTGGTGGTCGTTTTAATAGCAGAGAGATTTCACGATAAGCAATAGCGTGCTTGGATAGATCATCATAAACAATCAAAACATCTTCACCTTTGTCCAAGAAGTACTCAGCAATAGTACAGCCAGCATATGGAGCGAGGTAAACTAGCGAAGCTGGGGCACTGGCACCAGCGAGGACGACAGTAGTATATGCCATAGCGCCAGCAGCTTGTAGCTTGGCGACGAGACTGGCTACCTTGGATTCTTTTTGACCGATAGCTACATAAACACATTTGATGTTTTGTCCTTTTTGGTTAATGATGGCGTCAATAGCTAGGGCGGTTTTGCCGATTTGACGATCACCAATAATTAATTCTCTCTGACCACGGCCAATTGGTACCATAGAATCAATAGCCTTGATGCCAGTCTGGAGCGGCTGATTGACTGAAGCACGAGCGATAACACCCGGAGCAATCTTTTCAATAGGATTGAAGCGCTCGGAGACGATAGTCCCACGACCATCGAGTGGCTGACCCAGAGGATCAACGACACGACCAATCATAGCCCCGCCAACTGGTAGCTCCAAGATACGTTTAGTAGCACGAACCTGATCACCTTCTTTGACAGCGGAACTCTGACCAAGAATCATGGCACCGACAGTGTCAGCTTCTAGGTTAAGAGCAACGCCATTGACCACGCCTTCAGTAGTAACAAATTCAATAATTTCACTCATCATCACATCCGAAAGTCCAGAGAGCGTGGCGATGCCGTCAGAAACCTTTAGTACCTCGCCAACAGTCCTCGCACTAGCGCTAGGACTAAAGCCATTAATACGATCTTTGATTTGGTCGAGAATAAAATCTTTGGTGTTTGACATAGTAGTAGGTTAGGCAATGATTTGCTCATGCAAATCAGTTAATACTCCTTGTAAGCTGAGGTTTAATTCTTGGTCTTGGTATCTAATCAGGCAGCCAGCTAAAATCTCTGGATCAGTCTTTTCAATGATGACAACTTGTTTGTCAGGGGCGATGACTTGAAGATACTCGATTAGCCAGTGTTTTGATTGGTCACTGAGAGGACGAGCGCTGGTTACTGTTACTTGTAGTTGCTGGGCATTAAAAATCTTATCCAACTCAGTAGTGATCTGTGGTAACAGAGAAACTTGACCCTGACTAGAGATTAGCGCTAGCCAGTCGTCAATTAGTTTTGGCAACTCCGTCATAGATTTAGTCTGACTGAGTTCAAAAATAGCTTGAGAGTATTGCTTAGCAGAGTATTTCATTATCGTTTAGCTAGAGACTCGATTAATTTTTTTTCATCATCAGCAGAGAGTTTATCAGGCATAATCTTAGCAATAGCCTTAACTATTAGCGTGGCTAGCTCGGCTTTGATTTGCGTCAGCACAAGCGCTTTTTCTTGTTGCATCTTGTCTTTTTCTTGATTGATCATTACCCCTAGCTCAGCTCGAGTTTCGGCAAGCATCTCGGCTCTACGAAGCTCAGCCTGTTCGACAGCTTTATTAATGATCAGCAGAGCTTCTTCTTTGGCCTTTTTGATAATAACAGCTTGTTCTAAATGGGTTTTAGCCAATTTATCAGCAGAGCTTTGGGCGTCGGCTAGGCCCTGCTCGATCTTGTGAGCACGTTCAGTCATGACTGCGAGCAAAGGCTTGAAGACAAAGAAATAAAGCACACCAAAAACAACAGCAAAGTTAAATAACTGCGCAATGAAAAGTCGGAGATCAAGATGAAAAGTCGAAATAATTGAGTCCATAATAAGGCGCTACTGTTTGTCCGTCAGCATTGACGGACAAGTAAGCAAAGTCTTAATTAGTGAATGCTGAAGGCAATAACTAAAGCATAGATGGCGATAGCTTCAGCAAAGGCACAAGCAAGTAACATCGGCACCATGATTTTACTAGCTGCTTCTGGATTACGACCAATTGATTCCATGGCTTTAGCACCAATCAAACCGATAGAAAGAGCGGGAGCGATAGCGCCGATGGCAATAGCGATCGCTTTGTCAAACATAATATTCTCCATAAAATATCTTAGTTAATTATTTAGTAATGTAGCTGCCTACACAGTAAGCCACGATCAAAATCATGAATTACTGCCTAGGTAGCTCTTAGTGTTCTTCGGCAACTGAGCCTAACGAGAGGTAGATTAGCACTAGTAAGGAAAAAATCAAAGCTTGGACCAAGCCAACCAAAATCTCTAAAAACATAAAAGGAATAGGTATAGCAAAAGCGAGAAGCGCCGACATAGAGGCTAGTAAAACCTCGCCAGCAAAGATATTACCAAAAAGTCGAAAGGACAAACTAGCTAATTTGGCTAATTCTCCAATAATTTCAATCAGCCCAACAAAGACCTTGATAGGGTTAATAAGTAATACACTAGGCTCTTTGATGACCTGTTTAGGTATATCGAGCAAGGCTTGCAGTTTAAAAAACTTATTAAAATGCGACCAGCCACCAATCAGACTAACAGCCATAACATGACTAGCTACTACGCCAAAGCTAGCTAGGGCCAATGTAGTATTGAGATCAGCAGTAGCACCACGAAAAAAAGGCACAAAGACTTTTTGACCGTGCTCCAGAACAACTAGGCCAATAGAGCCTACGCCTGGCAAAATACCCAGCCAGTTGTTGATCAGGATAAAAAAGAAAAAGCTTAGAACTAGTGGTGCAAAGAGCAGTGAACGCTTGCGATCACCAGTAATAGTATCAAAAAGATTTAAAAATAAGTCGATAGTAGACTCGAGGAAGTTTTGAAAAAGTCCTGGAATACTTTGGATTTTTGCTTTCAAAACTAGTGACAAGACGATAACTATAGTCAAAGCTAGCCAAGAATTGAGAAGAGAGTTAGTAATCGGAAAAGACCAAAAATAACCAATCTTTTCGGCAAAGAGGTTGTGAGTGGTAATAATTTGATCGCTGCCAAGCATAACTGGTGATTAAAATAATCAGATGTTAGTAATGTAGCGACATTGCTAGAGCTAGTCAAGGAATTGACTAACCGTTTAGTTCGAGTTAGGCTAAAAAGATAATTAGTTCTCTAATAATTTGGAGCGAAGAAATGAATAAGATCCAAAAACCCCAAAAGAACGAGTCCTTGCCCTCAGTAACTTTTGCCCAAGTGCCGATTGATAAAGAGTACGAACACAAAAAACACTTGGTAAACCAAGTCATCAGCAAGACGGCTGCTGATAGTGAGCAGCATTTTTCTGAGATAAAAATTGACAAACTACATAGTCCATCCACCAAAGATCGTCAAAGATTTAAGCTTCTAGCTGTAGCGGTTGAGATAAATTATCACAATCTAAGCATTTTAAATAAAGAACAATTTGTGGCTTTAAAAAATATTTTTTTCTAGCTACCGATGAACCCGTCTGTTAGACGGGTTTTTATTTGAACAAATCAGCCTAGAGCCTTGCTGAAATGAGGATTTACTGCTAGAATGTAGAACATTTCAAGACTTTACTATGAAAAAAATTAAGACCGAGGCTAGGTTGGTTGGCGAGCAGCAATTTATCAAAGTACGAGGGGCTCGTGTACACAATTTAAAAAATTTGGATATTGATATCCCCCGCAACCAACTAGTTGTAATTACTGGTTTGTCTGGCTCGGGTAAATCAAGCCTAGCTTTTGATACCATCTACGCCGAGGGCCAGCGTCGCTATGTGGAATCACTATCAGCTTACGCTCGACAATTTATCGGTCTAATGGATAAGCCGGACGTTGATAGCATCGAGGGTCTGTCACCAGCAATTTCTATTGATCAAAAATCCACCTCAGCCAATCCCCGCTCGACAGTGGGCACAGTCACAGAAATCTATGACTATCTACGCTTGCTCTTTGCTAAGCTAGGTGTGCCACATTGTCCTGATTGTCAGATACCTATTAAACCCTACACTCAAGACGAGATTGTCGACAAGGTGGTCAGCGCTTACCAGGGACAAACTGTCATGGTACTGGCGCCGATTATTCAGGACAAGAAAGGCGAACACAAGAGCGTTATCGGTGCGGTGACTCGGGCCGGTTTTAGTCGTGTCCGTTTTGATAATCAGATAATGAGCCTAGAAGAATTTGAAGACTTAAATGTTGATAAAAAAATTAAGCATAGCTTAGAGATCGTGGTTGATAGAGCGCCAGTGAGCACTGACAAACAAGACTTATCACGTCTCAATGAATCGATTGAAAAAGCTCTCAATCTAGCCAATGGCTTAGTACTGATTGCTGACGAGGCTGGTAAATTACAGATTTTTTCTAAGCTCCTTGCCTGCGCGCGCTGTGGCTTTAGTCTATCCAATCTTGAGCCAAGGCATTTTTCTTTTAATTCACCTCATGGAGCCTGCCCTGATTGTGATGGGCTAGGCACTAAACTAGAGATTGATTCAAGTTTGATTGTTAATGACAAATTAACTATTGCCCAAGGAGCAATTAAGCCTTGGTCACATAGCAATACTGGTGGTCAAATGTGGCGACTGAAGTTGCTCGGGACTGTCGCTGAGAGTCACGGCTTTGATCTCAATACACCCATCAAAGATCTCAGTCCGAAGCAATTACAGGTTGTGCTTTATGGTAGTGAGCAACAGTTTGACGTACGCTACAACAGTGATAATTTTAGCGGTACTAGAGTAACCAGCTACGAAGGTGTGATCCCAGAAATGGAGCGGCGTTTTCGAGAGACCGAGTCAGACTATGTGCGCAAAGAGATAGAGAATTATATGCGAGCACTAGACTGTCCAAGCTGCGCTGGCGAGCGACTGAAGCGTGAGTATTTGGCCGTTAAAATCTCAGATGTTAACATTCATCAAATAGCTCGACTGCCTATTAACGAGGCTCGTGATTTTTTTCAGAACTTGATGGTAGAAAAAAAATTAAACGCCAAAGAACTAAAAATTGCCAGCCCGATTCTCAAGGAGATTTTACTACGTTTAACCTTTTTATCTAATGTCGGCCTAGATTATCTGACTATCGATCGTCGTAGCGCTTCACTGTCTGGCGGTGAATCACAACGTATTCGTCTAGCGACACAGATCGGTACTAGCTTAACTGGCGTGATTTATATTCTCGACGAGCCGTCGATCGGCTTACACCAACGCGATAATGACAAACTGATTACGACTTTGAAAAATTTGCGTGATCTAGGTAACTCAGTCTTGGTAGTGGAGCATGATGAAGTAACTATGATGGAAAGTGATTATTTGATTGATATCGGGCCAGGCGCCGGTGAAC
>DBEB01000036.1 GCA_002293855.1 Candidatus Falkowbacteria bacterium UBA917
AGTCAAGCCTCTTTGGAGTGGCGGTCCCATCTGTCAACCCCAACCTCCGAGAAGTACCTGCCAAGCCAGTTGATAGTCTAGCCAAGTTAACTTGGGAAAAAGAGCTCCTTGGCTTGTATGTCAGTGAGCATCCTTTTAATCTCTATCGCAAGACTATCGCTCCCTTTATCACTTCGCTGACCAAGATCAAAGACATCAAAACCGAAGCCGACATCAAAACCGCTGGTATCATCACTGGTCTCAAAAAGATTTTGACTAAAAAAAACGAAACCATGCTCTTTGTCAAAATCAGTGATGGTCTAGAAAATGTCGAGTTACTAGTCTTCCCCAAGCTCTACAAAGAAACCATCAATCTCTGGCAAGAAGGCCAAGCCATTTTCTGCCTCGGGACCGTCTCTGAAAAAGATGCTGATACCAAGATCTTAGCCAATAAAATCCAAACCTTTAGCTTGGCAAGTATCAATCAAGACCTCACTAGTTTCCGTAAGCTTTGTGATGAGCATGTCCCTAGAGCTAATTTTAAGAAATTTCCTTCCAAGTCCAAGTCTGGCGTCGATCTAAGTGTTAAGCCTGTTGCTAGTCCAGCTGCTCCTACTCAGAAAAGCTTTGTTAAATTAATGATTAAGCAAGTTGATTTAACTCAAGAACTGCTCGATGGTCTCAAGCAGGTTTTACTAGCGAGTCCGGGTGAATTGCCAGTCTTCTTGGTCATTATCAATGGCGCTGAGCCCAAGGTCGTGCCTACTGACTACCGAGTGGCTGCAAGTCCTATGCTATCAGAGCAGTTGAATCTAGCTTTGGCTGGTAAAGTTGTTACTAGTTAAATTTGCTATTTTTTGCTTGTTTATTTTTGTTCTCAATGATGATAAACTAAGGCTATTAAACTAAGTCTATGCCTCTCACTCCAGAAGAATTCAATCAGCTAGCCCATAAAGAAGATATTCAAAGACTTGAGTCAAAAATTGATGATCTTGCCGATGCTTTTACGCAAATGTTAACAATTATGGATAATTCTGCTAAAAAATCTAAGGATATAGAGGTAGAATTAGTTTCCAATCAGGCTGCTCATGATCGTTTTGAGACTAGAATTACTGACTTAGAAAAAGCTAACCTTTAAAACCAGTCACTGCCTCCACCAAACAGCTAAGTGCTGTTTTTTTTGACCAAAATTACTAAAATATAGTGTCTTTGTGGACAAATTAACTTTTTGTGTTTAGAATAATTCTATATGACTATCAATACTAATCCTGAAGACATTCAAACTCTGCTCAGTAGGGGAGTAGAAAAGATCTATCCTTCTGCCGAGCTACTAGCCAAAGAACTAGCGACTGGTCGTCGTCTGCGTATTTATGCCGGCTTTGATCCTAGCGGTAATTCTTTGCATATCGGTCACGCTGTGCAGATCAATAAGCTGGCTCAATTCCAAGCCCTCGGTCACGAGGTGATCTTTTTAATCGGTGATTTCACCGGCATGATCGGTGATCCAACTGACAAAAAAGCTACTCGCAAACAGCTGACTCGTGAAGAGGTCTTAGCTAATGCTAGCAGCTACCAAGCTCAAGCCAGCTCCTATCTAGACTTTACTGGCGCCAACAAAGTTGAGACTAAGTATAATAGCGAGTGGCAAGACCAGCTTAATTTTGCTGATCTGATCAGGCTCTCGGCCAATTTCACAGTCGGACAAATGATGGTCCGTGACATGTTCCGTGTCCGGGTCGAAGAAGACAAGCCAATTTATCTCCATGAGTTCCTCTATCCGCTTGCTCAAGCCTACGATAGCGTCATGCTCGATGTTGATGTCGAGGTCGGTGGTAATGACCAGATGTTTAATATGATGTGTGGTCGTGACCTGATGAAAGTTCTCAAAGGCAAAGAGAAATTTGTCGTTACCATGAAGCTCCTCGCCGACGAAAACGGGGTCAAGATGGGCAAGACCGATGGCAATGCCGTCTTCCTCAATGCCGAACCCAAAGAAATGTTTGGCCAGATTATGTCTTGGCCAGACAGCTTCATCGCTCCTAGCTTTGAAATCTGCACTAAGCGTCCCTTAGCTGAGGTGCTAGAGATTAAAGAAAAATTAGCTAGCGGCGCTAACCCTATGGAGTACAAGCTTGAGCTCGCCAAAGAGCTAGTGACTACTTTTCATAGCGCTGAAGCTGCTACTGAGGCTCGTGAATACTTTCGTGCCACAGTCCAAGAGCGTGGCATCCCAACCGATATCAAAGAGGTGAGTGGTGCTACAGTGCTAGAATCAGCCGTTAACTACTTTGGCAGCTCCAAGTCCAAGGCTGATATCAAGCGACTCGTTGAGCAGGGTGCAGTCAGCGTCAATGATACCAAAGTCACTAGTTTTGACACTCCAGTCAAAGCTGGTGATCAAGTCCAGATGGGTAAACGGGATTGGTTCCGGATCATGTAACATGTAACACGCAACATGAAACAGGGTGGTTAACTCCACTCTGTTTTTGTAAGCAATCAGTAATGGACCACCCCTCAGTCCTGACGGACAGCTCCCCTTAGTAAGGGGAGCAAATTAACTAAGAGCTCTTCGATTAGTTCCCCTCCTTAACAAGGAGGGGTGCTCTCGTCCTGAGCAAAGCCGAAGGAAACGAAGCTCGGGGTGGCCTTTGTCTAACAAGCCAAGTATGTGTCATTCCGAACGGAGTGTAACGAAGAGAGGAATTCCTTAAACTATTCAATTCTAAATCAGTCTGAATTAAAGAGTAATACAAAGCTTAATATTTAAGCGATTCCTCACTGCGTTCGGAATGACACAAAGAAAGACATCAATAAAAAGGCTAATTATAGCCAAAATAACCCTAATATCTTGACAAAATAAGATAAGTATGATATAATATAGATATTAAAAGTTCATTACATTTATCTCCAGTAACTCGGAAGAGAAACCACAGGCTTAGTATTATATAGTTATTTCAATTGGTTACGACTGATTATTAACTAGGACTAAGATTCTGATCGACATTTAGAGCTTAGGTACTTGTACCAGCATCATTTGTCACTATTCTTTTCCGGATTACTGTAGAAAAATTCTACCGTTTGTTATTTTAAAATTTTATATAGGAGTTTATCATGTCAAAGTTTAATGATATTTGCAAAGCAACTTTTGTAGGATTCGCAGCTTCTCTTGTACTTGGATTCTTAAGTTCATTATTCATGATTATAATAGGAGAAGGTCAGACACCATTAAATAGCCCTCCTTGGTATATAATCGGTATCTGCATCTTGATCATATGGCTCAGTGTTAGCATTGCTTTCTATAAAAATGAACAGTATAAAAGAATGTATTTCTAAAAATACAGCTAAGCTCAAAAAAACTAAAAAGCCCTGAATAAAATATTCAGGGCTTTTTCACATCCATTTGCAAAATTAAATGTCCAAATTCTTCACCGTCTTCGCCCTAGTCTGAATAAAATGCTTACGTGGCGCCACTTCGCTACCCATCAACATCTCAAAAGTTTCATTAGCCTTCGCCACATCATCAATGTTAACCCGCTTCATGACACGCTGAGCTGGGTTCATGGTCGTTTCCCAGAGCTGTTCTGGATTCATTTCACCGAGACCCTTGTAGCGCTGAATGATCATGCGAGGACTCTTGGCTGCTTTCTTCTCATCCTGTTCTTCTTCCTCTTCGCCGTCTTCAGTTTGTTCTACGACCACGCCACCAAATTCTTTGACGACAGCGTTTTTCTCTTCGTCCGAATAGGCGTAGCGGACTTCTTTGTTCTTTTTGATCTGATAGAGTGGTGGCTGAGCTACAAAGAGGTGACCAGCATTAATCAAATCAGTAAAATGACGATAAAAGAGAGTTAATAAGAGAGTACGAATGTGCGCTCCGTCGACGTCGGCGTCGGTCATGATAATAATCTTGTGATAGCGGAGCTTATCAATAGCAAGCTGATCACCGATATTCATACCCATGGCAATGACAAGATTCTTGATTTCGTTATTAGCAAGCATCTTGTCTAGTCTCGAGCGTTCCACATTCAAAATCTTACCGCGAAGTGGTAATATGGCTTGGAATTTACGGTCGCGACCTTGTTTAGCGCTGCCTCCGGCGCTGTCTCCCTCGACGATATAGAGTTCGCATTCTTCAGCCTTGCGACTAGAGCAGTCAGCTAGCTTACCAGGTAAAGTCATGCCTTCTAGGGCGCTCTTACGTAGGATAGAGTTACGAGCGGTCCGAGCAGCTAGACGAGCTTGCGCTGTCAAAGCACATTTATCGACAATGGCCGCTGCTTCCTTTGGGTGCTCTTCTAGATAATTACTTAGGGCTTCAGCTAATACTTGATCGACATAGCCCTTCATCTCGGCATTACCGAGCTTACCCTTAGTCTGACCCTCAAACTGCGGATCAGGTAATTTGACGCTGATGATGGCAGTTAGACCTTCGCGAGTATCATCACCAGTCAGATTTTCATCTTTTTCTTTGAGTATTCCTTTGGCCCGAGCGTAGGCATTGAGCGTCCTAGTGAGAGCGCTGCGGAAACCAGCTGTGTGCGTACCACCCTCAGGGTTGATGATGTTGTTGGCAAAAGACAAAATCGTTTCGTTGTAGCCGTCATTGTACTGCATCGCCACCTCTACCTTACAGTCATTAACATCCTTATCTACATAAAAAATCGTTTCGTTTTTGAGATTATTATTACGATTGAGCGCCTTGATATAGGTCTTGATACCGCCATCAAAATAAAACTGAAAATGTTTTTTCTTGTGACCATCACGAGTATCAATGATAATCATCTTGATACCCTTGGTCAGATAAGCTTGTTGGCGCAAACGATCGAGGATCTTGCCCCAGTCGTATTCTAGAGTTTCAAAAATCTGATGATCAGCCTTAAAGGAAATGATTGTGCCAGTGCCCTTACTGGTGCCAACTGCCTTGATCTTGGTCATTGGCTTGCCACGTTCAAATTCTTGACGCCAGAGCTTGCCGTCACGAGCCACTTCTGCGATGACTGTCTCACTGAGAGCATTAACTACGCTGATACCGACACCGTGCAAACCGCCAGATACTTTGTAACCACCGCCACCAAATTTACCACCAGCGTGGAGCTTGGTCATAACTGTTTCCAGGGCCGATAGACCAGTGCCTTTGTGAATATCTACTGGAATACCACGACCATTGTCAGTGACTCGGACAAAACCATCTGGTAGAAGTTCTACTTTGATCTCATTGGCGTAACCCGCCATCGCTTCGTCAATGCTGTTGTCTACAATTTCCCAAATCAAGTGATGTAAGCCACTAGCTGAAGTTGAGCCGATGTACATACCAGGCCTCTTACGGACTGGATCAAGACCTTCTAAAACTGTGATTGCTTCTGCGCCGTAGTCGCTGTTTTGTTTATTTTTATCTGCCATATGTAATTTAAAATTTACTTTTGCGGAACTGAATTAAGCTGTCTATGGGCTCATATTAGCAACTTAGCTAGCAAATTACAAGTTTAATCAGCTTGGCCTCTGCTAGTAAAAATGCTATAATTAGCCCTGTTAGTGTTTGAGCTTTTTATCTTGGCGAGACGCTAGCTTTTGCTTATTATTCATGGCCAAAGACAACGACAACAGTCAGTTTTTGTTTAATTCTACGCAACCAAGTCTAGCTCATTTGGATTGGCGTAGACTACTACCTTGGCTCATTGCTGCGCTCAGCCTATGCTTAGCTCTCGGGCTAGCTTTTTGGTTATGGAGCAAATTTGGCAGCACTCCCCAGCTTAGCACCGTTGAAACTAGTCCTAACAACACTAGCTCTTCTATCGGTGGGCTGAATAACAAACTCGGCAGCTCTACAGTACCAGTTGTCAACGCTCCTGATCAAAACGAAACTCTAGCTTTTGGTGATTTTTATATTAGACCTAGCGGCGCTCCAAGTATTCTTGCTAAGGGCGTCACTTTGCCAACCAATATCAAAGAACAAAGTGCTAACTACTACGCCCTCAATCGTGAGATTGCACTTAGCGCTGATCAGGTCAAGGATTTTAATAACAATGGTTTTGTAGTCATTGATAATCCTTTTGGCAAGGAAGCCAAAGACTTTTTCTCCGTTTACAAACTTTTAAACCAAAAAAACTTGCCTTTCTTAGTTACCAACGACTTTCTCTTTTATTATTACCAAAACACTCTCAAGAGCATTTTTAAACAATTAGAATCCGACACTTTTTACCAAGAAACTTGGGCTTTTAACAAGGCTATGTTCGAGATCGCCAATCAACGCTATCTCGATCGCTACGCCAAGCTAGGCTTGGTCAATGACACTGTTCTGGAGGCTATGCGCCTAGAAGCGGCCTACTTTGCAGTCAGTCTCGAATTACTCAAGGTCAAGCCCAATCAAATCATTCCTGATAGTCAAGCCTCGGTTACGACCAAAGAATGGTTTAAACTACAATTCACTCAGCGAGAGGCGGCGACTTATAAGTTCACGGTACCTAGTTACCTAGCTCTCGACGTCGGTAAAGAGCTTGCTTTGATTAATAAAGCCAAGGCTCTGACCAAGCCAACTCTATCACCAGTTTTGCTTTATCCACGAGATTACCAAGACTTTGTTCTAGCGGCTAGTTATGAAAAAAATCATCGTCTAACTAATTTTTATCAAGCTCTCACTTGGTCTTCTAGTCTTTTGCCACTTTATTACCAGTCACCAGCTTGTCCTGATTGTCCGCTTGATCAAAGCGACTGGATGATTCATCAGGCTGCCGCTCAGTTAATAGCTCGTGACCTACATGTCCATCAAGAACTCAAAAATCAATGGGCCAAAATCTACAAGGCTTATTCTTATTTCTCCGGTCTGCGTAGCGAGTTGACTTATCTAGATTATAGCGAGGCTTTTATCAAGCTCTTTGGTGATGCACTGGAGAAAAAAGAGGGGAGTCAATCAGCTAAAACCATCGAACAAATCTTTGATACTGCTAATCCCGAGCGCGATCAGCAGTTAGCCGCTTTGCAAAGCGAACTCGGTTCTCGCAGTTTTGATCCGGCTAAGGGTGGTCTAGATCGCTCTACAGCACTCGGACGTTTGTCCTCTGGTTTGCGCATGGTTCAAACTGCCTATTGGCCAACGGAATACATCTACGACAAGCTTACTTTTGGAGCGGTTGGTGCTTATCTCGATGATCCCAAGCAAATTAACAAAACTACTGACAAGGCCTTGTGCGAAGATGTTAATCGTCAAGTTATCCGTTGTCGTGGCATTGGTCTCGATATTATTAATCCTATTTTTAACGAAACTATTAATAACAATTATTTTGTCCGCAATACCCGTTTTCAGAACTACTTCAATCAAACACCAGCTCTTAGACAGCATTTCAATGGTTTTGATAATCGCGCTTGGCATCAAAGTTTCTTCTGGTCTAATCTTCACAGCGCCCAGCAATTCTTGAATAATCGCAAATTAGAGCAGTTTAATTACAGTTCTACACCTGCTTGGTCTAATGCTGTTTTAAACACCGCCCTAGGTGCTGTGGTCAATGCTAATTTACCTTATGATCAATGGCGATACGCCTACCAGCAAGAATCAGGTCTCGCTGGTCAAGAATTAATTAAATATAATTATCTCGAACCCAATCTCACTCTCGTTGATGAGCTTTTGGCTAATGGCAAAATGGTTTTTGCTGCCTTTGTAAAACTAGGTTTGGTTAAGGAAAACAACCAAGAGTTTAGTGAGCTCTTTGCCGATCTCTCCGCTGCCAGAGCTCTAATCCTCAAGGAGCAAGCTGGCGAGGAGTCTGATTTTACTGACTGGAACTTTATGAATAATCTGGTTAATAAATACTATGTCGTTGATGCTGGTGACAAGACCACCAGCGTCAATTTCCGTAGTGACAACAGCTCTAATCCCAATAAAATCTACGCTATGGATCAATCTTTGGAGGGCGTGAAACTTTTGCTGAGTATGCAATTCCATCAAGGTCGCAATCTGATTGTCGCCGGTCCGGTCTTTAATTTTAATGAACGCGCTCGTTAGATTATGCCTAAAAAAATCACCAATCCAGATTTAAGTAGCACTGAGTTGTTAGAAAAAAAACTCAATGACTTTACTGATGTAGACGGTATCAGTACTAGACGTCTATCTTTTGGACTCTGGTACATGAAACATCGTCATCATTTTTTCTTGACAGCGGTCTGGCTTTTAACCATTGTTGCCACTGTGCTCTGGGCTTATTCGCTCTATTATTTTAGCCACTATCTCTTGGTAGGGTCCAAGATTGATCGAGTTAACGAGGCTAGTCTTGGCGATAATCCACGTGCTGTCGAGCAGCGCAAACTGCTTTCCAGTCTCTCATATGGCTTTGTTCAAGCCGTCGACCTCGGTCGAGGTAGTTATAGCCTGATCGGTAAATTGGCTAGTGCCAATCAGAGTAATTGGGCGGTTATTGATTATTATTTCTTGGTTGACGGTCAGCCCTTTGGTACTAGCACTAGCTATATTCTGCCTAGCTCTGAGAAATATTTAACTAGTGTTATTGATAATCAAAGCCTGCCACCACAATCAGTACAACTAATTATTAGTAATTTCCGTTGGAGTAAAGTTGACTATCATCAGATCAAAAATTGGTCTGAATACAAAGCTGATCGACTATCCTTTGTGGTTTTGGATAAAAAATTTGTTGGCTCAGTTCAGTCACAGATCAGTGATCGGCTGCCGGTTAATACTCTTAGTTTCAATATCAATAATCGCAGTGCTTATAGTTTTCGTGAAGCACCGCTACAAATTATTCTTTACAGCGGTTCTGATGTTGTTTATGTCAAAGAGTATGTGATTAATAATTTTTATTCCAAGGAGCGCAAAGACATTACTATCAGTCTCATCGGCTCCATGCCCAACATCACTCGTATCGATATTTTGCCAGAAATAAATATTCTCGATCAGGATCTTTATCTCAAAAATTAAAAGACAGTCTGATTAATTAGTCATTTTTTTGATTTGGTCTTTTTGCTGATCTGTGGTAATAATAAGCTCATGTTGCATTCACTATTGATCAAAATACGCTCCTTTGATTGGTTGCTTTTTTTACCAGTAATTTTTTTGGTCTTACTGAGTCTAGCTGAATTATACAGCGTCGGCCTTGGTCAGGCTGCTGGTGACCTATCTTTTTTTAAGCGTCAATTAATTTTTAGCATCATCGGTCTAGTTTTGCTCTGCTTACTTGCTGCCAGAGATTATTATTTCCTTTATAGTTACAGCAATCTCATCTATCTGCTCGGCGTCCTATCTCTAGTGGCGGTGCTGTTTTTTGGCTCTACTATCAACGGTACCAAGGGTTGGTTTAATTTTTTTGGCTTTGGTATTCAGCCGGTTGAGGCCGTTAAATATGTTTTAATTGTATTTTTGTCTCGTTATCTGGCTGGCACCTCTACTCTTATCAATCCTTTGCGTAACCTGCTGGTCACTGGTTCCGCCACCGCTCTGTTAGCCTTCTTGGTTATGTTACAGCCTGACTTTGGTTCAGCTTCTTTGTTGATTTTTATTTGGCTCTTTGCCCTATTTGTCTCTGGTCTACCCAAAAAGTTTTTTCTGATTATTTTGTCATTAATGATCATTAGCGCTATGCTAGCTTGGCAATTTTTCTTGGCCGATTACCAAAAAGATCGTGTCTTAAACTTTGTTCGTCCTAGTGCTGAGTTAAACTCCAATTATAACGTCAATCAGGCTATGATTGCCATTGGCGCCGGTGGACTCTTTGGTCGGGGCTTGGGTTTTGGCTCTCAATCCCAGCTTAAGTTCTTGCCAGAAGCCAAGACTGACTTTATTTTTGCCGTTATTGCTGAAGAATTAGGCTTAATTGGAGTCCTCTTAGTCATCTCCTTATTTAGCCTATTTTTCTGGCGTCTTTTCAAAAATTTGGCTAATATTAAGAATGATTTCTCTAGTTTCCTAGTTATTTGCTCTGGTGGCTTGATTTTTATTGAAATGTTTATTAATATTGGAATGAACCTGGGGCTGGTACCTGTGGTAGGTATTGCTTTACCATTTTTAAGTTACGGTGGCAGTTCCCTAATTATTAATTTGGCTATGGTTGGCGCTTTACAGAGTGTGGTAGCTAGATCAAAATTGAAACAATACTAATAATTATTAATACTCTATATGTCAAATCTTCAGCTAAAAGCTACTCTGCGTGGCGCCACTGCTCGGCTAGCTACCGAGATCGAAGCCGAGCTTTACGGTCCGGGGCTTGCTAATCAGCATTTGCTTGTTAGCCGTCATGATTTGGAAAAAGTCTTTGCTCAGTCTGGCAGTTCTCTTTTGATCGATCTAGAGATTGCTGGCGGCTCTAGCGTTTCCGTCATTGTCCGTGAACTACAACGTGACCCTATCAAAAATCAAATCATCCACGCTGACTTTATGCAGGTGGATATGAAAAAGCCAGTTACTGTGACTGTCGGCTTTACTACCGAAGGTAAGTCTCATGCCATCAGCAATATGGGTGGTATGTTAGAAAAAAACTTGGCTCAAGTTAAAATTGTTTGTTTGCCACAGTACTTAGTTAAATCTCTTGCTGTTGATTTGGGCAAGCTCTCTGATCTCAAATCCGTCATCCGTGTCGCCGATTTGATTGTTCCAGAAGGTGTTACTGTCAAAAACAATCCTCGTGATGTTATTTATAGTATCGCTGCTAGTCGCCGCGCTGTTTCTACCGAAGCTAAGGGTGATGCTGCCCCAGCTGCCGGCGCTAAAGCTACTGATGCTAAGGCTCCAGCTGCTCCTGCTAAGAAGAAATAATCATTTCTCTCTATCTAAAAAATCTCCCCAAATTTGGGGAGATTTTTTATTAAGTAGCTTGTCAACTACAGGAATATTTGTTAGGATTTTGACATTGTTAAGCAAATTTTATGGCTATAGAACTAGATAAAGTTTATCAGAGTGACAAATACGAAGACGAGATTTATCAGTCTTGGGAACAAGGCGGTTTTTTTAATCCTGATAAGCAGTCTTTGTCTGACAGCGCCGAGTCCTATACCATTATTTTGCCTCCTCCCAATATCACCGACAAGCTTCACCTTGGCCATGCCGCTATGCTCGCCATCGAAGATCTCTTCATCCGCTTTCACCGCATGAATGGTTATCGTACACTCTGGTTGCCGGGTACTGATCATGCTGCCATCGCTACTCAGACTGCTGTCGAGAAGAAGCTTAAAAAAGAACAGGGTGTCAGTCGTCATGAGCTCGGTCGTGATGCCTTTTTGACTGAAGTGAATAGCTTTGTCGCTGTCACTCAGAGTACTATCATTGGTCAAATGAAAAAAATGGGCGCTTCCCTTGATTGGTCCCGTCTAGCTTTTACTCTTGATGATGATCGCCAAGCTGCAGTGCGTGAAATGTTTTGTCAGATGTATGAGGCTGGTCTAATCTACCGTGGTGAACGAGTGGTTAATTGGTGTCCACGTTGTGCTTCGACTCTCGCTGATGATGAGGTCGAGTACAAAGAACAAAAGGCCATGCTCTATACTTTTTACTATTCCCAGGATTGCCCCATTGCCATTTCTACTACCCGACCAGAAACCAAGTTGGGCGATGTGGCTATTGCTGTTAATCCCAGGGATGATCGCTACAAGCAGTATATCAATAAAGATTTTGTCGTAGATTTTTGTGGCGTAGAGTTGAAACTCAAAGTCATTGCTGATCGCAATGTTGAAGCGGAGTTTGGTACCGGTGCTCTCGGTGTTACGCCCGCTCACTCGATGGTTGATTGGCAAATGGCCGAGGCTCACGGCTTGGCAGTTATCAAGGTGATTGATGAGTCCGCTCAGATTCACCAAGGTTTTGGTGACTATTCTGGTCTATCAACTCTAGAAGCTCGTGAGAAAATAGTAAGTCAGTTGACTGCAGCTGGACTAATGATCAAAGCAGAAGAAATTGATAACAAGCTCTCGGTTTGTTATCGCTGTGATACAGCTATTGAACCGCTACCATCCAAACAGTGGTTTGTAGCTGTTGATAAAGCTACTGAGCGTCTAGCTGGTAAGTCTCTCAAGCAAGCCGCAGCAGAAGTCGCGAGACTTGGCGAGATCCAATTTATGCCTGAGCGCTTTACTAAGCGCTATCTAGACTGGATGGATAATTTGCGTGATTGGTGTGTCAGTCGTCAGATTTGGTTTGGTCATCGTTTGCCGGTTTGGTATAAGGGTAAAGAAGTCTTTGTTGGTCGGACAGCGCCAGCAGGGGAGGGCTGGCTCCAAGATAGCGATACTCTGGACACTTGGTTTTCATCCGGCATGTGGACTTTTTCGACTCTCGGTTGGCCTGCTGCTTTTGCTAACGGTCAAAAGTCTGGTGACTTGCTGAACTTTCATCCGACGCAAGTCCTCGAAACTGGCTATGAAATTATTACGCTCTGGGTTAGTCGTATGATTATGATGAGCCTCTTTGCTCTGGGTGAAGCTCCTTTTAATAAAGTCTATTTGCACGGCATGATCCTAGATCAGCACGGCAAGAAAATGAGCAAATCCAAAGGTAATGGCATTGATCCCTTGGATATGATCAAGCTCTATGGCACCGATGCTGTCCGTCTCTCTCTACTGACTGGCACTACCGCGGGCAATGATTCTCGCATTAGCGAAGATCGTATCGCTACTGAGCGCAACTTTGTTAACAAGTTCTGGAATATCGCTCGCTACATCAGTTCTAGTCCTAATTTCAATTTCCTTGTAGCTGATTCCGATATTAATTATTCGCAGTTAACCCTAGCTGATGAATGGATTTTGAATAAATTAAATATTTTAATTACTTCTACAACTGAACAAATCAAGGCTTACAATTTTTCAGTGGCTGGTGAAGCTCTCAAAGAATTTACTTGGAATGATTTGGCTGACTGGTATTTGGAAGCAACTAAATTTTCTCGTGGTTCAGAGACTGATAAAGTCTTGTCCTTTGTTCTGCGGACTATTTTGAAACTCTGGCATCCCTTTATACCATTTGTCACTGAAGCTATCTGGCGTGAGCTCAGTGCTAAGGCTGATTTGATTATCACTGCTTGGCCAGTTGCTACTAGTCATAATTTTGCTCAAGCCGCTAATTTTGAACTCATCAAAGAGTTAATTGTTGCTATTCGTACTGCTCGTAGTGAAAATACTATTGAGCCAGCCAAGAAGCTAAATGTTATTATTTGTAAAAACTCTAACATTTGGTTAAATGAGCAAGTTTCTTTAATCAAGAGTCTACGCACCGGTATTGGCGAATTAACTATCACTGACAATGATGATCTACCTGCAGATGCTATTGTTATCACTGCTGCCGGTCTAACCATTTACTTGCTCGGCGCCATTGATAAAGACAAAGAAAAAAATCGTCTCAGCAAAGAACAAGAACAACTCATCAAACAAATCAGTGGTCTAGAAGCTCGTCTAGCTAGCGAAGAGTTTCGTTCTAAAGCTCCAGCTGATTTGGTTGCGAAGCAAAACGATCAGCTCAGTGCTGCCAAAGATCAGTTAGCTAAAAATCAAGCCGCTCTCGCTAAGCTCTAATCCGCTTTGGTTTATTGCTTTAGTTTAATTTGTAATTATTATTTAGACTTGTTACAATTAAAAAACAGGCTGTGCTTATTATTTCGCTCAGTTTTTAGCTTTAAAAACATGCTGAAAGTCAAAAAGGAAGGTGTTATTTTATCTCCAACCGGCCGCGCTTTTGAGAAGCGGGCTGTTTTAAATCCTGGTATTTTACAAATTGGCGACACTGTTCATGTGGTCTATCGAGCTGTTGCCAAAGACCATATTTCTACACTCGGTTATGCTCGTCTCGACGGCCCCTTAACTGTCGTTGAGCGTGCCAAAGAACCGATTTATGTCCCCAAGTATCAATACGAAAAGAAAGGTCTAGAAGATCCACGTCTCACCATGATTGATGGTGTGATTTATCTCACCTATGTTGCTCATGACGGCAAGCATGCTCTGATTGCCTATATGAGTGGCACTGACCTGTTTCATCTCAAGCGTGGTGGTATTATTAGTGCCAAAATTCGCTACGCTCGTGCTGGACGCTTCTTTAATGCTGTCAAACTCAAAGACGATTATTTCTTCTTTGAAGCTTATTACAAAAATTTCTCCGGCAAAGATGTCATGGTTTGGGAGAAAGACGGTGTGCTCTTCCCCGAAAAAATCAATGGTAAATTTGTCTTGACTCACCGTGTCCTGCCAGATATTCAGATTGCTGAGTTTCATAATTTTGATCAGCTCAAAAAAAATTCTTTCTGGTTAGAATACTTCCAAAATATGCACAAACAGGTTATTTTGGAAAATAAATATTCTTTTGAGGAGCGTCACATCGGTGGGGGAGCACCACCTATCAAAACCAAAGACGGTTGGCTAATGATCTATCACGGTACCGAAGAAAACAATCACGGTCGCACCTATCATGCCTGTGCAGCTTTGTTTGACCTCAAGGATCCACGTCGCCTGATCGCTCGTTTGCCTGAGCCACTCTTTTCACCGACTGAGGACTATGAGTTATCTGGTTATGTTGATAATGTCGTTTTCCCAACTGGCACTGCGCTTTTTAACGATCGTCTCTATATCTACTACGGGGCTGCCGACAACCATATTGCCGCCGCTAGTATTGATCTCAACTACTTACTAACTGAATTGAAAAAGCATAAGCTTTAGTATGAATCAGCCCAAATCGCCTAGCATCTTGTATGTCAGCACTTTCCCGCCTCGTGAATGTGGTATTGCTACTTTCACTCAAGATCTAATCAATGCTATTGATCGAGAGTTTGCTCCAGCTGTCAAATCCAAGGTCCTGGCCATGAATCCTGATGGCATTTCGCTCTACAATTATTCTCGTAAAGTCAGCTCTCAGATCCGAGATTCTGATATCGAAGACTACATTCAAGCTGCCAACGAAATCAACCGCTCTTCAGATATCAAACTAGTTAATATTCAGCATGAGTACGGCATTTATGGCGGTGACTGGGGTAATTATATTTTGCCCTTTTTAGAGCTGATCAATAAACCTATCGTCGTCACTTTTCATACTATTTTGCCTCGCCCTGATAAGCATCTCAAAAAAATTACTCAGGATATCGTGGCTAAGGCCTCCGGTATTGTGGTTATGACCAAGCACGCTGCCAAGCAGTTGCGTACGACCTACAAAATCAATAGCAAAAAACCTATTGCCATCATCCCTCATGGTGTCCATCATGTCCCGTACCCATCCAAGAGTCGTGCTAAGACCAAATTACAGCTCTCTGGCCACACCATTCTCTCGACTTTTGGTATGCTTAACCCTGACAAAGGCATTGAGTACGCTATCGAAGCTCTGCCTAAGCTAGTTGAGAAACACCCTGACCTGCTCTATCTTGTGCTTGGCGCTACTCATCCTAATGTTGTCAAAGAATGCGGTGAAGTTTATCGCAATAAACTAGTCCGGCTAGTCAAGAAACTGGGTCTAGATAACCATGTTAAGTTTTATAATAAGTATCTTGATCTTTCCGAGTTGATCGACTTCCTCAAGGCAACTGACATTTATATCTCTCCAACTCTCAATCCTCGCCAAGCGGTCAGTGGCACTATTTCTTACGCTTTTTCCTGTGCTTGTCCGATTGTCGCAACTGCCAATCAATATGCCAAAGACACCATCGGTCCTACCCGTGGCTCGCTAGTTGATTTTGCTGACGCCGAAGCCATTGAACAGGCGACTATGAGCATTCTAGATGATCCTAAGATGGCTTCAGAGATGAAAAAGGACGCTTATTACTACTCTCGTCACATGACTTGGCAAAACGTCGCTCTAGCTTATTTCAAGTTCTTCAATGACTTTGCCAAAATCACTCCTCGTGAACAAGATAAATTGCCAGCCATCAACCTCAGCCATCTGCGTACTCTGACTGATGATTTTGGCATGATTCAATTTGCTAGCCACACCAAGCCGGATAACCACAGTGGCTACTGTCTAGATGACAATGTCCGCGCCCTGCTTGGCTGCGTTAAATTATACAATACCCGACCTAGTGCTAGTCTCTTGCGACTAATCAATATCTACTTTGCCTATCTCAAATTATCACAAAGATCTGACGGTCACTTCAATGACTTTATTAACCACAATAAAACCATTAATAAAGAATTGCCTGAATCTCAAGACTCCTTTGGTCGTGCCATCTGGTCACTTGGTGTCACTATCAATAGTCGTAAATTACCAAGCGAGTTAATCACTAGCGCTATCAAGGTCTTTAATAAGTCTTTGCCGACCATCAAAAATCTGGATTTCTCTCGTGCGATTGCCTTTTCTCTCCTTGGCCTCGCTGCTAGTTATCACTATTTCCATAAGCAAAGCGACTTGAAAAAATCCGCTCAAATCTTTGATCTCATGAAAAATCTAGCGGATAAATTGCTAGCTAAGTATGCAGAGCAAGCTGCAGCTAACACTGACGCTAAAAATATCTGGCGTTGGTTTGATGATAGTTTGACTTATTCTAACTACAAGATCCCTGAAGCGCTCTTTGCGGTCAGCGGTATCTTAAATGACAAGAAATATTTGCAAGTCGCCGAAGAATCAATTGATTTCCTAGCCAAAGTCTCTTTTGACAAAGAATATTACAACGCCATTGGTCAAGATGGCTGGTATTTCCGTAATGGCAAACGAGCTTATTTTGATCAGCAGCCAGAGGACGCTGCTTCAGCTGTCGAGGCCTTAGTCGAAGCTTACAAAGTAACTAATAGCAAAAAGTATGCTTCTGAAGCTAAGCTCGCTTTTGGTTGGTTCCTCGGCAAAAACCACCTCAATCAAATGATTTATGACGAGGCAACTGGCGGCTGTTATGATGGTCTCGGTAAGCACTCGATCAATTTCAATCAAGGTGCCGAATCAACCATTTCCTATTTCCTTGCTCGTCTCGCTATTGAACAAGTCTATACCAGCATTGAGCAACCTCTAGTTACTATTTTTCACGATCCAGCTGAAGAAATAGAGCTTGGTACTAAAGTTTAATTTTTTCTCCAGCTTTGTGCTATAATAGTCCTGACTTACTATGGCTACTAAATCTAGTTCTGACATTATCGAATCAGCTTACCAAGAGGCTCTCAAAGTCTTGGACGCCTGTGCTAAAAACACTGGTTTTTATGCTTCTGGTCTCAAGGGTGGCTATGAAGCGACTTGGGCTCGTGACAGCATGACTATGACTCTTGGTGCTGTCCTAGAGGGTGACCGTTATAAAACTGTTATTAAAAAAAGCCTTGATCTACTAGCTAAGAACCAATCCTATCTCGGTCAAATCCCCAATTGTGTCGGCTCTTACAATCTCGATCGTCGCAGTGATGTTACTTTCAACACTGTTGACTCCAATCTCTGGTATATTCTCGGACTCTTGATTTATTGCTCAGTCTTTGATGACAAAGATTTCTACCACAAGCACCAGCGTCAATTAACTTTAGCGCTGATTTGGCTCGCTTACCAAGATCCAGACGAGGTTCGTCTGATTGCTCAGCAGCCAACTATGGACTGGATGGATGCTTTTCCGCATAAATACGGCTATGCTATCCATGCTAATGCTATGTACTACGGCGTACTATCGATGGTCGGCAAAGATCGCCAAGCCAAACACATCAAGCGCGTAATTAATGGTGAAATTGAAAAATATATCTCTCTTTATGACCCCAAGCTCGGCTACTACTATCCTTGGGGCTGGAAAAATCACGAGGACAAACGTGAGCATGAAGAATGGTTTGACACTACTGGCAATTTGCTGGCCATTCTGACCGGTCTTGCTACTCCCAAAATCGCTAAAAATATTTTGAATTATATCTCTGAGCACCAAGTGGCGCGTCCCTATCCTTGTCGTGCTATCGATCCACCACTGAAGAAGGGTGACAAAGCTTGGCATGATTATTTTGAAAATTGTGATGCTCGTGAGCCTTATCATTATCTCAATGGCGGCGTCTGGCCCTTTATCGGTGGCTTCTATGTCGCTGCTCTAGTCAAAGTCAAAGACTATGCTGGCGCCGAAAGAGAGCTTACTAAGCTAGCCGAAGCCAATTTGCGTCAGTTAAATGGTCATGGCTTCAATGAATGGCTCGATGGTAAAAAAGGCAAACCAGTTGGTGAGCCATATCAAGGCTGGAGTGCTGGCACTTATATCTACGCCTATCACTGTTTAAACAAGAAAAAAGCCTTATTTTTCTAAAATAAAACCCGCTTGTTAGCGGGTTTTTTTTAAACTTCAAAACAAAGTGAAGGGTATCGCCATGATTCTTGAGCTGCTATCATTCCTAGTCTAATTTCTAAGCCCTTAAATCCTCTGTGTAGATAAACGGTCGGATGATATACTCTACCATCACTGTAGGCAATTGTGTCATTACGACAAACTGCGATTTTACAAGCTCTCAATACTTTCTTTAGCTGTCCAAATTTACGCAAGGCATCGTACAAGCTCAAGTAATGCAAAGAGCTTTGTTTAGGCTCTGTTTGCTTGACTGTCACTATTAGATCTCTAACTGAATGCCGAACTTTTCTTGTCTCTATTTTCGTCTCTAGGGCGGAAGGTAAATCAGGATTGCCGGCAAGCTTAATTTTTAAGCGATTAAGTCGCTTTGCGATTATTTCCCTGTAGTCAAGTCTGACTAGTCTAGTTTTCATGACTAACTCCTTGTAGATTATAAAAAAACGAACGATTATGCCTACATAATACGCCCGTCTTTTTATCTGTCAAGACTGATTTTTATTCAATATGACTCAAGTCAATTTTTTCACGGATCATCTTGATTGCCTCGCGAGCAACGGTGTGATAATGAAAGCGTTCTTTGGTGTGTTCACGAGCTGCCTGACCCATTTCCGCTCGCAGAGCGTCATCAGTCAGTAATTGCTTGGTGTATTTAATCAAATCAGGGATGCTGGCTCGATAAGCAAAGACCTTGGGCTTATCAAAGACAATCTTGTGATCGGCATCAAAACCCATATGTTCGTAGGCCCATTCTTCTTTGAGTTCGATAGTTTCGCCCACTTCAGCGAGGAACCCAGTCTTGCCATGGATGATGGTGTCAGCTGGACCGCCGACATTGATGGAAATAACTGGCTTACCACAGATTTGCGCTTCCATTTGTGGCATCCCAAAGCCCTCTAGTCGGCTGGGAGCGGCGTAGATATCACAAGCCGCCATCAATTGACTCATGAAGCCGTGACTATACATGCCATGCAAATAAATAATCCGACCACGGTCTAGTTCTAGCTGATCAATCACTCTGTTTTCTTCGTCGTTATGATCAGCGGCGCATTCCGAAGCGCTATCTTTGAGGACATATTTCCAATCATGAAAATCTTGATCAATTTCTTTGAGTGCCTTAAACATTTCTTGAGCGCCTTTGGAGGTTACATCGCCACCGACAGTCAAAATCATTTTTTCATGTGGTTGAATGCCGAGCATAGCTCGCAGCTTTTTAATCTCTGGCGCGTCAGCGGCGATCGGGTGAATTTCATCAGGGTGATAGCCAATGCCCAGAGTGTGATAATTGGTTACATCGACGCCATCACGTTTAAAAGTTTCTTTAACCCACTCGCTAGTCGTGAAGACCAGTGGTAAAGCTGATAATTCTTTGTGATAATTAGCTACCCAGCCATTGGCCACAAACCACGGAATAGCAATCACGTCTTTGCGTTGCGGGCTAAACACAATATCAGGGGAGTAGGACCAAGAGCCAATACCAATGGCAATGTCCGGCTTCCACGCCTCTAGTACCCACTGTTTTTCAAAGCTAGGTCGATAGTGACAGGGCATTACCTCGACACCTAATTCTGGTCCGAGTTCACGTAGGGCGTGATAAAGTAAGTTACCTTGAATACTTAGTCCATCTGGTTCTGGTGGATAAGCGTGCAGTACTGCAATTTTCAAATTCCTCATATATTGATATTAATAATTTCAAATTCCTCCTTAAAGTATTCTTTGGTAAGCCTCGGGATTGGTGCAGTAACCAGCATCAATTCCATTGGGATCAAAGCCATAGATCTTAGTCATCAAATCTAATTTTTGTTTGAATAACTTGTTATTAAGCTTGAGTATATGGTCAGCGCCGGCTCTAGCAACTAACTTGTACTTGCTTAGCTTTTTGTAGTGAAAGCACCACAACTGATCGGTCTTAATTTTCTTAGCTTTGACTAAGTCTAATATGGCGAGGTGGGTGCTGATATGACGTTCATGACCATATTCACCACTTGCTCCATGACTAAAGACATAATCAAAATGTTTTGTGCCTATAATCTCGGTCACAATTTTTTTGATTGGTCTGATGCTAGCCTTTAAACTTAGTCGACCTTCATCTTCTAAGTCTTGGATGATGCCATACGCTCCCAAGGCCTTGGCGACCTTAGCAAACTTGGGCGCACGATCATTGTCGCTCGCTCGACACAGACAGAGTATAGTCCAGTGGACTTGCGGATTATTCAAAATTAATCCACCTGCCCAAATTGTTTCGTCGTCTGGATGAGCGACCACCATCAAGGCTTCGCTGCCAGCTGCTAAAAATTTTTTCTGCATAGCTTAGATTAAGCTTAACAATTTATAATTTGCCTTGCAAGGCTAAGTAGCTCTTTGCTATACTAAAAACACTAATACTTCTCAAGTAGCTACTAGCTCTCTACTATGGAAATCATCGTGGTCAAAGATTATCTAGCAGTTTCCAGGCTCGCTGCTACTTTGCTAGCTCGTCAAATCAAAGCCAAGCCTGATTCAGTGCTCGGCTTGCCTACTGGCCGCACGCCAGAAGCTATGTACAAGAAACTAGTCGAGCTTTTTAGTAAAGGCGTTTTAACTTTTGATCAAGTTTGCACTTTTAATCTCGATGATTATGTCGGTCTCGATCAGAGTCATCCTGATAGCTACTATAGCTACATGAAAAAAAATCTTTTCAGTCTGGTGAATCTCAGAGCTGAAAATATTTATTTCCCCAATGGTGATAGCGCTGATCTGGCTGATGAATGCGCTGACTACGAAAGGAGTATTGATAGCGTTGGTGGCATTGATTTGCTAATTCTCGGCATTGGTCACAACGGTCATTTGGGTTTTTGTGAGCCGGGTACTAGTTTTGCTAGTAAAACTCATCTCGTTGATCTCTCCGAAGATACTCGTACTATCAATAAAGAGCTCATGTCTGAGTTGAATGAAGTTCCCGAGCGGGCGATTAGCATGGGTATTGGCACTATGCTCAAGGCTCGTTCCATTATCTTGCTTGCTAGCGGCAGCTCCAAACGAGACGCTCTTAAGGCCGCTCTCTCTGGTCCGGTCACCGAAAGCGTGCCCGCCTCAGTTCTCCAGACTCATCCTGATGTAATCGTTATTATGGATGATGCTGCTAGCCTTGACTAAAATATCTTTTATTTGACTGATAATCAGGGCTGTATTCGGCCCTTTTTTAATTTTTTTGATGTGTTAGGATAAATAATAATTATGCCCATTACTACATTAATCAAAACTCTAGCGGAGAAGTCCACGCTAGTTTTGCCAATCCGTGTTCGTGTCAATGCCGAGACTAGCTCTCTAGGGGCTTTGCTTAGTGACGGTAGTTTAAAGGTCAATCTAGCTGCTCCCGCAACGGATAACCGTGCCAACACCGCCTTAGTCGCTTTGCTTGCTACGGCTTTTTGTGTGCCGACTAGCAATGTCCAGATTATTTCCGGTCAGTCTAGTCGATTTAAGCTAGTTAAAATTAACGCTCATCATTAATTATTATGCCAAGTTCCACACCACTCGCTGATCGTCGCCGGCCTCGCAATCTAGGTGAGTACTTTGGTCAGTCACAAATCCTCGGTCAAGGTAAGTTTTTGACTAGGGCTCTCGAGCAAAAATCTTTGCCGTCGCTAATCCTCTGGGGTCCGCCGGGCACTGGTAAAACTACACTTGCACTCATTTTGGCTCAAACCATTGAGGCTGAATTTGTTCGTTTCAGCGCTGTGACAGAAGGAGTCAAAGATTTACGACTAGTGATTGATAAGGCTCGTAACAATCAGCTTCTAGACAAACGCACCATTCTCTTTATCGACGAAATTCATCGTTGGAACAAAGCGCAACAAGACGCTCTACTGCCGCATCTAGAAAACGGCACCATCATCTTAATCGGTGCTACTACCGAAAATCCTAGTTTTGAAATTCGTAATGCCTTACTTTCACGCTGTCGAGTTTTGGTTTTAACTAGTCTAACTCAGGCCGATCTCATCGCTATTCTTGAGCATACTCTTGCCGACACTGAGCGTGGACTTGGCGATCTCAAACTTGATTTTGATGCTGAAGCACTTGGCCTGATCGCCGATCTCTCTGGCGGTGATGCTCGCTCGGCTCTCAATATCCTCGAAGCAGTCAGCTTGATGGGTGAGACTAGTCGTGAAGCTATTCTCGAAGCCGCTCACAAAGCTGCTTATCACGACAAGGCAGGGGAGAGTCATTACAATCTCATCTCTGCTCTACACAAGTCATTACGTGGTTCGGACGCCGACGCTGCGCTCTACTGGCTAGCCAGGCTCCTGGCTGGCGGTGAAGACCCGCTTTATATCGTCCGCCGTCTCGTGCGCTTCGCTAGTGAGGATATTGGTCTCGCTAACTCCAAGGCACTTGAGCAAGCCATTGCCGTCTATCAAGCCGTTCATCTGCTCGGCCTCCCTGAGTGTAATGTCCATCTAGCCCAGCTCGTCGTCTACCTAGCTAAGTGTCAAAAGTCTAACGCCCTCTACACAGCTATGAGCTCAGCTCTAGAACTAGCACAAAACACTAGTCATCTGCCAGTGCCACTTCATCTCCGCAATTCTCCAACGAGCCTGATGAAGGATCTCGGTTATGGTGCTGGTTATCAATACAGTCCAGATCATGATTATCAAGAATCACAAAACTACCTACCACAAGAGTTGCTGGGTAAAAAATTTATTAATTCTTAAAGGCTACTTCTAGAGTTTTTGCTTTGAGTTTAATTTTAAAATTGTTTCATGACGCCAATCCTGATGCGACCGTTTAGATCTCTTTCTAGTTTAACTGCGCCTAATTCAGCAAAATCATGGCTAAAGAGGTTAGCTTGTGTCGGTGCAATTTCTGCGTAGAGTCTGACCTTTAAATCAAATTTTTTAATCAAGCTTTTTAAGTCACTAGCGAGTTGTCGGTACAAGTCAAAGCCGTCTTCTCCGGCTAGAAGTGCTAGGCTTGGTTCATATTTTAATTCTTTAATCTGCTCTGCTGTGAGCGCTTTTTGCCAGTCACTCTCGACATAAGGTAGATTTGCTACTATCACTAGATTTTTGCTAGCGAGCCACTTTCTTTGTCTGAGTAACTTTTTTAACAAATCGCTTTTGACAAACTCAATTCTTGTTTCTTGGCCATTGCTTTTGGCATTGTCTCTAGCTACTCTCAGGGCTTTGCTCGAGATATCAGTGGCGATAAATTGATGAGCCTCTCCTAGGTTACTGGCTAGGGTGATGATAATCGCTCCGCTACCGGTGCCGAGATCCAAAATAGTTGCGTCCTTACTTGGTCTATCCTTTAAGACTAATTCCACTAGCTTTTCAGTTTCTGGTCGAGGTATCAAAACTCTTTTATCAACTCTCAGTTTAATATTAAAAAAACTCTGCTCACCGAGTATATAAGCCATTGGTTCATGAGCTAGTCTTCTTTTGACCAATTTATTAAGCAGTCTTTTTTGTTTTGAGTTTAAGGCTAGTTCTGGATAGCTGAGTAAAAACTCTCGCTCTTTTTGGATGGCGCAGGCTAGTAATAACTCAGCCTCTAGTCCGGCTTGTTCAAAACCAGCTTGGCTTAATCTCTGGCTCAGTGCTACTAAACTCTGTTTGATATTCATGATTATAATTTAATCACTGTCTTCGTCAGCTCCACCAGTCATCGTGCCAGCTTTTTCAGCTTGCTTCAAAGTCTCGACGATCAGGCTGATCTCACCATCCATGATGCGATCGATTGAGTGCCAGCTTTGCTTGAGACGGTGGTCAGTGATACGGTCCTGAGGGAAATTATAAGTTCTGATCTTTTCACTACGATCACCACTGCCGACCATTTCTCGACGTTCGCTCATTTCTTTGGCTCTTTGTTCGTCTTCCATTTTTTGGAGTAGGCGAGAACGTAATACCATCATCGCTTTTTCTTTGTTTTGATGTTGTGATTTTTGATCTTGGCACGAAACGATCAATCCGGTTGGTAAGTGAGTGATACGAATAGCGCTATAAGTTGTATTGACGCTTTGACCACCTGGTCCGGACGAACAAAAAGTATCGATTCTTAATTCGTTTGGCTTAATTTCTAGGTCAATTTCTTCGGCCTCTGGTAAGACTGCCACTGTTACAGCACTAGTATGGATGCGGCCAGCCTTTTCTGTCTCTGGCACTCTTTGGACGCGGTGGGTGCCAGCCTCATATTTAAAATTGCCATAGGCACCAGACCCGTGGACGACAAAAATAATTTCTTTGTAACCTCCCAGACCATTTTGACTAGAAGTCGCAATTTCAATTTTTAGACCCATGTTTTCTGCCCAGCGAGCATACATACGAAAGAGTTCAGCGGCAAAGAGCGCTGACTCATCACCGCCAGTGCCGGCTCTGATTTCAACGATAGCGTCTTTCTTGTCATTCGGATTAGCTGGGTGGAGTTCATCAGCAATCAAAGTCATTAATTTTTCAGCAGCTGGTTTTAATTCTTTGAGTTCTTCAGCAGACATTTCGACTAACTCTTTGTCTTCGTTGGCAGCACAGATTGCTTCATTGGCTTTGATTTGAGCGCTTAGTTTCTCCCATTTTTCAATCATGGCTACGGCTAGCTTTAATTCTGCGTAGGCTTTGCTAGTTTTTTGTAAGTTTTTTTGATCATTAATAATCTCGGGCCTAGCTAAGTCCGCTTCCAATTGGGCAAATTTATTTTTGATTTCTTCAAACATACTGTTTGATTATTGTTAATTTGTTTTTTCAAAGCAAAAAGCTACCCGAAAGTAGCTTTAAGCAAGACAGATTGGTTATTGTTTGGTTATCGAGGGCTGAGCTTTTTTAGCTTTGCGAGCTACTTCCTTAGCCTTTTTACTAGCTACTTTATCCTTCATTTCGGATCCAACAGCTTGTTTGGCTTGGAATTTCTCTACACGACGAGCTGTATCTACCAATTTCTGTTTACCGGTATAAAAAGGATGGCAGGCGGAACAGAGTTCAACCTTAATCTCGGTTACAGTTGAACCGGTCACAAAACTATGACCACAAGCGCAGCTAACCTTAGTATCGGTAATATAATTCGGATGAATAGCGTCTTTCATAAAATAGTTTAAAATTAATACCGACTATATCACGGACTTCTTAGTTTGTCTAGCACTTTTTAATTATTTGTCTAATTTTAGCCAATTTAAAGCAAAAATTAGTTAGTAGTTCACGAGTACCAATCCAAAAGTCCTTTATATTGGAGGCTTTTGTGTTTTTTTGAGGTTTGACAAATTTCGGCCAACATTATAGTATTTACAGGCATGACCAACGGATCATGCTTTTATTATTAATCTCTCATGTCTCATTTTTAGCCATTCCTTGCTTCTACGATTAGTAGAAGAAATAGCTTGAGACAGAGGAATAAAGGAAAATTATGAATCTACCTTCTGTAGAAGATATGCTTCAGGCAGGTATGCACTTTGGACATCGCAGTTCCAAGTGGCATCCTAAGATGAAGCCTTATATTTTTAGCGCTCGTAAAGGCGTTCACATCATTGACTTGGTCAAGACTCGTGAACAACTAGCTCTCGCTATGAATTTTATCAGTGAACTGACTGCCGCTGGCAAGACTGTACTCTTTGTTGGTACTAAGCCTCAAGTCAAGGGTCTGATGAAAAAAGTCGCCCAAGAAATGAATATGCCCTACGTCTCTGAGCACTGGCTCGGCGGCACTATGACCAACTTTGCCATTATCAAAAAGTCTATCCGCAAGTACAAGGATTTGGTTGAGAAGCGTGAAGCTGGCAAATTAACTAAATATACTAAAAAAGAACAACTTCAATTTGATCGTCAAATCGCTAAGCTTGATTTAGCTGTCGGTGGTTTGGTTGATTTAAACAAGTTGCCTGATGCTATTTTTATCTGGGATCTCAAAGTCGAAAAGACTGCTCTCGCTGAAGCCAAAAAGAAACAAGTTCCAATCATTGCTATCTGTGATACCAACGTCAATCCTGATGGCATCCAGTATGTTATCCCAGCCAACGATGATGCTAGCAAGGCTATCGCTCTCGTTCTCAATGTCGCTAAAGACGCTGTTGCTGAAGGTCGCTCCAAAGCTCCTAAGGCTCCAGTTGCTAGTACTAAAAATCAAGACTAATTAACCAACATTAACATTCAAATATATGGAGGAAATTAAACTGCTCAGAGAAAAAACTGGTGCTGGTATGATCGAGTGTAAAAAAGCTCTCGACGAAGCTGCTGGTGATTTGGAAAAAGCTGTTGAAATCTTGCGTAAGAAAGGTATCGCCAAGGCTGCTAAGCGTATTGATAACGATACCAGTGAAGGTGTCATCAAAACTCTCGTTAGTGCTGATGCTAAGTCCGCTTACATCTTGCAATTAAATTGTGAAACTGACTTTGTGGCTCGCAATGACCAATTCCAAAAATTTGCTGACGACTTACTTGCTTTGATTGCTGATAAGGAACCAGCTGATTTGGAAGCTCTCCACAATTTACCAATGGCCAGTGGTGATACTATCAAAACTAGTCTCGACCACATGTCTGGCACCATCGGTGAAAAGATGGAAGTCAAAAACTTTTCGATTTTGAAGTCTGCTGGTACTGTCGCTGCTTATTTGCATGCCGGCGGTACAATCGGTGCTTTGGTGGCGCTCGACGCTGCTGATCAAAGTGACTTGGCTCGTGATATTGCTATGCAAGTTGCTGCCGCTAATCCTCGCTACATCGCTCCAGAAAACGTCGATCAAACTGAGATTGCCAAGGAGCAAGACGTCTACCGTGAACTTTTAGTCCGTGAAGGTAAGCCTAGCGAAATGATCGACAAGATTATGCCTGGTAAGATCAACAAGTACTACGAAGATGTTTGTTTGATTAAACAAGAGTACATTAAGGATGACAAGAAAAAAGTTCAGGACCTGCTCGGAACTATCAAAGTTACTGGCTTTGTTCGCTTTAGTCTTTAATTGACATCCTAGACTAATCAACTATAATAACTTGTATAAAGAAAGCCAGTGTGGCTGTTTAACAAATTAAAGTCTTGTCTAAATCCGAGTTCGGAGTTAGACAACAAAACCTATGGAAGTATTCAAAGATAAAGAATTTCTCGAAACCCTAGTCAAAGCTATTGTTGGTAATCCGGAAAAGGTTTCCGTAGATAGAACTGTTGATGAAATGGGTGTGCTACTCACTCTCAAGATCGATCAAGCTGATATGGGTTATGTCATTGGTCGCAAGGGTCAGACCGCTCAAGCTATCCGCACTCTTTTGAAGATTGTGGGTGCCAAAAACAATGCTCGTGTAAACTTGAAGATCTACGAACCAAACGGTTCTATGAAAGGCGCTATGCGCAGACAAGAAGACAATAGCTTGGATCAAGAAATCGACACTTCTAGTCTCGATGACCTAACTATCTAATCTTTTTCTCTTATTGATAAAAGCCACAGCCCGACTGTGGCTTTTATTTTAGACTATGCTCATCAATATCATCACAATTTTCCCAGACATTTTTAATAGTTACTTCGGCGAAAGTATTATTCAGCGTGCTCAGGACAAAAAGCTTTTGCGCCTTGAGGCTCATGACTTACGCTCTTTTACTCACGACAAGCATCATACTGTTGATGATACGCCTTATGGCGGGGGAGCAGGTATGCTACTCAAGGTCGAGCCAATTTATGAAGCTGTGCAAAGCTTAACCAAGACTAGCGCCTTACAAACTATCAAAAATATTATCAAGCCCAAGCGTCGCAAAGTCGTCTTGCTATCAGCCAAGGGCAAAACCTGGACTCAAGCACTAGCTCGCGAATATAGCAAGCTCGATGAACTCATTCTTATCTGCGGTCGCTACGAAGGTGTTGATGAACGAGTTTTGTCTTTTGTGGATGAGGAGATCTCGATCGGTGATTATGTCCTGACAGGCGGGGAGCTCGGCGCCATGGTGATGGTTGATAGCATCGCTCGCTTATTACCGGGAGTGCTAGGTAATGAAGCTAGCTACGAGGATGAGTCACATAGTGAACTTGGCGTCCTCGAATATCCTCACTACACCAAGCCGCCAGTTTTTAAAATGGGCAATAAAGAATTAACAGTGCCAGAGGTCTTGGTCTCTGGTAATCACCAAGCTATTGCTGATTGGCGACAGCAACATAAAAACTTCAAATTTTAAATTTTGGAGTAGTCTTTTTTTTATCCCATTTTACTCAAAGCTTCATTGATATCCTTGGCTCTTATGGTTTTAAGTGAGATTTTGCCAGCTAGTTTCTGATCGGGAATAATCGCCGTCGTAAAACCTAGCTTCTCGGCTTCTCGGAGTTTATCATCCAGTCTTGGCACTGGCCTGATTTCTCCACCCAAGCCAACTTCTCCCAATATCAACCAATCTCTTTTGATAGCTTTGTTGAGCATCGATGAACTAATTGCTAGACAGACTGCTAGATCTAGTCCTGGATCATTGATCTTGAGACCTCCAACCATATTCAAAATAATATCCTGCGTCATTAGATTGATCTTGCTGCGTTTAGCCATTACTGCTGACAGCACTTGCAAGCGATTAGCGTCAAAGCCCGAGCTCTTGCGCTGGGGATAACCAAAGATAGTCTTGGTTACCAGAGCCTGAATCTCTACGAGGAATGGTCGTGTCCCTTCGGTCACCGCACTGATCACTGACCCAGGTAACTCCGTCTCAGATTGCTCCAGAAATATCGCCGACGAGTTGCTAACCGCCTCAAAGCCCGCGCCTGTCATCGCAAAGATCCCAATTTCATTGATCGATCCAAAGCGATTCTTGGTCGCGCGCAGTAGCCGATAATTCTGACTAGAGTCAGTTTCTAAATAAATAACCGTGTCCACGATATGTTCCAAAGACTTTGGCCCAGCTAGCTGACCGTCCTTGGTAATATGCCCGATCAAAATGATCGTGATATTGTGTTGTTTAGCAAGCCCCAAAAACTTGGCCGCCGACGCTCTGATCTGAGTCAGGCTCCCAGCTTCACCAGCTGCCTCACTGGTATAAATAGTTTGAATTGAGTCAACGATCAGTAGTCTGGGTCTCGCTTCCACTGCCGCTGCAATAATCTTGTCAGCATTGGTTTCGCTGGTAAATTTAATATTATCTAATTTACAAGCGAGACGATTGAAACGTGCGCTTACTTGCGCAGTTGATTCTTCGCCACTGGCATAGACTACCAAGTGCTGCTTGCCAATAGCATTGGCAATTTGCGCCACAATAGTCGACTTACCAATACCTGGTTCGCCACCGATCAAGACAAAAGACCCATCAACTAGACCACCACCAAAGACGCGATCAATTTCTTCGACACCGGTTTGCAAACGCTGTTCTTTTTTACTAGTTTCTAGTTTATTTAAATCAATCAAAGTCGCTGGCTTAATTATCTCTGTGCCAGCTTTTTTATTTGCTCCCATCATGGGGAAATCGACTGGGGTTGACTGGATTACACTACCCCAAGTGCCACATTCCAAACAACGCCCACTCCATTTAGGGAATTGGGCGTCGCAGTGACTACAGTGATATAGATTAACTTGTGCCATTTAATTATTCAAAGCCAGTTTATAAAGGCCGCCAGTAATATTGTCAGTAAAATACAAGGTACTGCCGTCTTTGGTAATAATCAAGTCGGACATGTTATAAGTGCCTTCTGAACTGATCAAAGTCTTGGCCCCACTAGCCAGATCAATTGAATAAACATCGTCAGGTGTGTCTAGACTGGAATAGGGGAGCCAGCCCGCTCCCGCTGACATGCTTCTCGGTACGGCACAGTAGATAGTTTTATCATCAACAAAGCTACATTTCTCCGCCCAAGTTTCAATTTCCAAAGGTCGATTATTCTGGCCAATGCTGTCACCGCTAGCGTTACTAATCCACAAGCTAGGTTTGTATTCATTGACATCAGTATAGACGCTATAAAGTAGTTGATTGCCATCAGCTGACCATTTTGATTGGAAGCCACGACCCTGGACGACTAGTGATTTGAAGTTCTCATGGTTGAGACCGATAAAATAGATTTGTTGACGATTATAATCACTGGCATCTTGAAAAGTCGCGACAATCTGACGATTTGGCGACCAATTAACCACTGCCTTATCAGCATTAGCCCCCAACTTCTCTAGATTTTGAGCGCCACTACCATCGGCGTTCATGATTGATAGCCAACGGTTATCGGTCTCATAACCAATTGATTTAAAAGCAATCTGTTCACCGCTAGGTGAGAATTGAAACTCCTGCCAGTGTTTCGGTAGGCTAACTTGGCTCTGATCATTAAAATTATAAATATTCTTACTGCCATCAGGATATTCTATGATGGCTCGGCTCTTATCCGGTGACCATGATAGCTTATCGACATTATAAAAGAGTTTATCAGTTAGTGGCTTCGGATTTCCATTTTGATCTAATTGATAAAATCTATTCTCGAGCGGATCGTAGTATTGAACAGTGTTACCACTTGCGTCCAGAGTCGCTGCTAGGATCGGGAAATTATTAGGGCTGGTAATTTTATTATCTCGACCAGTACTTGGTGTACTTGGCCGATCTTGACTAGCAGTCCCAGTATCAGTCGGTAAATTGTTATTAGTATTTGGTCTAACCGGAATCACTTGTCCGCTGGGACTAGAACTCGGCAGACTAGCATTATTAATCTGTTCAATCTCATTATTTTTATTCAGCAAGGGTTGACCGGTAAAGATCCGCCACAAAAAATAAGCAGCTAGTGCTGTTATCACTAAGAAGATGCTGATAAAAATAATTTTTCTGGACTGGTTGTTCATCTGACAACTTTTTATTTTCAAGTCTCTATGTTATACTAAGCTGGTATAATGTTTCGCTTTGTTAGTTCAGATTTTTGTTGTATAATAATCTCATTATACTTTATTAGGAAAAAAACTGCAAAAAGATATGGGTCTCTTTGGTGAATCAAATAATAGTTTTTTGGGTATCGACATTGGCAGTTCTAGTATCAAAGTTGTTGAATTAAAAAAGAAAAAAGACAAAGTAGCTCTAGTGACCTATGGTTTTAGTGATCGACTGGCTGAAAACTATACCGACATCAATAAATTAGATATTAAGGCTATCACTAGCACTATCGAGAGCATTGTTCGCAAGGCTGGTTTTTCTTCTAGTCACAATGTTGTTTCTTCTCTACCTACCTACACCGTCTTTTCCTCGATCATCAATCTCAGTGGCAATCTTAATCCTAAGGATTTAGAATCAGCTATCCAGTGGGAAGCTAAAAAAGTTGTGCCTTTACCACTCAAAGACATTTATCTCGGTTGGCAAAAAATCAGCGGTGAAGGTTTGCAGAAAAAAACCTCTTTTTGGTCTGATAATTTGTCCAAAATGAAACTAACCAAAGAAACTGCTCCTACTACTCAAGTCTCTGCTGCGAACAAAGCCAAAAGCACTAATAAGATCCTCTTGATCGGTGCTCCCAAAAACTTAATCAAGAGTTATGCCTATACTTTTAAAACTCTCAAATTTAATTTAGTCAGCCTAGAAACTGAAGTCTTTGGTTTGATTCGCTCACTCGTCGGTAATGACAAAGCCACTTCCATGATTGTTCAAATCGGTGCTAATTCCACCAATATCTTTATCGTGGACAAAGGTGTGCCAGTTCTCAGTCGCAGTATTGATGTCGGCGGTCTGTCCATTACCAAGGCTATTAGTCGCAACCTCAACATCAGTCTAGAAAAAGCCGAGCAGTTCAAATATGACCTAGCTGCCAGCTCTCAGGGCCTTGCTATGCCCAAGATGCTGAGCGATATTGTTGCCCCAATCTTTAATGAAGTGAAATATGTCATGGAAGTTTTTGCTAGTAAAGAAGGCTATGTAGTCGAAAAAATTATTCTTACTGGTGGTAGTGCTATGCTTCACGGCTTGCCTGATTATCTTGCTAATATGCTGAATGTCAATGTCGTCATCGGTGATCCTTGGTTCCGTATTGCTTATCCAGTTGAGATTAAGCCAGTCTTGGAACAAATCGGGCCTCGTCTAGCTGTCGCCATTGGCCTCGCTATGAGTGAGTTTGATAAAGAAAATACTTAGTATGATTGCTGATCAAGATTTAAACAAAGCGCCTGATCAAGGCCAGTCAAAAACTACTCCACCAAAGAACAAGGTGTCTGTTTTTCGTCTTTTTTCTGATCTTGGCTCCTATCTGTTTAATCGTCACAGTGATGCCTCATCTCTAACTCGTGATATTTCTGAGCTAGAGGCAGAGCGAGCTGCCGCTCGCTCCAAGGCTAAGCAAGCTAAGTCAGCTAGTCCAATCACAAGCAGTCCCTCAGTGTCACTAAAAAATCAAAACCCAGCTCCAGAGCATGTCTCTCGTATCAAGCATCTCGAAGAACAAAACAAAGCTACTCAATTTTCTGCCGAGAGTACCAAGATTACTATCGCGCCAACCGCTCTTAAGACTGCGGCTGATGCGGATTTTTCTACTCATCACGAGTCTCTAAGTCCTACTCCTAGCAAGTCACCAGCTCCAGTACTAGTAGCTGAGTCAAAACCTATGCCTACTGCTAGCAGCTCGCCAGTCGCTTCTAGTCTCTCTGCTAGCACCAAGTCAAGCTCTGAACCTGTTATCAATGCTACTAAAATAACTAGCTCACCAGTCGCGCAAGCTCCTGAAAAACATCAGGATTTGCTCGACAAAAAAATCCGTTCAGCTCAAAACCTGTCCGAAGAAAGAGTTGAGCATACTAAGCAATTACTCAAGTCCAAAATCGAAAATCGGGCCTGGAATCCTTATGGCTCCGCTCAAGTCAACCTCATCAAAGAGCATCGTAGCATGTTCTTTAACTGGCAAAGTAAGATGTTATCCATGATTTTCTTTGTTCTGCTGACTTGTTTGATTTGTGTTCTGGCTTATGGCTATCTGCTCATCTTAGAAAAAGAAAAGCAAAATGCTAACATGGATATTTTTGCCAATCTCGACAGCATTAATCAGCAAATAGCCGTCATCCAAAGAGAATTAGATGACAAAATCGTCCCTTTTAATGACAAATTAATGTATACTGGTTACATGCTCGACAACCATATTTATTGGACCAATTTCTTTCAATTCTTAGAGCAAGAAACTCTATCCGATGTCTACTACAGTACCGGTATTGATACTAGTATCAACGGTAACGTCAAAGGCACTAACGGCATCTTTGAAATCTGGTCAGTTGCTAAAAACTTTAACACTATCAGTAACCAAACTAAAGTTTTTGCCAAGTCTAAATCCGGTTATATCTTATCAGTTGATGCTACTGACACTGATACTTTATCCAAATCAAGTTCTACCCCTGGTCAAATTGGTATTTATCCAGCTGATGCTAGTCAAGCCGTTCGATTTAAACTAAAATTAACTATAGATCCTCGCATCTTCTTGAGAGATAAATAATTATGCCAGAGCAGCCAGTCATCACTACCAAAAAATCTCTACTCAATCGGGAGTTGACCGATCAAGTAGCGACTGTTATTTATAATTTTTTTGGTGTCTTAATTTTTATCACGGTTATTTTGATCGCTTCTTTATCATGGATCACTATTCTCAAGCCCAAGTTCAAGGCGATCAATAGTGGCGAAGAGTTTATTCGCAAGACCGAAGAATACCAGTCACAGTCACGGTACTACGCAATGCTTAATTCTATTAAAGATAGCTACCAAAAGATTTCGGCTGAGGATAAAAAGAAAATCGAATCCTTTGTTAATGTCAGTGACAATGTGCTGGATTTGTACAGTGAAATAGAATATTTGGCTCGTATCAATAATTGGTCGGCTGATAAGATTGATAACAAACCAATGGATGATAATTTTGAAATTATCAATTTGTCAGCCAGTACTAAGCGTAATAGTTTACTAGAAAAGACCAAAGTTTGGCGAACGACTCTGACTTTGGTCGGTGATAAATCCAAAGATCCAAAAGTTAACTACAGCAATCTCAAACGTCTGGTTTTAGCTATGGAGTCCAACTTGCGACTAATGGATATTCAGCGTATTGCCTTTGATCCGGTTGCTAACAGTGCTACCATCGAAGTCTTAACTTATACTCGTAAATAATATGGCCTTAAACAGTGAACAGCAACTAAGATTTTCAGTTTATGGTTTTTTAGCCTTCATTATTTTTATTGCTGGCTACTTTTATTTCCAAATCCTCAATCAAACCAATATTCTCTCTACTGAAGTTAGCAAAGACCGTTTGGACCATCGTCCTGACTACATAGAAGGCGATAGCTCAGTGCTCGAAACCAAAAAATTCAAAGATCTTAGAGCGGTGGTCGTGCCGGTGACCGCCAGTACCAGTCTGCCAGCTAGCCAGTTAACTGATTCCGAATTAGCCAAGTTGCCTAGAAATGCTAATCCCTTTAGTCCTAGTTTCTAAATTATGCCTAGTAACAGCTCTGAAGATCTATTTGTCTCTAAGCAAAAAGCCTTGCTTGATTTTTTGGTCACCAAGGGTCTGATTAAGGCTGAGTCGGTTAATAGTCTGCTAGAAACTGTTACCAAAGATAATAAGACTATTGATGAAGTTGTTATCTCAGCCAATTTACTCAAGTCCGAAGATCTAGTTAAGCTCAAGGCTGAGTTTTTGGGGCTAGCTTACGCTAACCTGACTTTTACTGATGTCCCCGAGGATGTTCTTAATTCTATTCCAGCTGAAATTGCTGAAAACTATCGTGTCGTTTGCTTCGCTAAAGAGGCGAGTAAGATTTCAGTTGGTCTTACTGATCCTGACAATTTCCGGGCCATGGAAGCTCTGTCATTTCTTGCCAAGAAAAATAATTGGCAAGTCGAGTACTCTCTGATTTCTGATGGTAGTTTTACCAACGCTTTCCGTCAGTACAAGCAGTTTGGCAAAGAAATTTCCAGTGCCTTAAAGATCAAAGAGCAAGAAGATATTAGTTCAGCCAAAGAAACTGTTGATTCTGACGAAGAGTCCTTTGAGATCATGATCAAAAATGCTCCAGTAGCCAAGATTGTTCATGAGATTATTAAGCATGCTGTCGAGGCAGGTGCTAGCGACATCCACGTCGAGCCATTAGAAAACGAAAGCCGCGTTCGCTATCGTATTGACGGTATCTTGCACAGCTCTTTGTCACTCCCCAAAAACATTCATGACAGTATCGTAGCTCGTATCAAGGTTTTGGCTCGTCTCAAGCTAGACGAAACCCGTATCCCACAAGGTGGTCGTATCCGTTTAACTATCGAAGACAAAGATATTGATTTTCGTGTTTCTTGTCTGCCTTTGATGGGTCAAGAAAAAGTCGTTATGAGAGTCCTAGACACCACTAAGGGTGTTTTGACTTTAGAGCAACTAGGTTTCTTTGGTACTAACATGGACTTAGTTAAACGCAATATTGATAAAACCGTTGGTATTATCTTGGTTACTGGTCCGACTGGTTCTGGTAAGTCTACTACTCTCTACTCCATCATGCACATGCTTAACAACGAGGGTGTTAACATTGTTACTCTCGAGGATCCGGTCGAATACTTCATTCATGGCATCAATCAATCACAAATTCGTCCTGACATTGGCTTTACTTTTGCCGCTGGCTTGAGGTCACTCTTGCGTCAAGATCCAGACGTGATGATGGTCGGTGAAATTCGTGACAACGAAACAGCTGAGCTCGCTATCCATGCTGCGCTGACTGGTCACTTGGTTATGTCCACTCTGCACACCAACGATGCTATTGGTGCTATTCCACGTCTGATTGATATGAAAATTGAGCCCTTTTTGCTTAGCTCAGTCATGGACTTGATTATTGCTCAGCGCCTAGCTCGTCGCCTCTGCCAGTATTGCAAAAAAGAAAAAGTCGTTCCTGAGACTGTCGTTGCCGATGTTAAGGCTAAATTATCCAAAATTAAACCAGAGATCCTAGCTCGCTACTTACCAGACTATGGTCAAAAGCCCATGAGCTTCTATGAGCCAGTTGGCTGTGACCGTTGTAATAAGACTGGTTACAAGGGGCGAGTGGCTATTATCGAAGTACTTGATGTCAATGACTTTATTCGTGAATCCATCCTCAAAGATAATGGTCATATCACTATTGAAATGGCTCGTGAAAACCAAGACTTCATTACCATTAACGAAGATGGCTTGATCAAGGGTTTGCAGGGTCTAACCAGTCTCGAGGAAGTTATGAGAGTTATGAATGAATAAATATGACACTCTTTAAATACAAAGTCATCAATCGTAATTTTGATAAGGAATCTGGTACTATTGAGGCTAATAGCGAAAAGCAAGTCGAGAGCATTTTAACCAACAAGGGTTATCAAATCATTAGCATCAGTCAATCGGCTAGTTCCGAAGGTTTAGCCAAAATCTTTCATGGTTTTAGTAGTCGGGTCAGTATTAAGCATCTGGTTGTTTTTATGCGCCAGTTCTCGGTTTTGATCAGTGCCAGCGTCCCTCTGTCACAGGCTCTACACATCCTCTCTGAGCAAGTTGAGCAACCAGGACTACGTTCGGTCATTATGGAAATTTCCAACAATGTCGACGCTGGTGAACGACTCTCTGAGTCAATGGCTAAACATCGCAATGTCTTTAGTGAGTTTCATATCAGTGTAGTTCGTTCCGGTGAAACTTCTGGTAAATTAGACGAATCCCTAATCTACCTAGCTGATGAAGAAGAAAAGAACTACGAAATGATGCGTAAGCTCAAGGGCGCTATGACCTATCCGGTGATCATCGTGATCACTATGATCGGCGTCGGTATTGCTATGATGATTTTTGTTGTGCCAAAATTAGTTACTATTTTTAATGAAGTTGGTGGTGAATTGCCATTGATGACTAAATTACTTATTTCTATCTCTGACGCCGTAGTTAATTATTGGTGGGTGATGATTGTTGTGCTACTTGGCTTTGCTATTTTTATCAAATTTTTAACCAACAAACCTTTTGGTAAAAGATATATCGACATGGCCTTTTTTCATGTGCCAATTTTTGGCAATATTATCAAAAAAATGGCTATTGTTCGCTTTTGTCGCACCATGAGCACTTTATTAATCGGTGGTATTACAATCACTAATAGTCTCAAGATTTCTAGAGGTATTGTGTCCAATGCTATTTTCCAAGATTTAGTGACTGATACTATTGCTGAGGTTGAAGAAGGCAACTCAGTCTCCACTGCCTTTTTGCGCTCTAAGGAGATCCCAGTGATGGTACCAAAGATGATGATGATTGGTGAAAAGACCGGTAAACTAGATTTTGTTTTAACTAAAATAGCTGATTTTTATGCCAAGGAGTTAGACGCCATCTTGGATAATTTGATGGTTATACTTGAGCCGGTCATCATGGTCTTTATGGGTATCGCTGTACTCTTTATGGCCATGGCTATCATTATGCCAATGTATAATCTAACTAGCCAATTTTAATTTGTTAGTTTGATCAAAAAATGTTACAATTAGCGCGTTTATAAATTAAAATTATGTCCAACAAATTTTTTTCACTCCCAAGCTCTAGCTTATTAAACACTAGTCTAAACTCTAAAAAAGCTTTCACACTTATCGAACTCTTAGTCGTTATCGTCATCATTGGTATCTTGGCTACCCTCGCGACTGTCGCTTTGAGCTCTGCTCGAGTCAAGGCTCGTGATGCTCGCCGTGTTTCCGATGTTCGTCAGATTCAAACCGCTTTGGAATTATTCTTTAATGACCAAGGCTCTTATCCAAGCACAGCAGCAGTTATGCCAAGCAATGCTATTACCACCTCTGGCGGTACTTACATGGCTAAGATTCCAGGTAACCCAACGCCTTTCGCCGAATCTGGCTGTCCAGCTGCCCAAAACGTTTCTCAATACATCTACGCTCAGGTCAATAGCGGTCTGTCATATTCTTTGACTTACTGCTTAGGCGGCTCGACCGGTTCTATCCCAGCTGGTGTTAACACTGCTACTCCTTCTGGTATTACCGCTAACTAGTTAGTTAGATGCTCTAAAAAAACTCAGCTTGGCTGAGTTTTTTTATTTAGTGCTATAATTAAAGTTATGTTCAAAGTATCAACTGACAAGCTAATCTCTATCTGTCGGCGGCTCACTAGTTATTGTATTTATCTAGTTCTGTTTTTGGTGCCAATTGTTTTTGCTTGGCAACAGGGTAATTTTAATATTTTTGAACTCAATAAATTGCTAGTTTTTAAAGTTTTGCTGTTTTTGGCTTGTCTATTTACCACTACGTCAATAATGATTAAAGGTACTTGGCGTCCAATTATTGATCGTCGCCTTCTTTTGATTATTAGCTCCTTAGTAGTTTATGCTCTGGTTAATATCTTTTTATCACTCAATCCTTGGCAAAGCTTCTTTGGTGACTATATGCGTCAGCAGGGGATTTACAGTTTATTTTACTACTGGTTGTGGTTTATTGTTTTGCTTCATCATTGGCGATCTAGTCTTAACATCAAATCTGTCTTACTAGTCACCGCTCTAGCTTCTATTCCGGTTGTCGTTTATGGCTTTGTACAAAAACTTGGCTTTGATTGGCTATTATGGTCAGAGCCGGGGACCGGTCGAACTTTTGCTAGCCTCGGTCAACCAAATTTTCTAGGCTATTATCTGGTTTTGGTAATTTTTTTGAGCTTAGCTTATAGCAAGTTGCTAGTTAAATTATGGCACAAATTGCTAGTCTGGTTATTGCTAGTCTTACAGCTGACAGTGCTAATTTTTACGGGTAGCCGAGGTGCTTTTTTTGGTCTATTAGCCGGTTTAGCACTCCTAGTTATGCTGCATTTTTGGCGAGCTACTTCTCGTCTGCGAATTATCTCTTTGACTACTTTGACTATCATCCTAGCCCTTGGTTCTTATCTATTGGTCAATAATCTGATTGATCGTGGTCTTATCACTAATCCCACGATCGTTCATTACAGTTCGGCTTTTAGCTCTGTGCAGGGCTCTAGTAAAGCCCGTCTTTTTTATTGGCAAGCTGCTTGGCAAGACTTCCAGTCGACTTCTTGGTCTCGTCGTCTGCTTGGTTATGGCAAAGATAGTCAGCGAGCTATTTTTGTTAAATACTATCAGCCGCAGTGGGGTCTGCACGAACGTCTTAATTCTTATCCGGATCGAGCTCACAATCTCATCATTGACCTGTGGCTGGACTTTGGTTTAATCGGCTTATTACTTTTTGCCATTTTTAATCTCTATATTATCAGTAGAGCTTTTATTTTTTGGCGCCAGTCTCGCAGTGATCAGTTAGGCTTTCTCATACCATATTTGCTCGCCGCAGTTTGTGCTTATTTTGTTAGTAATCTCTTTGGCTTCTCACTCACTACTCATTATATTTATTATTATCTCTTGCTCGCTTTGCTCTATTTGCTTAGTTCTACAAGTAAGTCTTCAGAAGCCTTGCTGCCTTTTTCTAAAGCCTTTGCTTGTCTAAGCTTCTCAGCTATTCTGATTTTTAATCTGTTTTGCCTCTGGCAATTTGATTACAAATATTTAATTGCTGATCGTTATTTTATGCAGGCCAAAGTGGCCGAGGCCAATATGGACTGTGCTAGCACTATCGAAGCCATTAACCTCACTAGTGATTGGCAGCCACTCAATCAGTATTACCAAGAAAAATCATTGTTCATGTATAGTAACTGCTTGCCACTAGTTGATGAGCCTACTCGTCAAGCTATGATGAGCTCGCTGCTTAATCAAATACAGTCCATTGGCCAAAATCACTTAAATTATGATCTAACTCTCAATCTGGCTCGTGTCTATTCGCTACTTGGCTTTTATTTTGATCGCGCTTATTACGCATTAGCTCAGCTCGAGTACCAAAAACTACTAGCCATTAACCCTAGTATCTTATCGGCTTATCAAGACTACGGACGTATGTTAATCTGGTCAGGGGAGTATCAACAGGCTGAAAATATTTTGCGTCGGGGCATTGCGCTTAGTCCTATGCAATTAAGTGATTATTCATCAGGCGGCTATCATGAACTGACTGCTAGTCATACTTATGGTCTCTGGAAATTAATCGCTGATTGTGCTTATAATCAAAAGCGCTTCAAAGAGGCTCTAGACATCTATCAGGACATTGAACAGCACAACCTAATTAGTCTCGAGCTTTATAAAAATATCGCTGATAGCTATTATCAGATCAAGCAATACCATCAAGTTGAAGTCTATCTACTAAAAGGCTTTGCCTTGGCTCCTGACGATCTAAATAATAATCTGGCCATTGCTCGCTTTTATTTATCTCAAAAAAATCTCGCTGAGGCTCGCAAATTCGCTCAGTTAGTCTTGCAAAGCAGTCCCTTGCAACCAGAAGCTTTAAAAATAATTGACCTTTAGCTAATTGATATGTTTAATCGAAGACTTGCTTTACTTACTAGGGTATTAGAAGGGCGAGCTGATCTTGCCGATCTCTCTGTCCTAGATATTTTGTATAATATTTTTGGACCAGTCAGTAGATTTAAAGCTCGGCCATTTTTGCGTTCAATTACCGAGCCGGTTGATGGTTTACGAGCGGTTTATTTCTATGGTTACGAAGCGCCTCTGTATTTGCCGGCCGACCTAGATCCGAGCTTTATCTATCAGATCATTTCTGAGCTCTTTCGTCCCGAGGAATGGCACTACTACGAAACGCCAGAAACTAGAGTGACTGCCGATGACTATGTGCTAGACGCTGGTGCTGCTGAGGGTTTATTTACTTATCTGACTGCAAGCAGAGCTCGTCAGCTTTATGCTGTTGAGCCGCTACCGGCATTTATCCACTCAATGACCAAGAGTTTTTCATCTCTGGATAATGTAGAGATCATCGCTGCGGCACTGGGTGCTGAGACTGGTCAAGCCTCTTTATCTGGTTCGGGTATCGGTACTGTCATTGTGCCTGACCAAACTGGGTCAGTTATTATCACTACTGTTGATGAGTTGATCATTCATCAAGAGAGGCCGCTTAGTTATCTCAAGGCTGATTTGGAGGGCTACGAAAGAGCTATGTTAGCCGGAGCTCGTGAGTCTATTATTCGCTATCGTCCCAAAATAGCTATTACCACTTATCATCGACAGGATGATCATAAGTTCTTTATGAGCTTTTTGGAGTCGCTCAATCTCGGCTATCAGTTCCGCTGTCGAGGTATTGAGGAGCGTTGGGGTCAGCCAGTTATGCTGCACGCTTGGGTTAGCTCTGATTAATTACATATTAGACCGAAAAACTGGCTATAAGTAAAGATTGTATTTATCTTGCTAGCGATTTATGATTGCTATCAGTAACTATGAACGAAAATCTGATTGTCATTAAGGCACAAGATAAGTTTCACTGGCATGATCTGCTGGACCTTTTGAAATATCGAGAGCTATTATATTTTCTAACTTGGCGCGATCTCAAGGTTCGATATAAACAAACCATTGTTGGTGTCGCTTGGGTGCTCTTCCAGCCCCTTATTTCTATGGTTATTTTTACCATCTTTTTTGGTAATTTTGCCAAACTACCAACTGATGGTGCTCCTTATCCAATTTTTGTTTTTATTGGTTTATTATTTTGGCAATTTTTCTCATCGTCTTTGGCAGACATCTCTAATTGTCTAATTAACAATCAGCATATTATCACCAAGGTTTATTTCCCGAGGATTATTTTGCCATTATCTCTGATCCTAACTCGTTTTGTAGATTTTTTGGTCGCTTTGGTGATTCTGCTTGTCTTGATGATTTACTATGGCATTGTGCCTAGTTTAACCGGAGTGTTGGTTTTTCCATTTTTATGTTTTGTATCAGCTCTTGCTTCACTAGGTTTAGGTTTATTTTTTGCTAGTTTGAATGTCCGCTATCGAGACGTGCGTTTTATTTTGCCGTTCTTTATCCAAATGCTTATGTTTGTTACTCCGGTTGTTTATTCTTCTAGTATTATTGGTCGTCACAGCTGGTTACTGGCTATCAATCCTTTGGCTGGAGTCATCAAGACTGCTCGTAGCGAGTTTTTGCATAGTTACAGCACTAATTGGCTCCAGTTTAGCCTCTCAGCTCTAGCCTGCGTCTTGATTTGTCTGATTGGCTGGTGGCAATTTCGTAAGGCCGAACGTTACTGTGTAGATAATCTATAAAACCATGCCAGATTTTGCGATTGAGGTAATCAAAGTTTCCAAAGAATATAAAATTAGCCATATTGAGTTATCTGGCTTTTATACTCTACGTGATAAGATCGGGGCTTTTTTTAAGCAGCCTCTAGTCTTATTAAAACAATTAAGAACTAAGCCAGAAAATTTCTTAGCTCTCAGCGATGTCAGTTTTACTATTGGAGTCGGTGAGATAGTTGCTATCGTTGGTGGTAATGGAGCTGGTAAATCTACGCTGCTCAAGGTTTTGTCACGTATCACTCCGCCAAGTAGTGGTCAAATCACTGTTGTTGGTCGCGTGACTTCGCTGCTAGAAGTTGGTACTGGTTTTCACCCTGAGCTCACTGGTCGTGAAAATATTCTGCTCAATGGTGCTATTCTTGGTAAAACCAAGGCCGAAACTCTTGCTAAGTTTGATCAAATAGTCGATTTTTCTGGTGTTGGTCAATTTATAGATACTCCAGTCAAACGTTATTCTTCTGGCATGTATGCTCGTTTGGCCTTTTCTGTAGCCGCTCATATGGATGGTGATATTCTTTTGATCGATGAAGTTTTGGCGATTGGTGATGCCGAGTTTCAGCGTATGTGCCTTGGCAAGATGGATCAGCTAGTCAAAGATCAGAGTAAAACCATTATTTTTGTTAGTCACAATCTACCAGCGGTCAAGAGTCTGTGTCCTAGGTCTATCTTGCTCGACAAAGGTTCAATTATCGACGATGGTCCGACTAATGAAGTTTTGGATCGCTACTTACAGAGACAAGAATCCTTTAACTTGGTTAATTCTCAGCTATCACGATCGCTCGCCTCGGGTCTCTTGACCCTTGATACTGCTAGTCTTGTCAATGAGGCGGGGCAAGTGACTAATAGTTTTGACTGTGATCATAGTATTTTTGTTAATTTTACTTGTTCTACCGAGCGACCATCTACTGCTTTTTATGGCTGTCTCACTATCAAAACCGCTGACGGCACAATCGTTTGGGAATCCTTTAGTCATGATTATTCGGCCAATCCTTTGAATCACTTACGCTCAGGCGCGAATCATTTTAGTCTACAGATTCCTCCTCGTAGTTTGGCTGCTGGTCACTATCAAGTTTATTTATCTTTTTCGCAGGAAACTAGTCACGATATTGTGGACGATGTGCTAGTCGGCAATTTAGAGCTCACTGATCTCTCTACTAGCAAAGGCAATAATCGCAATGGCTTCTTTAGCTCGCTCATTAGCTGGAAAAATATTTAATACTATTATGCTTTCTCAACTTAAACGAGTCATCAAGCAAATTCCATGGCTTTATAAATCCTTAATCTTTGCTCACCAATTATTTTTGGCCTTGCTAGCCATCAGACTGGATTATCATGTTGTGCGGGAGTTTTTTTATCAACACCGAGGCTCGGTTAGCCTCGGTCAGGCTAACCATCGTTTGTACTCCCATGCTTTGCCAAGTTTGCTCAAGCTTTTTAGTGATCAAAAACTTGTAATTTTGGATGTTGGTGCCAATGATGGCTGGTTTGCCAAAGTAGTTTTTCGTTTTTGTGGTCCGACTGTACAGATGATTTCTTTTGAGCCACTCATTTCGGCTTGCGCTCAACTCGCTCAGATCAAGTCAGGTCATCCTAATTACCATTTTGAAAATCTGGCCCTAGGTGCCACCGAAGACCATCTGACCATCAACGAGTACTCGACTTCGGGCCTGAGTTCTATCAAGGGTTTTTCTCAGGACTATCAGTATTCTGATCAGTATTACGACACGACTGTTGTCAATCGTTATCCAGTACCGGTCTCCTCACTGGATAATTATTTGGCTCAGCATCAGTTAAAAGATGCTTTGATTCTCAAGATTGATACCCAAGGTTTTGAATACGAAGTTTTGTTAGGAGCTCGCCAAGCTCTCGCTAGTGGTCAGATCAAGGCTGTGATCATCGAAGTAATGACCATTGAGAAATATCATGATTCCAAGCTATATCCTGATATTTTTAACTTGCTTCATACTCACGGCTTTAGGCTTTTTGACCTCTCTCAATCATGTTATGAAGCGGATGGCTCTATGTCAGAGTTTGATTGTGTTTTTGTTAAGAAATAATAAAAATTATCCTTCTTTATCTTGACTAAATAGC
>DBEB01000038.1 GCA_002293855.1 Candidatus Falkowbacteria bacterium UBA917
GAGCTCAAGAGCTAGACGAGGCCAAGATCAAAGAGGCTAGACTGCTCGCTGAGAATCTAAAACAAACCAAAGAAGTTGATCTATCTGTCATCACCGGCTTGATTGAAAAAGAGTTAGCTCGTGACAAAGCTGTCAGGCGTTGGAAGAAGCTAAGAAATATTGAAACTATTAATTAATTTTATGCCCTATCATTTTAAACACGCCGGCCAACATAGTTGCGAAGCTGTCGTACTATCTTGTATTGATTTTCGTTTTTGGTCAGCGATAGTTGAACATATCCAAAACGAATTAAAAATTACTGACTTTGATTTCCCATCCCTGCCGGGTGCTGCCAAAACTATCAATAATAGCCACAACGACAGTGCCGATCTGGCTCTTAGCTGTATTGACGTGCCAGTTAGATTACACGGTGTCCAAAAAATTATTATTATCAATCATGCTGACTGCGGTGCTTACGGTGGCCGAGCTCATTTTAACCACGATCAGCTTGCTGAACTAGCCTTCCACAGCGCTGAGCTACAGGCTGCTAGAGTCAAACTTAGTGCTAAATATCCTGATAAAGAAGTCATCACTCTCTTTGTTCAATTCAATCCTGAGGCCGAAACTATCGATATATTGACTATTAATTAACTTTGTGCTATGATAAAGAACGGCTTACAGTTCTTTAATTAGTGTTTTTTTTAATTTTTGGGGGTTTTTATGGGTTTCCTTGAGAGCGCTGTTGTTGATCATAGAAAATCAACAACTCTGACTAGCAGAGAGTTATTAGTTTGGACTGGCGTGGTAAATGATCATCCTGATTGTTCTGCCATCGTGCTAACTTGCATGGACAAAAGATTTCACAGTGAAATCAGTCGGTTTATGAGGAAGGAGTACGGTGAAAATAAATTTTATTTTGTTAGTTTGCCAGGCGGTGTACAGAGTTTACTTGAGAAAAAGCGCGGTGCGAGTATGAGAGCGCTTGATCTAGCTATCGGTAGCTTCGATAAAATAGACATTGTCCTTATCAATCATAGTGACTGCGTTGCTTACGGTGGCCTTAGTTGCTTTAACCATGATCATGACAAGGAAAGAAACTTTCATCGTCAACAACTCTTAGAGGCTAGGCAGAAAGTAGCTGTAGAATATCCGGGTAAGAATTTGCGCACTCTCTTCCTGTCTTTTCATAAAGATGATGACCTACTTAACATAGAAATAACCGAAATCCACTAATCACCACACAGCTCACCAATAAAGGTGAGCTTTTTATTTGACAAAAAGACTGTATTATTTTAGACTGCAGTGGTCCTAATTTAGGCAAGAGCAGCATAGGCTCTAGTTAAATCAGTTCTTTTAAATTTTTTTGGGGGATTTATGTCCGAGCAGCGGTTCGCAGTAACCAGTATCAGTAGTTGTAACCTTAGTTTAAGTCAAAAAATGCTTCTTTTGAAAGCGGTAAAAGACCGATTAGATGACTTAGATTATGAAAAAAAATGCCTCACAGACAATTTGCCGAGTGTCGATACAGTAGGTTCTTTGCATGATCGAACTCAGCAATCTAGGATTTTTTTGCAAGCTAAGCAAGAAACCGATCTCAAGATCGAGTACACCGATAAAGAGATTAGGAGGCTTCAGTTGATGCAAAGTCAGTTAGAATCAGCCGAGGACAATTTTTCCAACAAATGTAGTAACAAAAAATGTCATCGTTTTATTGAGTTTAACAGACTGTTAATTACTTTTTCAGACAGATGCATAGAGTGTGCCAAAAACACACAATATCATTGTTAATAATCAAAAAGACTCTTTCTAGGAAGAGTCTTTATTTTTTTATATTTCAGAAAGTAAAATCAGTTTCAAATCTCTAGCTTCATGATCATAACTTGCCATGGTGGCTGGATTTCTTGAACCATCAAGGTTGCCAGGGTTGATTACTCGACTTTTAGCTTTTATCTCTTCCCAGGGTTGATGAGTATGACCGTAGAATATAAATGCTGGTTCTTGTTCTAGCAGGGGATTGATCAGTCTTGGTTCATGACAGATGCCAATCTTGATATCCTGATAATCAAAGACTCCACCAGATCTACCTAGATCAACTATCTGGGGATATTTTTTTAACTCTGATCGTTCATACAATTCTCCATTGCCTTGCACTAGATAAATTGGCTTAGTCCAAGTTGTGGCGAGTAGCTCCAAAGTATCACTATTGGTCAAATCACCACAGTGCAAAATAGCTTCTGCCTGATTATCACGAGCCCAAGTCAGAGCTTTTTGCAAATTAACTAAATTATCGTGGCTGTCGGAAATTATCACTAACATATAATTCAATATAACACCGTATTACTAGTTTCAAAGACCACCCCGACCTTCGGTCACCCCTCCTTATTAAGGAGGGGAAAGAGTCGAATAGCTTTGCTCCCCTTACTAAGGGGAGCTGGGCGTTAGCCCTGAGGGGTCTTGCCTGAAGAATCAGTCTGTCCGTCAGGACTGAGGGGTAGGCTCCAAACAAGTTGAGCTGGTCTTTAGAACTCTCAAATTACTTAGCAACTCGGAAAACTTCTTCGACAGTGGTTTGCCCCTCTAGGGCCTTTAGTAAACCATCTTGCAAGACGCTGACAAAGCCGTGCTTTACAGCCTCTGTTTCTAGATCGTTTTCAATGGTTCCTGGATTAATAATTAATTTCTTGATCTCGGCATCAACAGTGATGGCTTCGTAGAGACCAATACGACCCTTGTAACCAATGCCGCCACAGCTTGGACAACCCTTGCCATGATAAAATTTCAACTCATCAGTGCTGAGTTTTAAATTAGCCAAAGCTTTTTTAACCTCAGTCAAAGTCTTTTCATCTAAACTAAGTTCTGATTTGCAATCAGGACAAATCTTGCGCACCAGCCGCTGGCCAATTGAACACTCGATGGAACTCGCTAGCAGCTGTCTTTCTACTCCCAACTCATAAAAACGAGCGATCGCACCAGCCGCACTACTAGCGTGAACTGTTGAGAGAACCAAGTGGCCAGTCATAGCCGCCTCAATGGCGGCACGAGCTGTCTCTCTATCACGAACTTCACCGATCATGATCACATTTGGATTTTGACGCATCAGTGAGCGAATGGCTGCTTCAAAAGTATAGCCAACTTTTTCATCAATCTGGGTTTGCATGACACCTTCGAGATTGTATTCAATCGGATCTTCGATGGTAATAATTTTTAAATCCGGTCGATTGAGTTTGTTAAGTAGGGCGTAAAGGGTCGTAGTCTTACCACTGCCGGTCGGGCCAGTGTTAATAACAATGCCCTTGGTCTTAGTAATAGAGTTATTGATTGACTCGAGTGTTGAGCTTTTGATTCCCAAATCTTCAACATGAAGATTTTTGGCTTGTTGTGACAATATTCTGAGTACCGCAGTTTCGCCATAACCGCCAGTGATGATCGAGACGCGGCAATCAAGGCGATTGTCGGGCATAAAGATCGCAAAACGACCATCGTAAGTAGCTTGCTTGTCTTGAATTGAAAAACCAGCCAGCTCCTTGATCTGACCGATCAAAGGCACGTAGTATTCTGGTCCCAAATTAGCAATGTCATGAAGGATGCCATCGATTCTCAGGCGCAAGCGCACGCCTTGATCAATCGGATCGATATGAACATCGCTTGCTTCAGTTCTCACTGCCGCCGCCACCAAGACCGCCAAAATCTCGCTGGTTTTATAATCTTTAATTTTGTCAGCCGCCTTAGTAAAGTCTTGAGCTAAGATCTCTGAGTTAAGGAGCGCCTCTTTATCAATAGTAATACCGTGGCCAATCGTCTTAGAGACTACGATGTCATAAAGAGCATCAACATAATCCATCTTGCCAGCTACTTTGTAAACTTCTTCTAAGCTGGTTAAGCCCTCCATAGCCTTCAGCACGCCGTCTTGCAACATGGTGATCATGCCTGACTCAATCGCTTTTTCCAAGATTTTAAAAGCTGGTGCAGCTTCAGTGGTGATCTGCTTGAGCTCGTTATTCATAGTGAAAATCTCGTAAATACCCACTCGGCCTTTGTAGCCGACCTGACCACAAGCCTCACAACCACTACCAGCTCGGTACATTGTCGGTAAAGTGCTTGGAATATTAATCTGCGCCTTGGGTGAGATGACTGCCAAAATCTTTTTGAGCTTCTCAGTTTCGCTAACAGTCAATTTGTGTTCCACTCGACATTGTGGGCAAAGTTTTCGAACCAATCTCTGTGCCATAATGGCATTGATCGATGGAGTCAAAAGAAATGGTTTAACTCCCAAATCGAGTAGGCGAGGGATGACGCCAGCCGAGTCATTGGTGTGGAGTGTGGACAAGACCAAATGACCAGTCAGAGATGATTGGATAGCGATCTCAGCCGTTTCTAAATCACGAATTTCACCAACCATGATGATATCCGGATCTTGTCTGAGGATTGATCGTAAGCCTTTGGCGAAACTATAGTCTTTCTTTTCGTCAATCTGACTTTGGTTAATGCCAGCTAGTTTGTATTCTACTGGATCTTCTAGAGTAATAATCTTGGTGTCAGGTTTATTGAGCTGATTTAAAATAGCGTAAAGTGTAGTAGTTTTACCGCTACCAGTTGGGCCGGTGGTGAGGATTAGGCCATTTGGCTTGGCGATCTCGGCTTGCAAAGTGGCTAGTACCTGAGGCATCATGCCGAGCTTATCTAGTGCTAGGCCCGTGACAGTTGATTCTAAAATTCTCATGACTACACTTTCGCCATAAGAGGTCGGCAAGAAAGACACTCTGACGTCAATCTTGGCTTCTGACAAAAAGATCGTAAAACGACCATCTTGAGGCTTGTCATTAACATTGATCTTGACGCCTGCCAAGATTTTTAATCTCGAAATAATCCTTTGCCAGCGCTTGGCTTCGATTTGAGCAGCTGTTTGCAAGACGCCATCTACTCGCAGACGCACAGCAATCGATTTTTCGGCTGTTTCCACGTGGATATCACTGGAGCCAAGTTTTAAAGCACTAGCGACAATCAGGGTCATCACTTCACTGATATTAACCTTGTTGATTTTATCTTCTAGACTGCTGATGTCAGTGATTTCTCGTTTAAAATTTTCTAAATCATCACCATTGATTTCTAGGCCCAGTTTGTTTTCAGAAATTTTTGGCAATAGTGTATAAAGCTTAAAAGCATAGTCGAGGCTATGCTGTGACACTAAATAAACAGCGTTGTTAGGAGTAAAAAAACGTTGTTTGAGCTCTTCTAACTTAGCTAGTACCGCTGGATTATGGGGGTCGGTGCTCGCTATACGAATATTTTCAAAGTCATAATAAAAACAAACAGCCTGTAGTTCTCGGGCTTCTGACTCGGGTATCAGTGATAAACTCTCTGGCGTAATCGGAAAACCTGCTAAATTAAGATAGCCAAGACCTTGAGCTTCAGCGAGGCTATGAGTAGACTCCTCAATCTCTCGGAGCTTGATCTCCTGCATTTTTTTATTAAATTTGCCCAGCGAGCTATCTTCGTCACTTGCTTCTTCTGAATTCAATAGGTCTTCAATGGATTGTTTGTCCTTACTCATATATTAACAACATTTTACAATAAGCTTATTGTATCATTTGCCCCCGCTTAAAACAAATTATCCTTGACTTTTAACAAAAACTGTGCTATAATACCTAAACATTAAACAGTCCTTTTTAACTATATTTAGGAGTTTGTCATGCCTTTAATTTTTGCTCCGCCTCCAGGGTTATCTGTTATGGAAGAATTGCGTCACAGAATAATTTCAACTATTTGCGCTTTTCTAAACATATCATCAGCAGACAGTCAGAATAAACAACTAGGAAGAGTTCTGCGAACAAAAAAGCGTTGTCAGGAAATGATTGACTACCTTAACGCTAGGGGCATTCACAACCCAGTCTGTCCTAACAGCAGAAGATCTATAACAAATGATGAGCTTTGGAGTTTTATATACGGAATATCTATCAAAGACACTCCAAAGTTCTTTCTCCTCCATTAACTAACTATCCCAGAACTCCATCACCCCAGACCACAAGTCTGGGGCTTTTTTATATACAGCCACTATGATATTATATCGGATATGGCTAAAAAATCTAAAGATAATCCTCTCGACTACATTACCATGCCTGATTTGGATATGGATCCAGAAATCAAAAAAAATATCTGGGCTCTAGTTATTCTAGCTCTGGCTATCGTTAGTGCTCTCGGCCTCTTTGGTAATGGCGGTGCTGTTGGTGTTTATGCTGAACAAGGCTTAACTTGGCTTTTTGGTTGGGGTCGTTGGCTTTTGCCAGTGATTCTGCTCGCTTGGTCGGGTTTTATTTTTTTTCAAGAAAAACTGGAGATCAAGGCCCTACACTATATCGGCCTACTTTTATTATTCATTTCGGCGCTCAGTCTCTCACAATTAGTAGTCGACGCCTCTGACTGGCAATACGTCCTCAGTCGTGGTCAGGGTGGCGGTCATCTCGGTTACTGGCTCGGTGGTCTAATGGTCACAGGCTTTGGTTTGGTGGCTGCCTATATCATCAGCTTCTTCATCGGGCTTGTCGCACTGATGTTTATTTTTAATACTACTTTATTTACCATTTTCCATCACGGTTCTCGTCCTTTCCGTTTTGCTTTGCGTCCAGTTAAGAATGCTATCTTGGGTAAAAAACCAAATCAAAAAGAAGCAAGCAAAGAAGATGAAGACGAAGAAGAATCAGAAGATGACGAAAACGAAGATGAGTCAGAAGATGAAGACAAGGACGAAGAAGAATCTGAAGACGAGTCTGACGAGGAGGAGAATGACGAAGCTGACGATAGTGATGATGATGATCAGCACAAGCGTGAAGTCAAATTAGAAGTACGAGAAATGTCTCTAGCTCAGCCAGCTATTGATGAAGCAGTTAATATCTGGACTCCTAGTGGACTAGATATCAAGCTTCCGATCGCTCTGCTTGAAAGCCGTATCGGCAAGCCTAAGAGTGGTGATATCAAAGAATACAGTCAAAAAATTCAAAACACTCTTTCTACCTTTGGCATCAAAGTCGAAATGAGCGATGTTAGTGTCGGTCCAACTGTCACTCAGTATTCGCTCCGTCCAGCTGATGGCGTTAAGCTTTCCAAGATTACCAATCTCCAAAACAATCTCTCCATGGAGCTCGCTGCCCACCCTCTACGTATCGAAGCTCCAATCCCAGGCAAACCTCTGGTCGGTATCGAAGTGCCAAACAAAGTCATTGCCACCGTTGGCCTGCGTGAGATTATTGAAAGTGAACAATTCAAATCCAAGGGCAACAAATTAACCTTCGCTCTCGGTAAAGACGTGGCTAACAAACCTTGGGTCGCCACCATTGATACTATGCCCCACTTGCTGGTCGCCGGTCAGACCGGTAGTGGTAAGTCGGTCATGGTTAATTCCATCATTGTCAGCTTGCTCTATCACAATAATCCAGATGACTTACGACTCATCATGGTTGATCCAAAACGTGTCGAATTAACTCAGTATAATGACATTCCTCATTTGCTCACTCCAGTCATCACTGATGCCTCCAAGACCGTCAACGCTATCCGCTGGACTATCAATGAAATGGATCGTCGTCTCAGGCTCCTAGAAAAACAAGGTAAAAAAGACATTATCAGTTTCAATGCCGTCGCCAAACAAAAATTACCTTATATCGTCTTTATTATTGACGAGCTGGCTGACCTCATGATGCTAGCCGGCAAAGAGGTTGAGCCGGGTATCGTCCGTATCGCTCAGATGGCTCGCGCTGTTGGTATTCACTTGATCCTCGCTACCCAGCGCCCAAGCGTCAATGTCATTACCGGTCTGATCAAAGCTAATATGCCAGCTCGTATTGCTTTTGCGGTCGCAAGTGGCATCGACTCTCGTACTATTTTGGACACGCCGGGCGCCGAAAAACTCATCGGCAAAGGCGACATGCTCTTTAGCAGTGCTAGCATGCCAACGCCGAAACGTATCCAAGGTTCATTTATCAGTGAAAAAGAAATCAAAAAGATTGTCAGTGAGATCAAGCGTCAAAGTGGTGAACCGCTTTATGTCGATGGTATTATTGAGAAGCAAAAAGTCAGTGGCAGTTTTGCTATGGGTATGACTGGTGGCTCTGGCTCCGATGATGCTGATGACAAATTGGACGAGGCTCGCGAAGTCATTGTCACTAGCGGTAAGGCTAGCGCCACTATGCTCCAACGTCATCTCGGTGTCGGCTATGCTCGCGCTGCCAAGATCCTCGATATCCTCGAAGAGCAAGGCGTGATTGGCCCTAGCCAAGGTTCCAAGCCTCGTGAAGTCTTGATTACCAAAGAGCAATTACAATCCGGTATGGCTATGTCGGCTATGCCACTGCATAAGCCAAGTGAGTCCGTTGCTCCTGAAGAGTATCTAGATCAAGTCGATGAAGCTGACGAGGATGATGAGGAAGATTCTGAGTCTGATGAAGAAGATGATAGTGACGAAGCCGATCAAGATGACGATAATAGTGATGAAAATGAGGATGATGCTGAAGAGGATGAAACTGACGAAGGCGACAATGAAGATAATGACGATAATGACGAAGAAGAATCTGAAGACGAGTCTGACGAGGAGGAGAATGACGAAGAAGAGGAGCTAGAAAAACCAGTCAAAGCTCCCAAAGCCAAGGGTGCTAAAAAGCAAATCACTTCCTTTGAAGATTTAGTAGAAGCCGACGAAGATCTTGCTGATCAAGAACCAGAGTTTGTCGCTCGTCCAGCCAAGTCTAATAAAAAGGCTAGCACTGATTTTGATCGCTTTTTCTCTCGCTAATAAAATTAATAATTAACAATTTTTATGAAAAACATTTTCAAAGAGTTAGAAGTCAAACTTAATCATCTAGTCTGGGCACTAGTCTTCTACGGAGTAGTCTTTATGACTTTGGCGGTCTTTGTGACCTTTAGTGAATACTTGCTCAAGGTCATGGTTGGCCTCTCTCTACTATTGATTGCCTATACGCTCTTCTACTTTGCCTACAAGCTCTGGAGTATCAAAAAAATTGTCAGCAAGTAAAAGGCTGACATCTAAAATGGAATGCGAAACAAGCCGGAATAATCCGGCTTGTTTTTATGCTGCCAGTTTTTGTCATCTCGACCATGAGCTAAAGCGAATGGGAGAGATCCCTTAAACGCCAAGTCTTCAAATCAGTTTAAGTTAATCACCTAACAAGAGCATTAAACTTTAAGCGATTTCTCTCTACACTTCGTTCCGTTCGAAATGACACAGAGCTATAAAAGATGGCTGACTGAAGCTTAGAGCGCTCCTTGAAGCTATTACCAAGGCTTAGCTAAAAAAATATTTAAAATATCAAGATTCTTGCTAATTTCCCACTTCTCTAGTAAGCTATGCACATATAAATTGCAAAAATATGAAAAAAATCAGTAAACAGGTCCTAATCTTTGTAGTCTTTTTTATCCTCATCGGCTTACTTTTTAGTTTTGCTAGTGGCGCCGGTAAAAAGGTCGAAGATATTAGTTTGGAAAAATTAGTCACTCAAATCACTAACAACGAAGTGGCTAGCATCGAGGTTAATAAAGAAATTTTAAGTATCAAGCTCAAAAACGGTGCCGAACAAAAAAGTCGCAAAGAGCCAAGTGAGTCTCTAACTGAGTTGCTTAACAACTTTGGTGTCACTCCTGACAAGATGACCGCCGTTAAAATTGATATCAAAGCTCCTAGCGAAGGCGAATTATTTTTGCTAAACATTCTACCTTTTGTCCTACCTATCATTATCATCGCTGCGTTGATCTGGTTTATGATGCGCGGAGTACAAGGTGCCAATAACAAGGCCATGATGTTTGGCCAAACTCAGGCTCGTGATGTGAACAAAGAAGATAAGGTTAAAACTAAGTTTGCTGATGTAGCGGGCGCGAGTGAAGCCAAACAGGAGTTAACCGAAATCGTTGAGTTTCTACGTGACCCCAAGAAGTTTACCGATCTCGGCGCTCGTATTCCTAGCGGCGTCTTACTGCTTGGTCGTCCGGGTCTTGGTAAGACCCTGCTCGCTCGAGCTGTCGCTGGTGAAGCTGAAGTGCCTTTTTATAGCATCAGTGGTAGCGAGTTCGTGGAAATGTTTGTTGGTGTTGGTGCTTCTCGTGTCCGTGACCTCTTTAAGAAAGCTAAAAAGAATGCTCCTTGTATTATCTTCATCGATGAAATTGACGCCGTTGGCCGTCGACGCGGCTCTGGTATGGGCGGCTCCCATGATGAGCGAGAGCAGACTCTCAATCAAATCCTCGTTGAGATGGACGGCTTCGAAGTTAATTCTGGTATCATCGTTATCGCTGCTACTAACCGCCCTGATGTCCTCGATCCTGCGCTACTGCGTCCTGGTCGTTTTGATCGTCAAGTTTTCTTGGAAGCTCCCGACCTCGCTAGTCGTGAAGCGATTCTCAAACTCCACGCTGCTAGCAAGCCTCTAGCACCGGAAGTAAGTCTGCATCAAGTTGCCAAGCGTACACCAGGTTTTTCTGGCGCTGACCTTGCCAATGTCTTAAATGAAGCGGCGATCTTAACTGCTCGTCTCAATCACTCAGCGATCACTATGGCCGAGCTCTTTGAAGCGATTGAGAAGGTGATGATGGGTCCTGAGAAAAAATCTCGCATCATCACTGACGAGGAGAAAAAAATTATTGCCTATCACGAAGCTGGCCATGCCATCATTGCCAATTTCCTCCCTGGCGCCGATCCGGTTCATAAAGTGACTATCATCGGTCGCGGTCAAGCTGGCGGTTATACTCTCAAATTACCCACCGAAGATCGTCATCTCCATCCCAAGAGTTATTTCCTCGACGAGATCAGTGTCTTGCTCGGTGGTTATCTAGCTGAACAACTCGTCTTTGGTGAAGTGACGACTGGTGCTAGTTCTGATTTACGTCGTGCTACTGACATTGCTCGCCGTCTGGTCACTGACTACGGTATGAGTCCTGATCTAGGACTACGGAGCTTTGGTGATAAAGAAGAATTAATCTTTATGGGTCATGCTGCTCACGACCGTGATTATAGTGAGAGTACTGCGGAGAGGATTGACGCTGCCATGATCGGCTTTATCAATCTCTCTAGGGCTAAGGCCGAGGAGCTACTGGCTACTCATCGCCATAAGCTGGATCTACTAGCCAAAGTCCTCTTAGAAAAAGAAACTATTGATAAGCCGGAGTTTGACCAATTAATGAAGGCTTAAAGCTACAAAAAAAAGACGACTCGTGACGAGTCGTCTTTTTTTTACTTTTATTTATAATCCAATTTAATCGGCTCAGTTTCTTTTTTGTTGCCTTGCCAGTCATAGGCTTCGGCCCAGAATTGGTAGGTGCCGGGGATTAGATCAGCGCTGCTACTGAGCCAAGTGCTGACACTTTGATTTCTGACTAATCGTTTCTTATCAATCAGCTTAGTTTCACCACTTGGGCTTTTGTAGAAAAAACTTAGATCAGCGACCGCTTCAGCATTGAAAATGCTAACAGCTAGTTCCAGCGGAAAGCTAGATGAACTTATTTTGGTATCAGTTGCCGGACTTAACCAACTCAGGCCATAGTCGAGTCCGCTGACTGCACCAGCCACTGCTAAACTAATATTAAAGCTTTGCTCAGAGCAGTTATCTACATCATCACAGAGGCGAATCTTTAACTGATAATTACCGCTAGGTAGGACATTGATAGCTCGGTTCAGGCCAAAGGGATAACTAAAGTTACTAGCAAAGAGGCGATCGTTGAAATAATATTCACTACGATTAATACCGCGCGGTGCGGTCGCTTGAATGCTAATATTTGGCATAGCTTGAGTCAAAGTATCACCATCAGCTAAGCCAAAGACAGTAAAGACCGGACGATTTTCTAGTCGGTGTAAGTTATCAGTTTCAGTTGGGGGAGTTTCGATTGAGAAGCTTGGATCTTCTTTTTGTTTTTTTTCAATCCAAGTTTTGACGCCTTGTTCCCAGAGATCAAATTGGGGGTCACTAGCTGGATTAGCTGGTGCCTCACCATTTGGATCATCTTTATCAATGTAATAAAGCAGGTCATGACCAACAAAGAAAGATTTTTCTATGATAAATTCGGCAGGAGTTAGATCTGAAGCTAGTAAGCCAGATGATTTATCAATCTTGACTTTGTTTTCAGCAAAACCTTGGCCGAGGATAATTGGCTTGGTGTTTTCGGGAATGCTGTAATTAGTAAAGCTTTCTACTGGCGAGTCGGCAAGAGCTTGACGCATATAGTCACGCCAAATCGGAGCGGCGACTTGTGAGCCATCAGCACCAACTTTCATTTTGCTATTATCATTATTACCAGTCCAGACGCCAGTCACTAGGCTCGGTGTATAACCAATCGTCCAAGCATCACGATAGTCATTAGTCGTGCCGGTTTTAGCGGCCGCTGGCCTATCACCTAGATTAAGATAATTACTAGCTCCAAAGACATAGGAGCGAGCAGCATTGTCAGACAAAATGCTACTAGTCATACGAGCGATATTGGCCGGAAACACTTCAGTGATCTTGGCTTCTTTGAACTCTTCTAGTACTTCGCCTTTGTTATCTTCAATCTTCAGGACAAAGTTTAGTTCCGGCAAACGACCTTCTTGAGCAAAGGC
>DBEB01000007.1 GCA_002293855.1 Candidatus Falkowbacteria bacterium UBA917
TATTTAAACAATCTTCGTTCAATGGATAGGACGCAAGCTTGCGGAGCTTGCAATGTAGGTTCGATTCCTACCGATTGCACCATTTTTAATAAAAACCTCTATTTTAGGGGTTTTTATTTATTAAAAAAGTTGACGTGTAGTCAATTATATGTGATATTACTAATAATTCATGGTTTTTTAACAATATAGAAAGGCTGACAATGGCTAATAGTGCAAGTAATACAGAAATAGAAAGAAAATTTCTAATCTGCCAAACTGAAGTTCCTGATCTGAGTAATCTAGAGACTAGTTTCATTAATCAGGGCTATCTCGCTGGCGGTCTCAGATTGCGACGCCGAGCTGACGATTATTTTCTCACTAGAAAAGAAGCCGAAGGGATACAAAGACTAGAGTATGAGCAAAAGATTAGTAAGGAACTTTTTGATCAGTCCTGGCCTAACACTTTACTGAGGCGACTAGAAAAAAATCGCTCTATCATTAAACTAGACTCCGGTCATTTGGCTGAGCTGGATCATTATCTCGGTGAGCTCAAGGGCTTGATTACCGCTGAAGTAGAGTTTAACTCTCTCGCAGAGGCTTATGCCTTTGTTCCTCCACAATGGTTTGGTCTCGAGCTAACTAATGATCGCAGATATTCTAATTTTAACTTAGCTACCGATGGTCTAGTTCAGTACAATGATGGTTATGAAATGGAGCTTGGCATTAATCTTCTCATCGACGAAATCGACAGTCGTAAAGCTGAAACTCCTTTGATAGTTGCCGTTGCCGGTGGCTCTGCTTCTGGCAAAACTACTATCGCTCAGAAGCTACTTAAATACTACGGTGACGAAGCTCTACTCTTGTCCATGGATCACTATTATCGTGGCTTAAAGTATTGCACCAAAGCTGGTCTTCAATTAGATCAGCCAGAAGCTGTCAATCTTGAGCTTTGCGCTGAGCATCTAGCTATGCTTAAAAAGGGTCTGTCTATTGAACGACCAATTTATAGTTTTAATGTCGGTGAAGTCATTGGCTCCAAAACTATTCACGCTAAGCCCATCATTATCCTAGAAGGTCTCTTTGCTATCCATCCGCTCATCAATCATGTTACTAATCTCAAAGTCTTTGTCGAAGCCAATATTCATAGTCGTCTTATCCGACGTCTCATCAGAGATCGGCTCAGAACCAGTCAGACTGAGGCAGAGATTGCTACGCTTTTTCTGTCTAGTGTTGATTTGCTTCATCGTCAATATATTCAGATTAACAAAGCAAGCGCTGATCTAGTGATCAATAGTGAGCGTCGCAGTTCTGAAGAAGATTTACAGATTGAGACGGTCGAGCGACAAATCAAGTTTCCACTTGAATACGCTCTTAAAAATTTCAGCAAAGCCGGCTTTGAGATCGAGGATAAAATCAGGCAATTGGATCACTATTACGCTCCAATCAAATCAAATGACCCACAAGAGCTAATCCGAGTCCGTTATGGTTACGGTAAAGACAGTGGTCATTTCTCGCTAGCTTACAAAGGCAAACGAGCTGATGATGGCGAAAGGGCTTGTTATCAAGCCTATCCACTCAGTGTCAGTCTGGCCGAAACTATTGCTAGTAGTGACTATCAACAAATCTTGACAGTCAGCAAGCAGAGGTTAAAGTCCAGTTACAAAGGTCTAGACTTCAGGCTCGATCTAGTCCATATTGGAGTAGATGATAATTCTGTCTTTCTCGGTGACTATCTGGAGTTTTACAATTACAGTCCAGATCAGCAACTGATCTTAGAAGAGTTATTAGCATTCTTCAACTTGACTTCTGATCAAGTCATTAACCAATCTTATTTCGAACTGGCTAAAGAAAAATTAGCCAAATAATACACTAATCTAAACAGGGACTAGCTCCCTGGTTTTTTATTTTATTAAATTCTTAATTTGAATTTCTACTACCCATCTGCTAAGCTGATAGCATATGCTTAGTTACAAAGAATATCAGGACTATCTCCGAGATAACCCCAAGGGTTATTGGTTTAAGGCCAAGCTCTACGGCTGGGGCTGGACACCGGCTCGCTGGCAGGGTTGGCTAGTTATCGCCATCTATCTTGTACTCATCTTTGCTGTCTCATCTCAGGTCGAGGAGCAGGCGAGTAATGCTTCTATTTTTATTAATTTCCTACTGCCTATCACTCTACTCACTACTAGCTTGCTCATGATCTGTTACGCCACTGGTGAGAAGCCAGGCTGGCGCTGGGGCAACAAAAAATAATTATATGATCAGAGACTTTGCCAAATTTTTACGAGAGTTCAATATCATCACTATGGCCATTGCCTTTGTCATGGGCACAGCTAGCACTGCCTTGGTTAATTCCTTGGTTAAGGATATTGTTATGCCTTTGCTAGCACCACTCTTATCCGGTGATGAATGGCGAGCTGCAACTTGGCACTTCGGTCCGATCAATCTGCCTTATGGATCCTTTATCGCTGAGCTCATTAACTTTGTGATTCTAGCTTTTGTGGTATTTGTGGTAGCGACCAAATTATTTAAGATGGACTCCATTCCCAAGAAATAATTTGACAAACCAGTCAGTTAGCAGTAAAACAAACTTACAAAAGAGTTTGTTTTTTTAACATTTGCTAAGGAGTAGTCAATGCTTAACAAGATTTATCCTGAGTTAGCCATTGGCATAGATATCGGTGGTGTTATCACTCATATTCCTGATAACTTCAAATTTGCCGATCTAGCCAAGGATAGTCATCTCAAGATCACTACCAAGCTTGGTGCCTTTGAAGCTCTCAGACGTCTAGTGACCGAAAAATATCACGATAATGTTTTTGTCATTTCTAAGTGCAATGACCTCATTGAGGACAGAACCAAAGACTGGTTGATTTATCATCGTTTCTGCGAGGCAACCGGCATCAAGGCTGATCATATTATCTTTTGTCGTAACAATCCCGACAAAGCCGAGATCTGTCGTGGTAAGGGTATTCAAACCGCTTTTATTGATAATCGTATGGGCATCTTAAAGCACTTTCAAGAAGTTCGTCGTCTCTACTTGTTTTGTCCGGATAACGATGAAGTCTTGCAACATGGTGGTTATGATCCTTATAGCAATATTAAGCTAGTTAATTCTTGGGCTGAATTACTAGCCATCGAGCTAGCTCCAGACAAAACGGGTTCTTAAATAGGCCCGTTTTTTATTGCTATTTTTGAAGTTGCTAAGTTTTTGGCTAGCTCTTGCTTTTTTTAGACTTATTAACTATAATCATTTCGCTTATAGTTAAATATGCTCCAAATCAAAACCAAAACTGATTACGGACTGCTGATTATGTTAGAATTAGCCCGTCACCCCGAGGATTTTGTACCACTTTCGGCTATTGCTAGTAAGATTGGTATTTCTTCGGTTTACCTCGCACAA
>DBEB01000026.1 GCA_002293855.1 Candidatus Falkowbacteria bacterium UBA917
CTTTGACCGCAGCTTTTGTTTTGTTGGTTTTTATGGCTTTGGAGTCCAAACGAAAGCCTGTTAAGTATTGGTATATCCCAGTTGTGGGAGTCTTTGCCTTTGGCTTGGCTTTTGCTATGCCAGCCTATCTGTATTTGCGCGAAAAATAAACAATTTTTGACGAGAAGAAAACTAGCTATTTTGCGTATTATTACTTTGAGGGCTTATACTTAGTTCATGTTGGATAATAGCGAAATTGAGCAATTAAGTGATCAAGAATTAGTGAAGCTGACCCTGGTTGACCAAGGTTGTTTTGCTTATCTGATTATGCGTTATCGAGCTAAGTTATTAAATTATATTCGGCGAATTACTAATGTCCGCGATGAGGAGGCGGAAGATATTTTGCAGGAGGTTTTTTTGAAAACTTATCTCAATCTTAATTCTTTTAAACCGTCCTTGAAGTTTTCGTCATGGATTTATGCGATTGCTCATAATCAAGTAATCAGCAACTTTCGTAAAATCAAAGCTCGGCCTGAAGGGTCAAGTGTGACCATTGATGAGGGTTTAGCTGAAACTTTGGCTGCTGATTTGAATTTGGAAAAAGCGATTGATCAGAAGTTGTTAGCTCAGAAAATTGATAAAGCTTTGCAAGCTTTGCCGGCGAAGTACAGAGAGATATTAATTTTAAAATATTTGGAGGAAAAGAATTATCAAGAGATGTCGGATATTATTAAAAAACCAATGGGTACAGTAGCGTCGATGTTAAATAAAGCGAGGAGTGAGTTTAAAAAAGTTATTTTAGAGACTAAAATCTTAAGATATGATGAGTGATCAGCAATTTAATGAGGCGGTCTTGGAGAAAATCCAGACTGATAAGATTAAACCTTTGCCAAAGTGGTTGTTTGTTTGGCGTAATGTTTTGATTTGGAGTTTGGGGGTCTTGTCTTTGATCTCGGGTTCGATTGCTGTGTCGCTTATTATTTATATGCAAAGTTTGGATGAGTGGGGCGTGTACCAGAGTATGAAATTGAATTATTTGGAGATGATGAGTGTGATGGTGCCGATTTTTTGGCTGGTCAGTTTGGCTTTGTTTGTAGGTCTCTTGTATTACAATGTTAAAAAAACTGAGCGAGGTTATCGTTACCGTCCGATTTATGTGGTGGCTGGGGCGCTGGCTCTGAGTGTGGCTTTGGGGATAGTGTGTCATTTTGCTGGTGTGAGCAGATGGTTGGATGACTTTCTCAGTGAGAGAGCGCCTTATTATGAGCGGGTGATGAGCCCAGCATTATCTTATTGGTCGGATCCGGCTAGTGGCAGATTGATTGGGATTGTGACTACTGAGTTAATTGATGATCGCTTTGGTTTGCTGAGTCCAGAAGCTCGTGAGTGGGAGATTTTATGGGAGTCAAATAAAGATCGTCATCAACCAGTGTTATTACCTGGCTTGGTAGTTAAGTGTTTGGGTCGGCAAGTCGGTGAGGGGCGGTTTGTAGCCGAACAAGTTTTGCCGATGGTGCCTGGACGTAAATTTTTTAAGCGCGGTCAGAAGGATTGTCCTCATAGACAATGGCAAGAGGTGACTTGTAGTCGGGTCTTGGTTGAACGTCTTGGTGGAGGGGCTTATGAAGTGCGAACTTATTGGCAGCTGAGGTAGAGTGAAGAAATAGTTTAGAGAAGCGTAGTAGTGGGAGAGCTCTGATAATTATTAAGTTTCCCGCCTTCGCTCCTTACGGAGCTACAGCGTGGTAAAATAAAAATATGACTAAAAATAAACAGATTATTAGCGTTTTATTAGCGATGGCGATGCTTGCTGGTTCGGCAATATCAGCTCAAGCAGCCGGTCATGGTATGAAAGGTTATAAGATGATGGGTGCTAAGAAGATGACCAAAGAAGAAATGACCAAGAAGCATGAAGAAATGAAGGCTAAGCAAGCGTCTATCGACAAAGCTTTGGCTGACAATAACTATACTGTTTGGGTTGCTGCAGTGGGTGCTGACTCAGAAATAGCTAAGAAGATTAATGTCAGTAATTTCCCCAAGTTAGTTGAGGCTTATAATTTGCGCAAGCAACTGGAAACAAAAATGACGGAGTTGGGTTTGGGTGGTGGTGCTGGCTTGATGATGGGTGGTATGGGCTCTGATAAGCCGTGTAATAAAATTAAGTAGTAGATGAGTTAAAAATTAAGACTATGCGGGCCGATTGGCGATTGTCGTTAATCGGCCTTATCAATTGGCGATAAATAAAAAGACCTACTATTGTAGTAGGTCTTTAATGTTGTGAAATATTTTAATTGGGGTAACGGACGGTGATAAACTGTCCCTTTGTGTCGCCTAGCCAGGGAGAGTGGAAGGCTTCTGTTAAATCTGGCCAAGAAGCGGCTTGATCTTTGTAATAGTCGGCAGCGATCTGAACCCCGATGTCACCAGTAATTCTTAAACGACAGATTATGAAGTACTTGATACTGGGATCACGAGGATATTTACCAGAGCCATTCATCCACCAGTGACTGATTTTGTCACTGGGGGGTTTGATTTCTAGGATGCCGTCTTTGATGATGGAGTTATCCATGGGCAAGAAGTCATTGCTTTCGTACCATTTGGGATAGCGACTAAATAATCCACCTTCATTAGTGCTGAGCGATCGTTCAATGTCTCGATAATTTAGAATATCTACGACTGAAGTGTCGCCATTGCGAATGTCCATGAGTACGAAGTAATCAACTTCTACCAGACCGGAGCCTTGGTTTTTGAGGGTGGCACAGTGCATCCAAGCTTGGATGGCGCTGTAATTGCTCATATAACCAGCTTGACCGGGCCAAGGTAGGCTTGACCAGTCAGAACAACCACTCGGTATTAAACCGGGGTTGTAGGGAATGGTTTTTGCAGTGACATTAAAGGGGCTGAAGTCAGTGTCCTGAGACTTTGGAGGAGTGACTTGAGGCTCTACGACATCATCTGCGCAAGCTGACAAAAGAGTGATAAAAGCGAGGATAATTAAGCAATTTTTCATTGCTGGGCCTTTCTGATTGTTAAAAAACTAAGTAATTATAATTATCATTATAGCACAAATATTATAAAAAGTCAATAGATTACTCAAAAAGGCTTTATTTTTTGGGTTTTTATTGAATGTAGGGCTTTTCTTGTATAAGACCCCTCAGTCCTGACAGACAGCTCCCTTTTTTATTAAACTAAGACCCCTCAGGGCTAAAGCCCAGCTCGCCTTATAAAGGGGAGCAATTAATTGCAATCATTTTTATTCGTTCCCCTCCTTAATAAGGAGTGGTGAGCGAAGCTCGGGGTTGTAAACTAGGAATGACTAACAATTCGTATTCATGAGATTGCTGCTTTCGCAGGAATGACGAAATAATATATTAAGTTGATTTGTCTTGGTCTAGCTTTCGTGATAAAATGAACAATGATTTGTTTACTAAGATTCGTGAGGGAGGACGATACTATTTGTGTTTATGAGTAGTGATAAAAAAACAATTTTGATTGCTGAAGACGAGAAGCCGATGGCTTTGATTTTGGAGCGCAAATTAAAATTAAGTGGTTTTGAAGTCAAGGTGACGCATGATGGTGAGAAGGCGTTAGCGACGATTGCTGAGGGCGGTATTGATCTAGTAATTTTGGATTTGATTATGCCCAAGCTCAACGGTTTTGGAGTGCTTGAAGCGATGAAAAAGCAGAAATTAAAAATGCCGGTGATAGTGCTCTCTAATCTTAGTCAGGATGAGGATGAGGCGCGGGTCAAAGAACTAGGAGCGTCGGCCTTTTTTATTAAGTCGAATGTGTCAATGGAACAAGTGGTAAAAATTGTGAAGTATTGCCTAAAGATTAAAGACTAATTATGGCTAAGGGAGGGGAACTCACTAATGAGGAGTTAAAAAATATTTTACTGCAAGGCAACTATGTAGCGAAAGCTGATATGGTGGCTGCGGAGGAATATGTAGAAAAAAATGGCGGTGATCTGATCCGTTATTTTTTGGCTAAGCAAATCATTACTAAAGATTTGCTGGGACAGGCGATTGCTGAGTTTTTTAAAGTTAGTTATGGCAATTTGATGGCCAATCGTCCGACCAAAGAGTTGACATTGACGATTCCCAAAGAATTTGCCCTTAAGTATCGCTTGGTTTTGTTTAAATTTGATAAGAGTAAGAAGGCGGCGATTGTAGCGACTGATAATCCAAATAAAACTAAGCTGTCAGGAGCTCTGGATAGCTTGGCTCGGTATCTGGCTGTGCCTAAGCTGACAATGGTTTATGCATTGCCAGAGGATTTGGATGAAGTGATGCTTTATTATCGCGATCCGCTTAGCGCACGCCTAGAAGCGATTGTGACAGCTGGTGAGCGAGTAGCTCCTTTGCTTTTTGATGAAATAGTCGAAGAAGCGACGATTTTTCGAGCTTCAGACTTGCACTTTGAGCCTAAGGAAGATGGAGTGCTGGTACGTTTTCGTATCGATGGTGTGATGACAGAGCAGTGTCGTTTTTCGAGGGAGATTTATAGTAATATCGTTAACCGTATTAAGGTGCGAGCGCATTTGCGTTTGGATGATCATTTTAGCACCCAAGACGGAGCAATTCGTCATCAGCTCGCTGATGGAGCGCACGCTGATATGCGTATTTCGGTGGTGCCAACTTTGGATGGTGAAAAGATTGTTATTCGATTGCTCTCAGAATATGTGCGTGATTTTACGATGGCTGATGTCGGTCTCTCGGAGCGAGATCAACATATTTTGCAAGAAAATGCTGATCGACCCTTTGGTATGATTTTGGTTATCGGTCCGACTGGTAGTGGTAAGACGACGACTCTGTATGCACTACTAAAAAATGTGGCAACTCCGGATATTAACGTGACAACGATTGAAGATCCAGTGGAATACAAAATCTCTAATATCAATCAAATCCAAGTGAATGAAGCAACTAACTTAACTTTTGCGGCTGGTCTGCGTTCGATTGTTCGTCAAGACCCGGATGTGATCTTGGTTGGTGAAATTCGTGATATTGAGACAGCGGAGATTTCGGTTAATGCTGCTTTGACTGGTCATTTGCTCTTTTCGACCTTTCACGCTAATGACAGTGCAACAGCGATTCCTCGTCTCTTAGAAATGGGTGTAGAACCTTTTTTGTTGGCTTCGACTTTGAACTTGGTGATTGCTCAGCGACTCGCTAGGCGATTATGTAACAAATGTCGCTATTCTTATGTGGTCAAAAAAGCGGAACTAAAAAAGAGCTTTCCGCTAGCTGAGAAGTATTTTAAGGGTAAGGACAGCATCACTCTCTACAAGGGCAAGGGTTGCAATGCTTGTAATCATTCTGGCTACACTGGTCGAATCGCTTTGTTTGAATTTTTGCAAGTCAGTCGAGAGATGCAAGATTTAATCTTGAAACGACCAAGTACTCAGGAAATTTGGGATCTAGCTGCTCGTCAAGGCGCGATGTCGATGTTTGCTGATGGTGTAGAAAAATCAAAGGCTGGTGTAACGACTTTGGATGAAGTAATGAGAGTGGCGAACATCAATTAAAAGAGTCTCTTTTTTAATAAACTATGACAGAGTTGAAGGAGCAAACTCAGACTGGTCTGTGGGCGAGTTTAAACGGCAAGGGTCCAGAGCGGGTTAGCGCTAAGGATCGTGTTTTCTTTTTGGAGAATTTGGCGACTTTGATTAAGTCGGGCATGCCAATGAGTGCGACCTTGGCGGCGATTCATAAAGAAGCCAAGTCTGAGAAAATGAAAAGGATTATTGCTAAGGTGCAGGCTGAGATTGACAGTGGTGTGGCTTTTACAGAGGCGGTGGGTAAGTATAATTTTTTGCCGACTTATAGTATGTCGCTCATTAAGGCCGGTGAAAAATCTGGTCGTTTTTCTCAAAACTTGCAAGTGATTGTTGGTCAACAGAGTAAAGATATGCAGTTTGCGGCCAAGCTCCGAGGGGCGATGATTTACCCGGTGATTGTGTTGGTGGTGGCGGTGGTAGTGGGTTTGGGTTTGTCGTGGTTTGTATTGCCGAAGTTGACGACAGTCTTTGAAGGTATGAATGTAGCTTTGCCTTTTACTACTAGGGCTTTGATTGCTTTTGGTAAATTTATTGGTAAGTATGGCGCGATTGTGGTGCCGAGTTTTTTGCTAGTGTTTTTGACCATGATTTATTTTTTGTTTATTTATCCCAAGAGTCGCTTTATTGGTCAAAGATTTATTATGCATTTACCTGGGTTTCGCCAGATTGTCTTTGAGTCGGAGATGGCTCGGTTTGGTTATTTGCTTGGGACTTTGTTTGGAGCTGGTTTGCCGATCTTGGATTCGCTTACTGCTTTAAAAGAGTCGAGTAGTTATCAAGATTATCAAGATTTGTATGCTCATTTGAAAGATGGTGTGGAAGAGGGTTTTACTTTTGAACATGGTTTTGGTACTTATCCTAAGTCTGATCATTTGATGCCGCCAGCAGTCCAGCAGATTATTACGACTGGTGAGAAGTCTGGAAATTTGGCCGAGGCCTTAAAAAATATTGGCACGGTCTACGAAGCTAAAATAGATATTACTTCTAATAATCTCTCTGCGCTACTTGAGCCGGTGCTCTTGGTGGTGATTTTTGTTGGTGTCATGGGTTTGGCCTTATCAGTTATCCAGCCAGTCTACGGATTACTGGGTGGCTTGGATAAGTAAAATTATATGTTGTTAAAGCGGAGTTATAAGCCGTCGGGTGTAACGCTGTTAGAGATTATGCTGTCAATGGCGATTCTGGCTGTGATCGCTGTCAGTTCTTTGCCTTTTTTTGTGACTTTGATTAGTAAGAGTAAGTTAGATTCTGCTCGATTGTTGACAGCGCAAGCCTTGCGGCGAGCGTCAGTTAAGGCTCAGTCAGGAGAAGCAAATACTGATTGGGGAGTGATGATGAGGCCTGATAAAATTGTAGTGTTTAGTGGCTCTAGTTACGAGCATCGTAATGGTCAATACGATAACATAGCTCCTTTGGATGGCGGAGTTAGTTTTGCGGGTGATACGGAGATTGTGTTTGGTAAGTTGACTAGCACTTTGGCAATGGATAAGACGGTGATTTTGACACTACTTGCTAGTGGTGAAATTAAGACTGTGACAGTAAGTGCCGAGGGAGCGGTAAATTATTAGGTTTTTTATGATCGGACAAGCCAAAAAATTAAGGGCTATGACTATCCTAGATGCGGTATTAGCGATAGCGTTGTTTGGTATTTTTTTTGGCTTTATTGTGAAGCTACTATTCACTGGTCAGGAGGCAGTACAGGTAGCTGGTAAGAGACAAGAGGCAGCGAGGATTGCCCAAGAAGCGGTGGCGGCTGTGCAAATGATGCTGAGGAGTGATTTTCAGAGTGTAGCTAATGGTGAGTATGGCCTCGCTAGCTCCTCGGGCGTTTATAGTTTGGTTTCTAGTACGGAGGAACTCGGTATATTTACTCGTTCGATTGAGGTCAGCGATTTGGATTATTGGACTAAATTAGTAAATGTCACAGTGTCTTGGATGCAGAATTTGCAACGAAGCGGTGTGGTGAGTTTTGCTTGGAAGATTTACAACTGGAACTTAGGGATACTTGATCATCATAAAGAAGCGGAATTAGCAGCTCTGTACAAAAATAGCTCGGTGCTGGTGAGTGGTGCTAGCTCTAGTATAGCGGTGGCTCGTGCGACGGATTGGTCTAGGCCGGTCTGGTACCGTGATTATAATATTAGCTTGGCGGGTGGCGCTAATGATGTGGGGATTTATCGTTATGATCTATATGCTTTGGTCAAAGCAACGATTGGTAATCCTGAATTAGTTAGAATGAATATTAATAATTTATCTGGTGGAGATTTGAGTGTCGATAAGACCTGGACCTTGGGCAGATCTTTGATTGCTGGTTATTTCAGTGATGCTTTGGATAAGATTTATTTAGCCTCAACTGATCCAAATGAAATCAGTATAGTTAATCCTAGTACTGGTGCTATTAATAGTATTAATGTGGTTGGTAATGTGGCGCCGACAGATATCTGGGTGAGTGGTGATAAAATTTTTTTGGTTAAAGTTAATGATGCAGCTGGTCCGGAACTGGAGATTTACAATACCAGTGGCGTAAGGGTAGGCAGTAGAGAGTTGGGTGTGACGATTAATAAAGTCGTAGTAGAGGATAATTTGGTTTATTTGGCTACGGCTTCGGATCTCGGTGAGTTGTCAATTGTCAGTCATGATAACTGTCAGTTAATAGCTCCGTATACCTGTCCGTTAGTGCGTCAATACGATATGGCTGGTACTGCTGATGCTACGGCTTTGGTTAAAGGTATGCAAAACACTTGGTATCTGGGTAGGTCCAATGGCAGTATCTACGGTCTAGATATTCCGGCTCCACTTAATATTACTCAGTCTTGGTCTAAAACTGATATTATAACCTTGATTAAAGATTTGCATTTTGATCAAACTGAAAATATTTTGAGCGTAGCTTCAAATCGTGGTGCAACTCAGGAGCTGAGTTTTTATAATTTGAATAATCTAGCTTCGTCGTCTTATTCGCTCGACTTACCAGGTGCTGGTGGTGCTAATTTGGTCAATGGCATAATTAAGTCTGGTTCCTATGTCTACGCTGCTTCTAATAATGTGGGGCCGGAGATTCAGGTAGCTGAAGCCTTGGGTGGTGGTTGGGATAAGCCAAGCTTGGTGACCAATTTTAATCCGCCGACAACTAGTGATGCTAATCGTATTTTTGCCACTGGTACTAGGGCCTATATGGTTTTGGATCAAACAGCTGCTGGTCCGGAGTTTTATGCTATGGATGTGAGTAATCCGGCGTCACCAGCTTTTGTTGGTGTGCATGAGATTGGGGCTAATGCTAATGATGTGGTGGTGGAAGGTGCTTATGCTTATGTGGCTACAACTATCAATGATAAAGAAATAATGGTCTTTGATATTACTGGAGCGCCATCGCCGGTTGTTAACATTGATTTACCGAGTGATGCGGATGCTAGTTCGTTGGTGCTTGATAGTGAGCGGCAAAGATTAATGGTTGCGACTACTAATAATACCAGCGGTCTAGGCTATGAACTTTATACTATAGATATTAGTGGTGCCAAGACAGTGGCGGGTCTCAAGATTACTGCTGGCTATAATGCTAATGCATCGATCAATGATATGGATTTTGATGCCGAAAAGAGGATTTTGTATCTAGTGACTAGTGATACTAGTAATGAATTACAAGCGATTGATGTGAATCCAGCTAAGGCTTTGGTGAGGATTGATGATTATGATAGCAATGGTGGTACAGCTTATGGTGTGGATTATGATGAGTCGTCAGAAAGAGTTTATATGAGCTTAGCTAATAACGGCGTGAGTGATGATTTTTATATGTTTGAGACCGAAGGTCTCAAATCAGCTATGGCTGATTGGTCAGCGCCACTGGTAGTTGCGACCAATGGTCAAGCGACTAGTGATGGGACAGTGGTTTTTGTAGATGATAAAAATTATGCTTATTTGGGTACGACTTATTTTAGTTTCCTTGGCAATCCTTCGCTCTACGTCTTTGATGTGACTGCTCCTAGCTATCCAGTATTGGTTGGTTCTTATGTAGCTGGTGGAACAGTCTGGGATGTAAAAGTAAAGGATGATTATGCTTATCTAGCTACCAATAATAGTTCTAAGGAGTTTCAGGTTGTCAGTATGGTTAATAGAGCTAGTCCAGTGCAAGTGGCTATGTATAGTGTTAGCGGCGCAGTTAGCGCGACGGGTTTGGACTTGATAGCTAGTACAACTTATGTTGGTGTATCGAATAATAATATCTACGCTTTTGACACTAGTTCAACTAGCAGTGTGGCTTTGCGAGGTTCGGTTAATATTGGCCAGTCGTTTCGAGAGGTATCGGCTGGACCAGATTATGTGGTGGCAGCGACTGATAGTGGTGATATTGGTATGGTGGTCGTGAATGTGAAAAATTGGAATAGTATGAGTTTGGCTGCTAGCTTTGATGCGAATAATAGTTGTACCGATGTTGCTTATGAAAAGACCAAGGATCGAGTTTTTTTGGGCTGTTATACTGATGGTGCTAATCCGAGTTTGTGGCTACTCGATATGCAAAATCCAACCAGTATGTATACGCTAGCGTCTGAGACTGTAGCTTATTCGATTATTGATATGTATCTCAAGAATAATAAAATCTATCTTACTACTGAAACTAATCCCTATCCAGTTTTGATGTATGACTTGGTTAATGATAATGATTTTGTGTCAGCCGGTAGTTTTAATCCTAGTGGTGACGCTGATGCAATCGCTTTTGATGGTGATAATATTTATTTGGCTGTTCATAGTAGCTCGGCCGAGTTTCAGGTTTATGGTCCGAGCTGGTTGAGTAGCTCGTCAGTTACTCTGTCTAAGTCTCTCAATCTAAATAGTGATAACTACGCTGTCCTAGGACAGGGTAATTGGGCTTTGGTGGCAGCAGCCTCTAGCACTGATGGTCTCAAGGTGCTGGATCTTTCTAATACGACAACAGCGAGAGTGATTAATACTATCTCAACTGGCCTGTCTTATGGACTGGCTATCAATAGCAATGAGGATCTTTATTTGTCATCGGGTGATGATATGCGTGAGATGCAGATTTTTAGAAAAAGTCCTGAAAGTGATAATTATGCCGGCATTGGTTGGTTTACATCGCAACCCTATAACTCTAGACTGACTAATACTCGTTGGCGAACAGTTTTGTGGGATAAGCTAAGTGCTGATGGTTCAACGGTGTTGCATCTGCGGACAGCACCAAATAATAACGGTGTGCCAGGGGTTTGGACTGATTGGTTGGGTCCGACTGATGCTAGTGATGCTTATACTGTCGATGGCCAGTTGCATGAGATTAATAGCGCTCAGAATGACGGTAGTAATGATCAGTGGCTACAGTATCGTATGATTTTAAAGCCGTCAGCACCAACTGCTAGTCCGCTAGTTTCGGGTCTAAGAATATATTATGAATAAACGAGCTTTTACATTACTCGAAGTAGTGCTATATGTTTTTGTGTTTGGCACTTTGAGCGTGGCTTTGTATAATTTTGGTAGTATTTCTTTTCAAGCTAATGCTCGTAGTCAAGCGGCAGCTGAAGTAGAGTTAAGCGGTGCGGCGCTGATGTTAAAGATCGTTGGCTTGATTAATAATGCTCCACAAATGTTTGGGGTGAATTATCCACTTGCGAGTAGTAGCTCTAGTACTCTGTCTTTGGTAGGGGCGACTAGTAGTACTGATCCGGTTATTTTGGCGATTAGCGATGGTCGATTGACGATGAAACAGGGGGTTAGTTCGAGTGTGGCTTTGTCTGGGTCACGAGTGGTAGCGACTGAGCTTAATTTTGTGAATCTAGGTACTAGCTCGACTAATGATATCATTCAAGTTAGTTTTAAATTAGAAATGGCTAACAGTGGTTTAAAAGATTTTATTTATAGCCAAACTTTTAGGAGTGCGGCGCAAAGTTTACGAAGATGAAGCGAGCTTATTCAGCTTTGATGGCAGTGATTATTATGGGAGCGGTCATGATGATCGTGGCTTTGACTTTGGTGACTTTGGGCGGTGATTCGGCTGAGCTCAGTGTGACGATAGCCGATCGGTATTATGCGCGTAATTTAGCAAGGGCTTGTTCGGAAAAGGCGCTGAGATATTTGCGTAATCAAGAGGATCTCGATGAGATAGAAAATTATCAAGCTCGAATTCAGTTGTGGCCAAGTGACGATACGATGATTTGGTCTGGTCAGTCTGGTTTTAGTTATGGTGCTTCGACCAATCTAGCTCTACACAGTAACTCAGCTTTGTTATATAGATTTAATGTGGCTAGTTCAACTCCTGCAGGAGCAGAAATCCAATCAGCTAAATTGAGGCTCTATGCGACGGCTGATCAAAACAGCGAAGAAGAAATCAGAGCTTATAGGATCTTGGCGGCTAACGGCGCTTGGCTCGAGGGTAATAATAATGGCACGCCGACCACTTTTTTTGAAGCTAATTGGAATTGGTTGGATTATGGATCTCTTTCGCCTTGGGCTGGTGGAGCTGGCATGAATGATGCTGGAACTGATTATTATGCTATTCCTGAAGCGACTTTGTCGCTAGCTGCAGTCAGCAGCACAGCTTATGAATTGAATTTGAATGCCGATACAGTAAATGGCTGGTTGAATGATGAAGATAATCATGGTTTGGTGCTCAAGTCCGACACTAGCAGTTGGTTTTGGTTTGCTAGTAAGGAAGTAGCTCAAGTTAACAAAAGGCCGGTTTTGGATTTGATTTACAAGGTTGATGCGTGGCTGAGTCAGGCTGGTGGTATCGAACAAGATGATGGTTATTGTTTTTATCAAACGACTAATACCGAGGGGGAGAATTGGCTAATTAAGACGACAGCGATCAGTGGTAATTTGTGGTCCTTTGAGCAGCTGCAAGTGTTGAAGCCAACTAGTAGTCCGGGTGTCATTGAAATTAATAGTTGGCGTGAAGTGGCGGATCATTAATTTACTTGCTTTGACTGTTGGCAGATTTGTAGAGCTGTGGTATAATTAACTGAGTTATTAAAATTTGTTAATTAAATTATTATTAAAATTTATTAATATGAATAAAGAGAATAAGCAAGGTGCTTTTACTTTGCTGGAAATTTTGCTGGTAGTGGCGGCGATTGCTATCC
>DBEB01000045.1 GCA_002293855.1 Candidatus Falkowbacteria bacterium UBA917
CATAATCTGTCTATTATGTCAATGAATTGCGATTTGGGCTTGACTTTGCTATGCTAGGCGCATGAAAGCTAAAAAGCTGACAATTCTCCAAGTAGGGCTCGATAGCCTCTCAGATGGCCAATTAAAGGCCAAAATTGACCAGTTTTTGGCTTCTAGCGAGTCAAATTTGATTGTGACGGTCAATCCAGAGTTTTTACTAGAAGCACGGCAAAATTTCCGTTTTAATAATTTACTTAATCACGCAGCCTTGGCGCTAGCTGATGGCTTTGGCTTGCAAGTGATGGCGCTCTTCAAAGGCGCTTATCTGAGGCGTCAGACTGGGGCTGATCTGAGCGTCTATCTACTCGCTCTAGCCGAAACTGAAAAGAGGCGAGTGGCGATCATTAATTGGTCTGGCGGTTTATCCAGTAACGATGAGTTACGCGCCACTTTGGCAAAAAGCTATCCAGCTTTGCAAGTAGAGATTGTAGCCACGGAGCGTGGAGCTGATTTCGAGCAACTAGAAGTTTTAAAAAAATTTCAACCAGAAATTGTCTTGTGTAGTTTGGGAGCGCCCTATCAGGAGAAGTTACTCGCTCAGTTAGCTTCTGTTTTGACTGCTAAGATTTTGGTGGGAGTGGGTGGCAGTCTAGATTATTTAACTGGTCGAGCCAAGCGAGCGCCACAGGTATTGCGAACGATCGGTCTCGAATGGTTATGGCGACTACTGATCAATCCACGAGCGCGGGCTAAACGTATCTGGCAGGCAGTAGTGAAGTTCCCGATTTGTTTTGTGATCGATGAGTGGATTCACCCATGGCTCTATCGGCCAAATGTCGTCGGGTTTATTTATCAAAATAATGAAGTGCTGATAGTTAATAGTGCCAAAGAAACTAGAGATTTTTGGAAGCTACCACAAGGTGGTCGTGATGCGCTAGAAACTGTCCGACAAGCAGTTAGACGAGAGATGACCGAGGAACTCAGTCTAAGTAACTATCAGATTAAGGCAGTCTACAAAAATATTTTTAAATATTGTTGGCGATCGGGTTATAGTATTCAAGGCTACAAGGGGCAGTGTCAGAGTTTGTGCTTGCTTGATTATCGAGGTGATAAGTCGGCTATGAAACTTGATGAGGAAAATCGAGCCTACAAGTGGGTGCGGATCGATGATTTACTTAATCAAGTTGACCCAGTCAATGAAAAAGCCTACACTTTATTTATCCAAAAATATAGAGAAAGTCTAAAGTCATAAACCACCCCGACCTGTCGGTCACCCCTCCTTGTTAAGGAGGGGAAATGCTCGCTGGCTATTTATGTAGGGATATAAAATTTGAAACTAATTATAATATGAATAAAATTCGCCTCCGTCTAGCTCCGTCACCAACTGGTTTTTTGCATATCGGTAATCTGCGTACTGCTTTGTTTGGTTATCTACTAGCCAAGTCAATGGACGGTCAATTTATCTTGCGAATTGAAGACACTGATGAAAAGCGAGAAGTGGCTGGTGCGGCTGAGAGTCTAGTGAAGGTGCTCAACTGGATTGGTATTGGCTTTGATGAAGGGCCACATCTCGGTGGCGCTTACGGTCCTTATATCCAGAGTGAGCGCAAAGAGATTTATCATAAATATATCGAGGAGTTGCTTGCTCGTGATGGTGCTTATCATTGTTTTTGTAGTGCTGATGATCTAACAAAGATGCGTGAAGAACAACAAGCCGAGAAACTACCGCCTCGTTATGATCGACGTTGTCGGAATTTGAGTAAAGAAGAAGTTGCGAAGAGAATCGCGGCTGGCGAGACTTATATTATCAGACAAAAATTACCCCTGACAGGTGAAGTGATTGTTCATGATGAGCTCCGTGGTGATATTTCTTTTCAGTGTGCTGATTTGGAGGATCATGCTTTGATTAAATCCAACGGTGTGCCGACTTATCAGTTTGCTAGCGTGGTTGACGATCATTTGATGGAGATTAGTCATGTCACTCGTGGTGATGAGTGGCTACCGAGCTTCCCCAAAAATATTTTGCTGTATAGAGCTTTTGGTTGGGAGGTGCCGGTCTTTATTCATTTGCCTCTGATACTAAATAAAACTGGTGGTAAGCTCAGCAAGCGTCAAGGCGATGTCTTTGTCGAGCAATATCGAGAGCGCGGTTATTTGCCAGAAGCCTTGATTAATTTTTGTGCTTTGCTCGGTTGGCATCCCAAACATGACAAAGAAATACTGAGTTTAACTGAGCTCGAACAAGAGTTTGCTATCAACGGTATGGGAGCAAGTCCCGCTGTCTTTGATGAAGAGAAATTGGATTATTATAATGCTTGGTATATCAGACAAAAGACTGATCAGGAGCTACTTGATTTGACCAGAGAATATTTGCCGGCTGGCGAGACTGAGGACTACTTATTAAAAGTGATTACAACAGTTAAAGATCGTTTGAAACATTTGCCGGAGATTAAGGAGCTCGCTAATTTTTATTTTGGCGAGAGCTTGGATTATGATGTGAGTTTGCTGATTTGGAAGTCAGTGCCAGCGAGCGAGATTAAAAATAATTTAACGGAGCTGCTAGCAAGATTGGAAATGGAAGAGTGGGATATTGAACTCGAAAGCAGAGTAGTGGCTTGGCTGAAGGAGTCGGACAAGAAGCTCGGTGACTATCTCTGGCCACTGCGAGTAGCGCTAACTGGTCAAAAAGCGAGTCCAGGACCCTTTGAAGTTGCTTTGGTGCTCGGTAAAGAGCGGGCGATAGCTCGTATTAAACAAGCAATTAGTAAATTATAAAATTAATTTATCATTATGAGTAATTTTAATTACTACACACTGGCTTTTAAGAAGTACGCTGAATTTGAAGGTCGAGCGAATCGACGGGAGTTTTGGTTTTTCTGGCTTTTTAATTTTGTGATTATGTTGCTGATTGATATCTTGGATGGGCCATCAAAATTTGGGCCAAGTATGATCTTGCAAGTTTATCAGTTGTTGTGTTTGTTGCCAGCGCTAGGACTGGCTGTGCGTCGTATGCATGATGTTGGTAAAAGCGCTTGGTTTGTATTGATTCCAATCTATAATCTAGTGCTTTATTGTCGTGATGGTGAGAGATCGGTTAATAAGTATGGCGCTGAGTCTAAAGCTAAATAATTTATAGTTTATTTAAAGACAGTTCTCAATCGAGAGCTGTTTTTATTTGTGCTAAAAGCCTAAATATTTCAAGTTTTGTGATTAAATGCTATGATTAAGCTATGAAAAAAATCATACTTAGCTTGTCGATGATAGCACTGGTGGCCGGAGCGGTTTTTAGTTACCAACTTTTTTGGGCTTGGGCACAAGTGACTGAGGATTTGAGTGCTTATGATCTCAACGAAACTGACAACCAAGAAATCCTGCAACTCAACAGTGATATTTATAATAAGAAAACTAGTATCGATGAACTCAAGCGTAGGCAAGCTGCTTATCAAGAAGCAATCCGAGTGAAGCAAGGTGAAAAAGCTGATCTGGAAAATCAATTGGCCATCTTTGATAATCGTCTAGCAGCGATCAATGCCAATGTCGAGGATGTAAAACTCAATATCGATAAGACGATTTTGGAAATTAAAAAAACTGATTTGGAGATCGCTCTCAAAGAACAAGCGATGGCCAAGGAGCGGGAGCGGATCGCGCTAGCCCTCGGCCTACTTTATAAAGAAGGTGATAAAAGCGAATTGGAAATTTTGCTGAGTAATAGTTCGCTGACTGATTACTTAAATCAGCTGGAATATCTCAAGGATATTAATAGTAGTATCAAAGATAGTTTGGTTAAATTAAAGATTGCTAGTGAGCGACTAGAGCAAGATAAGAAGGATTTAGAAGTCAAGAAATTAAGTCTCGTGTCGCTTGAAAATGATTTGATCAAAAAACAAGAAGCCTTAACTGGTGAGATGGATAGTCGTGAAATAGTGCTCGACCAGACCAAGGCTTCGGAGAGCGAGTACAAGCGTTTACTTGATCAAGCTAAACGTGAGCAAGAGCTCGCCGCTGCTGATATTGTGTTTTTGGAAAAAAACATCAGAGCTAAGCTGGAGAAAAATAAAAAGTTAGGTGCGCTTGATGATGGCCCGACAACTTTTATCTGGCCAGTGCCTAGCAATATTATTACGGCTTATTTCCATGATCCTGACTACCCATATAAGCATCTCTTTGAACACCCAGCCATTGATATTAAGGCCAAGCAAGCGACACCAGTCAAGGCGGTGGCAGCTGGTTATGTTGGTCAGGTCAAGAGCGACGGTTCGACCAAATATGCCTATGTGATGATCGTCCATGGTGATGGTCTGGCCACTGTCTACGGACACATCTCCAAGCCACTGGTTAAAGTTGACCAATATGTGGCTCAGGGCGAATTAATCGCTCTATCAGGTGGTGCACCTGGCCAGCCTGGCTCAGGACCTCTAACTACTGGAGCGCACCTGCACTTTGAAACCCGTCTCAATGGTATACCAGTTAATCCTTTGAACTATTTGAAATAAACTTGACTAATTAGCTAGAAGTTCTAGAATGCTCTGGTTGTCTTGTTCATTTTTATAAGGGGTTTGTCGTGAGATTATGGCGAACTTGGAATATTGAGCCGACTAGGTATATCTTGTGTGGCTTTGCTGCGACGATCGTTGATGCTAGTTCGCTCTGGCTATTGATTAGTTGTCAGATACATTATCTGCTGGCAGTTACTCTAGCTTTTGCTACCGGAGTGACAACTGCCTATATACTGAGTGTAAAATGGGTTTTTGTGGGTTATGAGAGATTTAGAGCTGATCGGGAATTAATAATCTTTGTGATGATTAATTTGTGCTCACTAGCCTTGAGTCTCGAGATAATCTATCTGGTAGGGGAGTTGCAGTTGGTGTTAGCAAAGCTAATCGCTATAGTAGTTAGCGCAGCTGTTAATTTTACAGCTAAAAAACTGATTTTATTCAGAAAACCGCTTAAATAGGGCGGTTTTTATTATTATATTGACATTATATATAATTTATGTTATGATAATAAGCATAGTTGTTTGAAAATTAATTAATTTG
>DBEB01000043.1 GCA_002293855.1 Candidatus Falkowbacteria bacterium UBA917
ATATCAGCACTAGCGCATTGCTGGTTATATCAGTTAACTACTGCTTACTTTGTAATGCTTCGAGTGCTAGGCTTTACACAAATCACAAAAACTTATAAACTAAGCAATTTGCTAAGTTAAATTTGACATCTTATGCCCAAATCAATCTGGTTCCTTTATCTCACTATCCTGATCGACATGATCGGTATCGGTGTGCTGATCCCTGTCATCCCACAGCTACTCGGCGAACCAAACTCCAGCGCCTTTTTACTCGACCCTTCTCAGCAACGTCTCGGCTTCATTCTGCTCGGTATCATGACCGCTATCTATCCGATTGCTATGTTTTTTGCTGCCCCGATCCTCGGTGCGCTGTCTGATAAATACGGTCGTAGGCGAGTGCTCTTACTCTCTATCTTTGGCACCTCCATCGGTTATCTACTCTTTGGTTGGGCAATTATCCTCAAAAATATCCCACTGCTTTTCTTCTCTCGTCTAGTTGACGGTCTAACCGGTGGTAACATCTCTACTGTTCAGGCCTCGATTACTGATCAGGTTGATCCTGAGCATAGCGCCAAGGCCTTTGGTCTGATGGGTGCTACCTTTGGTATTGGTATCATCATCGGTCCCTTGCTCGGTGGTAAATTAGCCGATCCTCACTTCGTCTCGTGGTTCAATGCTTCTACACCATTTTTCTTTGCCGGGCTTCTGGCGCTCATCAACTTCCTCTCCATCTACTTTTTCTTTACTGAGACTAATAAGCACATTGACCCTGAGCGAGTCATCAAGCCTTTTGCCTCAGTGACCAATCTCTTGAAAATCAAACGACTCAATCATGAACTGCGTTATCTCTTGATTGTTTCCTTTCTCTTTAATGCTGGCTTTGCTTTTTTTACATCATTTTTCAATGTCTATCTGACTAATCGTTTTAATTTTACTGTTGGTCAGATCGGTGAATTTTTTGGCTATATTGGCATCTGTTCTATCTTTACTCAGCTCGTCGTCGTGCGTTTAACTGCTAAACGTTTTCACCACATCTCTGTCTTGCGTTTTTCTTATCCGATGATCGCCGTCTGTGTCTTGCTCTATCTCCTACCTAACGAGGCTTGGTGGCTCTTGGTTATTACACCTTTTTTCTCCATTCCCAATGGTCTACAAATGGCCAATTTCTCAGCCTTGCTTGCCAAGCGGACACCGCCCAAAGAACGTGGCGAGACGCTCGGCATCAGCTCATCATTTAACTCACTCGGTCAAGCTATCCCACCACTACTCGCTGGCTTTATTGCTTTTACTTTTAGCTCGGCCGCTCCTATTCTCATCGCTGGTCTTTTTATCTCGGCTGCTGCTGTTGTCTTTTGGTTGACTGAACGAGGTCCTGGCGCCGAAGTCATCTAAAGGTATAATGATTTAATATGTCCAAGCTAGTTAATATTGAAAGTTCTTGGCAAACTGCACTCGCTGATTATTTCTCAAGTCCCAGTTTTATTCAGTTAACAGATTTTGTCCGTTCTGAGTATCTGACTAGAACAGTTTATCCCAAGCCTGAAAATATCTTCAAAGCTTTTTGGCTCACGCCACTCTCTGAACTCAAAGTTGTCATCATCGGTCAAGATCCCTATCATGGTCCGGGTCAAGCACATGGCCTGTGTTTCTCGGTAGCTGATGGTGTTACTCCGCCACCCTCACTCGTCAACATCTACAAAGAGATCGAGCAAGAATTCGCTCTCAAAAAAGATTTTAAATCCGGTAATCTCGAGAGCTGGGCTCGCCAAGGTGTCTTTTTGCTCAATGCTATTTTGACGGTCCGAGCGAGCGAAGCAGCTTCGCACAAGGGGCTTGGTTGGGAGGATTTTACTGATCATGTCATCAAGCTTATTTCTGATCGACGCGAACACATCGTCTTTTTGCTCTGGGGTAATTATGCTCGAGCTAAGCGTGAGCTAATTGACCAGTCTAAGCATCTCGTGCTAGAAGCTGCTCATCCATCACCATTTTCGGCTCATTCTGGTTTTTTTGGCTGTGGTCACTTCTCCAAGGCTAATGACTATCTACTCGGCAAAGGTATTATGCCGATCAACTGGTAAAATTTAATGCCTTGATTTTTTTGACAGGCTTTATATAATATCAAAAATAGTTACTTTCACAACCATTCTAGCTAAGGAGTAATCATGTCTGGTCTCAGCATCGATCGTCTAGAAAAAGAGTTTGATTGGCCTGCTAAGGCTTCTTGCAAGAAGAATAATTTTCATCAAGTGGCAGTAGCTGTCAATGATATTATTCATTCCAGTGACAGTAAATATGCCATTAGTTACAAAGTAGCTGATCGGATTCCAGATGGCGCTCACTATCATTGGCAAACAAAAATTATTGATACTAGCAAGGCAGCCTCTGGAGCTATCGAACTAGAAAGGTACAAAGGTCTTATTTGTTTTTTAAATCGTCGGCCTCATCATGGCAGCGTCTTAAAAATCGTCAACGTAGCCAAAAACTATTGTTTAGCTATCGTTGGCTACATTAAGAATAATCAGTTTATAGAAGAAACAGGCTAAGTAAAATCCGTCTCAAAGGCGGATTTATTTTATCCAATTGACATTTTTTGATTTTTTGCTAAGCTCTTAAAAAAGTTTTTTAACAATTCAAAGGAGTATTAATCATGAAAACAGCTGGTAAGATTCGAGCGCATACCTTTATCAAGGGTACTCAGAATAAAGTCGATCACAATCAAAATATAGCCATCGATGATATTATTCATCCGATGGATTCTAGTAAGGCTATTTACGTCAAAGCTGCTAACAATAACGGCCGTAGTAACTTCATTGGTCGTATTGATGCTCGCCGCAAACTAGCCTACACTGGACCCTCCGAAATTGGTTTAATTGTCTTTCTGATGACGAGGCCTGAAATAGGACAAGTTCTCAGGGTCATTAGTAAAACTAAAGACAGCAGATCTTTCTTTGCTGAGCTCGGTACTATAAATGATCAAGGTCAATTTATCAAAGCCAGTAAATCAAGTTTCTAAAGTCAAATAAAAATCCGCCCATAAGAGGCGGATTTATTTTTTATTGTTGCAATTTGTTTTGGAGATATTGTTTGAGCTCGACTATCGGGACTAGTTCTTGCTGCATCGTATCACGATC
>DBEB01000053.1 GCA_002293855.1 Candidatus Falkowbacteria bacterium UBA917
AAAAAAAACGCAACCAAAAGCTTCATTGAAACTCCTCAAAAATTAAAAGTAAAACAACAAAAAATATAATTTGTCAAAAAACAATGGTCTATATTATAGATAATATTATCATTTTTGTCAATAGACAAAACAAAAACCCGCTTTTTCAAGCGGGCTTATATTAATAAAGAACAAATTATTTAACGATTACGAATTTACCAGCACTTACTTGCTGTCTATTTTTATCCAGATTTCTGGTTATAGTATAGAAGTAAGCACCACTATCACCCTGATATAGATGAGTTTTGGACTGACCGGAGTAGACCAAAGCACCGTTAGCAGTAAAGATTTGCAAGAAACCTTCACCATCAATAGTAGCCTCTGGACCAGACCCCAGATCTTCCATCACAGATAATGCCATACTAGCCGGACCAACTCGGTTACCGGTCATCTGAGCATCAGCATCAAAGCCCAATACACAATCAGTCAACTGATCAAAGAGTATACTCATAGCGAGACCATCTTCTCTCAGCCAAGCTTGTTTAACATTAGCAAGGTTAGTTGGTATTTGCATCGGTTTATCCGAAGTGAAGTATACCGCCCACGCCTTCTTAACATCAAAATTATTAATGCCGGTTGAGTGATTGAGTTGTTCAATAGCCAGCGGTGCAGTTTCGGAGCCAACAGCCGCCGGAATCACCACGCCATTAATGACATTGATCATCAACATCGCATCAGCGATGTTAACCACACCATCTCTATTCAAATCCGCTTCCTGAAATTCAGGACCGGATAAGTACGCGATTTGCAGAATGTGATTAATGATAAGCATGAGATCTTGCACATTAACTGTGCCAGAACCATTGATATCACCGGTCACTTTAAAGGTATGCATGATCGTTTGATCACGCACAATTCTCGTATTCTTGAGTGTCGCTCTGATTGGTGCGCCATTGAGCTCTTGAGCAGCGATATTGCTAATCATGAAGCTTAATTGATCACCGATCATACCAGTCATATTATTCTTAAACGCCAGTTTCATAGTAGCGTACCAGTTCGTATCTGATCCCATTTTGGTATGGAACCATTCTGAACCGATTGCCACATTCTTTGGTGTCAAAGCAAAACGATAGGTTGTCGTCGTCGGCGTATAGCCGATAATGTTCTTTGCTACATTGAGCACAGTCAGTGGTGTTCCACCAGGACTATACAGTGTAGAAGTTACATCATTGTTGACAAGGAAAGCCCTCGGCGTCGTCATATCAAACTGTATAGCCGATATGCTGTCGCCAGCCTTCTGAATCTTTATCTCTACATTGAAGTAATTATCAGTCACTCTAGGTTTGGGCGGATTAAAGGCAATTTCAAATTTGAAATCACCAGTATTGTGCATGAGCCAAGGCGCATGCGTCACCGTACCAAATTTCCGAGCGATCACATTAGCTTCGATGTTACTGTTCCACCAGTTATTGATAGCCGACACACTGGCTTGTGATTGATTAATCACATCACCATAGGCCGAACCATCCATTGGCACATAAGTTTTATCGTTACCAACAAAACTGCAACGAGTGACTTGCACTCCAGTTGGACCGAGATTACTAACCCCTGGTTCACCGAAGCGTATCGCCCGTTCATTGCCTGTAAAGCTACAGAAATCAACTATTACATTGGAGACAGATGCTGGATTTGGTCCATAAGTACCACCATCATCACGCCCTTTCACAGTCAAACCAGTACCCTCTTTAGCACCTAAACCGTTATTCACAAATCTGCAATTCAGAAACTGAATATTAGTATAAGTACCGGACTTCAGATTTATATCAGCACCAGAGCGGAAATCAGCAGCAACAGCCAAAGGATCATAACCATCATCAGAAAACTGACAATCATTAAAGATTGCTTGACTTAGCTTTTCTGCATAAATACCTTTGCCATTAGCATGATCAAAATCACAACTAATTACATTAATATTATCAACATTGCTATGTTCAGTAGTATCAACTTTCTTATGCAAATACCACCCATAGTGCAAATTATTAAATTTACACATAGTAAAGTTGGCATAATGCAGAGAAGATGTCAGATCCACATACAAACCGCGTTCTTGTTCAGAGCCGCCATTAATATTAGTCCCCCAAACCTCCACATTAACAAAATTAATATAAGATAAGTTGGTACCAGTTTGAGCACTGAAATTTCCAATCGAAAACCCAGCCATACCAGTTGGTTGAACCCGTAAGTCTTTAAAAACAATCGGATTATTAACCAAGCCCGAGACAGTCAAATTAATAACTCCACCCGAGCCACCAGCATTACTGGCAAGAATCGTAGTCTGACCAGCACCCATAATAACCAATCGCTTGGTCATCGTAAAAGTACCGTTATAAGTCCCAGCCGCCATCATGACAGTATCACCAGCAGAAGCAGCAGTCTGAGCGCCCGTCAGCGTTAGCTTCGGACTACCCGAAGTTCCAGCGTTTCCATCGTTACCAGTCGTGGCAACGTAGTAAGTACCGGCACTAGCAGGTGAATAAACAAACGAACCGAACAAAACGATCAAAGCCATGGCTTTGATAACACAGAAACGCACATTGCGAATCATAGAAACTCCTATAAAGATAAAACAAAAAATAAAGACCCCAACACAGGACCCCCATCGTTCTCGTATTATTTAATTGTAAAGAACGAGTTATAATCTTTAGCACATATTTGCCAAGCCGTCAAGTATGTTTTGTAATATAAACTTAATTTTCAATTTTATTGCTCTTTTTTGGCTAAAATAACAAAAAACCAAGTTTTTTTAACTTGGTTTTTATAAAATAAAATCCTCCATTTATCCCATTAGCTCCGCCAATTTCCTAACCGTATTAATATTTCTAGCCGTCATTTTCTTATAAACCGGTGTCTTGATCAGATTATTCATAGCACTTTTACTATAATCCGCTCGCTCAATATGCCAAACCAAGGCCCCCGACACATAAATCAGCTCATCGATCCCAGCTACCGGCTTCAGTATCCCGATCGTCGCTTTGTGATCAAAGTCCGACCAGACAAAGAGAATATCCGTCTTCTGCTCAGCGTCATTAGTCCATTCATTTGGTAGCTTCTTCGTCAGAGCCAACATAGACTTTTGATCCCTGACTAGAGTTGGCACCGCAAAGCCAAAGGCTTTTTCAATAGCTCTTTCCAGCTTTATCGCCAGTTTCTCAGTATCAGTCTCAGCACACTCAAAGATCAGATTGCCACTATTGATATAGCTTGAAACACCAGTAAAACCCAGTTTTTCAGCGACTTCTCGTAGTTTCTTCATCTCCACCTTGTGCTTGCCACCGACATTAATCCCTCGTAGCAGTGCTAGATACTTGGGCATAGACTAGAGCTGGCAGGCAGTTTTTTCGGCCAAAGTCTCGATAGTCTGAGTACCGATCAAGCGACTACCATCAGGCAAAACCCAAGTCGGCAAACTCTCGATATTGGCATTTTTACACATTAGGCTGACAGCATTAGAACCAGGCATCGAGCACTCGATATAGGGCAAATACTTAGCTGACTTACCAAAGGCTTCTTTTTGAGTTTTACAATGAGGACACCAGCTCGCCCCATAGAACTTAGCACCGCTATCACTGATACATTTAGCCAGCGCGTCATACTGACCAGGAGCCGCAGTCATCTTGGCATACACAACCCAGCCAAGCAGCACTAGAGCCAGCGCCCCAATCATTAACCAACATTTTTTAGTCATTTTATTTTTCATAATTTTGAGATTATCTAGCTTATTAAAGTGATTATAGCACAAACAGCCTTCAAAAAGACAAGTCACTTATTAAGTCAGACCATTAATTGACATTTACAGCAAATTATGTCAATCTCCAAAAGTTCTTTAACAAATCTAGCTCAGCGCTAGTTTTATTTTATTTACTTTTAGGAGTTTTTGATGAAAAAGTTGCCTTTGGCGATAATTGTTTGCGCCCTCTTGGGCCTAAATGGCTGTGTTGATTTTGATTTATCGAGATTGCTACAGACTGGCATCGTCTTTGAATCTCAGGACTTTTGTTATAACGAAACTAGTCCCGACAT
>DBEB01000015.1 GCA_002293855.1 Candidatus Falkowbacteria bacterium UBA917
ATTAAACATAAAATTAAACTTTAATAATTTTTAAGCTAATAGTTTGATTTAACAAATTTAATTCGGTACTAGCAAGTGACGGCTCTGCAAGTTCGCCTGCTTGCCAAGACTGACTGAGAGTTTGTTCAGCAAGTTCGGTAATAACCTGAGCATCAAACCGAGCAAACAGATCAGAGCTGGACTGATAATAAACCGTGATGCGATCGGCAATGGTGAGACCTGCTGATTTACGCAGACCATTGACAGCTCTCACTAGCTCACGCTCTGCACCCAGTAACTCTAGCTCGGGAGTGAGAACAGTATCAAGAGTAACTGATAAGTCGCCCGCCGAACCAGCGCAAGTTAGCGACAGAACATTGAGCTCATCTTTGATTAACTCTAGGTAGTCTGCAGCTAATTGGCGATTGTGAATTTGGGCACTAGCGAGAGTTTGACGAATCTTGATGCCGGCCTTGTCACGAGCGGCGAGGCCAAGCTCGACGATTTGTCTAACCAATTTCATATCTTCGATGACCTGAGTATCAATATCCCCAGCGCTTGGCCAAGCTTGCAAATGAACCGATGTGGAGCCTTGAGCGAAATTATGACCAAGTAATTTGTGCCAGAGAGTTTCGGCAATAAACGGAGCAAAGGGCGCAAGTACAAGAGCAAGAGTTCTGAGAGTATGACTAGTAACTGCGAGAGCTTGATCCTTATCAGCACCAGCACCCTTGAAACGATCTCGACTGCGACGCAGATACCAAGTAGAGAAGTCGTCAATGAATTTGGTGATTGGTCGGACAGCGCTTGGCAAATCGTAAGCTAGCATCGCTTCTGTTACTTCATTAACCAATTGATGTGAAAGAGAAATGATCCACTTATCAAGCACATGCTCGGCTGGACACTCATCTCTCAGCTCGGTGGCATAAGGCTCATAGAACTTGTAGATATTCCATAGCAACATGATGTTTTTGCGGAGTGACTCCTCAACACCTTTGGCACTGAAGCTGAGATTTTCAGCCTGCATGACTGGTGAAGCGAGCAAATAAAGACGCAAGGCATCAGCTCCATAATGATCTAGGATCTCGTTAGGGTCAGGATAGTTCTTGAGCTTCTTGGACATTTTTTTGCCGTCTTCAGCAAGGACAATGCCATTGACGATGACATTTTGGAAAGCCGCTTTTTGCATGAGGCCACTGGCAATGATATGGAGATAGTAAAACCAAGTCCGAGTTTGGTCTTGGCCTTCGGCGATGAATTTGGCAGGGAAAGTCTGATTAAATTTCTCTTGATTTTCAAAGGGATAATGAAGCTGAGCATAAGGCATAGAACCAGACTCAAACCAACAATCCAGCACATCAGGAATGCGTTTCATTTGTCCGCCACAAGAACAGGCAAACTCAATGGGATCGAGAGTGTCTTTGTGCAGATCAGTAATCTTAATGCCACTTGCCTCCTCTAGCTCAGCGATCGAACCGAAGACTTGGAACTTAGAGCAAGAGCCGCATTTCCAAATTGGCAAACAACTCGCCCAGAAACGCTGACGAGAAATAGACCAGTCACGAGCACCAGTGAGCCACTGACCGAAACGGCCGTCTTTGATATGAGCTGGTGACCAATTAATTGTTTCAGCGGCAGCTAGAGCAGTTGGCTTAAGGTCGGTAACTTTAACAAACCAAGAACCAGTAGCGTAATTAATCAAAGGAGTGTCACAGCGCCAACAATGCGGATAGCTATGTTCGTATTTAGCTTTGCTAAAGAGTAGTTTTTTGCCAGCAAGGTATTTGATGATAGCCACATCAGTGGAACTATGATCGTCAATCGGCTTGACGGAGAGACCAGCAAAGTCGCCAGCTTCAGACTTGATGATGCCATCCATGCCGAGGTGTTGGATAAAGGGCAAATTATTAGCCTTGCCGAGATTTAAGTCATCTTCACCAAAGGCTGGAGCGATATGCACGACGCCGGTACCATCCTCAGTCGTGACAAAATCAGCGGCGAGGATTTGCCAGCCACTAGCATGATTTTTCAAAGCTTGGTCTTGAGCATAATAATCAAAGACTGGTTGGTATTTTTTACCGACCAATTCAGAGCCTTTAAGCTCATTGATAATGGTTATAGCTTGATCCTTAAAGAGATCAGCGACTCGAGATTTGGCAAGCACAAAACGCTCAGCAGCTAATTCAACAGTAACATAATCAATGTCGGCGCCAACTGCCAAAGCGACGTTGGCAATCAAAGTCCAAGGTGTAGTGGTCCACGCCAGCACAAAAGTACCTGGGTCATCAGCTAATTCAAACTTGGCGATAGCGGAGAGATCTTTGATATCACGATAGCCCTCGGAGACTTCGGATTGACTGAGAGTAGTTTCACAGCGAGGACAAACATACATGGAGCGATAGCCTTCATAAATCAAACCCTGATCGTAAAGTTTTTTAAAAACTGACCAGACAGATTCCATATAAGGCAAGTCCATGGTGCGATAGGGACTAGTCATATCTGCCCAGCGCCCGAGACGAGTGATGGTTTTTTGCCAGTCTTCGGCGTATTCTAAGACACGTTCACGACAAGCAGCATTGAACTTGTCTACGCCGTAGCTGACGATGTCTTGCTTGGTCTTGAAACCGAGATCTTTTTCAATAATGTTTTCAATAGGTAAACCGTGACAATCCCAACCCCACTTGCGCTCGACTCGGTAGCCTTTCATAGTCCAGAAACGTGGTACGACGTCCTTGATAATACTACCGACTAGATGACCATAGTGAGGAGTGCCAGTGGCAAAAGGCGGACCATCATAAAAGACATAGTCGCCGTGAGGAGCGTCCTTGGTAATTGACTGTTCAAAAATTTGGTTAGTCTGCCAGAATTGCAAGACTTCTTCTTCCATGCCAGGAAACTGACTTTTAGGGGCGGAATCGGCCATAAAGGAGGATTTAATATTAGCTTCTTGACTTGGTATTGTAGCGGAAAAAGGCCTAAAAGTCAAAAATACTTGACATAAGTTTGTTAAAATGCTATAAGTAAAAAACAATTGTCTGTTCTTTTTATTTTTTGGATATGGGTCATGCAACACTCTAAAGTACCTAGAAGTCAGCGACGTAGGAGAATCTATTTGAAAAAACTTACAAATAGTCAGGAGAGAAGTCAGGTGAAGCGTTATATATGCTCAATAATCATCGGTTCAGACAGAGCAGAAAGATGCTTTGAAGACACCCGTAAAAAACCCAGAATTAAAACATCAGAGGGGTTAAGGTTACACCAAAAACCTTGATCATCACCAAAAGACCTTGATTTATAATCAGGTCTTTTTTATTTTATCAGCCAATGCTAAGCTAAAAAGATGCAATTTCAATTAAAATCTAAGTTCCCGGCAGCTGGTGATCAACCAAGTGCCATTGACAAGCTCTGTAAGGGTCTAGTTCGTGGTGATCACGAACAAACGCTACTAGGTGTAACTGGCTCTGGCAAAACCTTTACGATGGCCAATGTGATCGCTCGCACCCAACGGCCGACTTTGATCATCTCTCATAACAAGACACTGGCCGCTCAGCTCTATAGTGAATTCAAAGAATTTTTCCCAAATAACGCCGTGCACTACTTCGTCTCCTACTATGACTACTATCAGCCCGAGGCCTATATGCCACAGACTGATACTTATATCGAAAAAGAAACTCAGATCAATGAGGAGATTGATCGCTTACGCCACGCCGCTACTCAAGCCCTACTCACCCGCCCTGACGTCATTATAGTAGCTAGCGTCTCTTGTATTTATGGCCTCGGCGAAAAGGTTAATTACGAAAATCAAAGCTTAGAGTTCCGAGTTGGTGAACGGATTAAACGTAATGATATTTTAAGACAACTAATCAAAATCCAGTACAGTCGTGACGACGAGCAGTTTAAACGTGGCCAATTCCGAGTGCTAGGAGAGCGCATCGATATTCATTTGAGTACTGGTGAGGAAATTATCAGACTAGAGTTTGACGGCGAAGAAATCGCTGGTATTTATCGCTTTGATATTATGGTCGGTAAAGAAAGTTCGTGGATGATGAATCTCAAAAACAATCAAGGTAAAGCCATCAAGGAGGTCTTGATCTTGCCGGCTAAGCACTTTGTCGCACCAGAAGCCCAGATCGCTCAAGCAATTGGCTTGATCGAAGAAGAATTATCCGAACGTTTGAAAGAGTTACTGGCCGATGGTAAATTAGTCGAAGCAGAAAGACTGCAGAGAAAAACCAGCTACGATCTAGAGATGATCAAGGCGGTAGGATATTGTAATGGCATTGAGAATTATTCTAGGTTACTGGCGGGACGCGCTGCTGGTGAGCCACCGGAGACTTTGATTGATTTCTTTCCGCCAGATTATTTACTGATGATCGATGAGTCACACGTGACACTACCACAAGTTCGTGGCATGTTTGCTGGTGACCGCAGTCGCAAACAGACTTTAGTAGATTTTGGCTTTCGTTTGCCGTCGGCTATTGATAATCGACCATTAAACTTTAAAGAATTTAAAACCAAAATTAATCAGGCAATTTATGTTAGCGCAACACCAGCTGATTATGAGCTGACACATTCTAAACAAATAGTTAAACAAATCATTCGCCCAACTGGCTTACTGGACCCGATTATCGAGGTGCGTGATTCGGAAAATCAAATTGAAGATTTACTCGCCGAAATCCAAGAAAGAATTATTAAAAAACAAAGAGTGCTAGCGATTACTTTAACCAAAAGAATGGCTGAGGAACTAGCCAGCTACCTATCGGAAATGAATATCAAAGTGGCTTATATTCATAGCGAGGTAAAGACCATGGAAAGAGTTGAGATTTTAACCGCTCTCAAAGAAGGTATTTATGACGTCTTGGTTGGTATCAACTTACTGCGTGAAGGCATTGATCTGCCAGAAGTGTCACTGGTTGCTATTTTAAATGCTGACATGGCTGGTTTTTTGCGAACCGAAACAAGCTTGATCCAGACGATTGGTCGAGCAGCTCGTCACGCCGAAGGCAAGGCTATACTCTATGGACGAAAAATCAGTCCAGCCATGCGCATAGCAATTGACACAACCAAGAAACGCCGTGCGGTTCAGGAAAAATATAATAAAGACCACAATATCAAGCCTATTTCCATTGAACCAAAAAATCTGGTAAGCTTAATTTAAAATCAAACCCTAATTGTTCTTTGTTAATAATCAAGAAAGGGATTCCTATGGACACCCTAGTTTCAGAATGGAATTTTACCAGTCGCTATGATAGCACTGGTATAGCC
>DBEB01000009.1 GCA_002293855.1 Candidatus Falkowbacteria bacterium UBA917
AACGACCTTCTTGAGCAAAGGCCGAAAAAGCATTGGTGTGTTCTAGTAACCTCACTTCACCACCACCGAGTACTAGAGTTAAACCGTATTGATCTTTGTCGCCCAGGCTAGAGTAACCAAGCTTCTTGGCAAAGTTAATGACATTGTCTACACCAGCTAAATACAAAACTTTGACAGCTGAGACATTCAGCGAGCCGGCGAGGGCCTGACGGAAGCTGACTGGGCCATGATCTGCGCCATTATAGTTTTTTGGTTCATAAGGCTTAGCTGGATCATTAGAGAAATTAGTCGCTACGTCATAGACCTTGGTCTCTGGCAGATAGCCTCGGATAAAAGCCTGTGTATAGACAATTGGTTTAAAGGATGAGCCTGGTTGACGGGCCTTGAGTGCTACGTTGACCTGACCGTCAATGCTGTCATCAAAATAATCTCGCGAGCCAACCATCGCAAGGACCTGACCAGTCTTGGGATCAATCGAAACTAGAGCTGCATTAGAAGCATTGTACTTGGTTTGGTTTTTGAGAGCGTAGTCTTTGACGACTTTTTCGGCGATTTCTTGTTTCTTAACATCTAGGGTGGTGATAATTTTGAGTCCTCCTTGCTCTACAGTTTTGTCGCCATATTTTTCAGATAGCAACTCTTTGAGATACATAATGAAGTGTGGTGCAATGATATTATCAATGCGGTCTTGGAATTTTAATTCAGTACCCTTAGCGCTCTCTGCTTCTTCTTTGCTGACATAGCCCTGCTCCACCATCAAATCCAAAATATAGTGCTGACGGCCAATCAAAATATCTTTGTTTGGGCCGTAAGGGGAGTAACGACTTGGTCCTTGAGGGAGGGCAGCCAAGACTGCTGCCTCGGCTAGATTAGTTTCGCGTACTGACTTACCAAAATAAAATTGACTAGCTGCTTCCACGCCATAGGCATTAGAACCATAAGGTATTTCATTGAGATACATTTGCAAGATCTGATCTTTGCTAAAGCTTTTTTCCAGTTTGTAGGACAGGATTAATTCTTTGATTTTGCGAGTGTATTTCTTCTCGGTGGACAAGACAGCATTTTTAACAAATTGCTGAGTGAGGGTTGAGCCACCAGCCTTTTTGTTGAACAAGATATTAGTCACAGCGGTACGAGCAATCGCCATCAAGCTAAAACCGCTGTGATTATAGAAGTTTTTGTCCTCTACTGCGATTGTCGCTTTTTGGACATAAGTCGGAATCTCCTGGAGATCGATCAGTGTCCGCTTTTGATCACCGTGAATCTCATAGAGAATTGTTTCACCAGTTCGATCGTAAATCTTGGTGCTCTCCGCCACTTCTCGATTAATGAGTTTATCTGGTTGCGGTAGCCCTTGTGACAAAACTACAAAGGCAATCAGCATGACCAGTAGCCCAGCTCCAGCCACCACTGCTCCCAGCTTAATCAGTGGCCACCAATTGAAGTTGCCGTTTTCATTACGAGTAGCTAGGCGCTTAGCGCCAGCCTTCCAAGATTTGGCACCACTGTTAATTTTTTTCTTGGTCTCGTTCTTCCAGGATTGTGGCGAACGGACTGGCGAATTAGATATTTGCGGAATAGGCATATATGGCTAAAAATAGATTAAAAACACTCCAAGTCTAGCAAAAAAAAGTCAAAAAAGCAATTTAATAGTCAATGCTTCAACTTCGATTGGGATCAGAACTTGGAGTATTGACACTTTAATCAAATTGCCACTTACCCAGTTTGTTCCAAAACTCAAACTATGTTAAAATGAGAAGGTTAACTTTTTAACAAGCTTATAATTAATTTATTTGCTTAGTCTATTTTAATTAAGACTAAGAAAAGCTTATGAAAAATTTTTTACTTGCCAACCAAAAATGGGTGCTCGCACTTGTTTTGGCGCTAGGTCTCAGTTTCTCTCAAGCCCAGCCAGCTAAGGCTCAGCTTGACCTCTGGGGCGATGAATTAACTGGTACCAACAACATCGGCCTCAACTCCTTTACCGATTTGGGTCTAGGTAATCGCGATCCACGTCGTATTGCCGCTAGCATCATTCAAATCGTCCTCGGTTTCCTTGGTGTCATTGCTGTTTGTTTGATCCTCTTTGGTGGTTTCAAGTGGATGACCGCTGCTGGTGATGATGGTAAAGTTGAAGAAGCTCAGGACTTAATCAAGGCTGGTGTGATCGGTCTCTTGATTATCCTCGCTGCCTTCTCGATCTCCGTCTTCGTTATCAATGCTCTGATCAAGGGCACAGGTGGTAGCGGTGACATGATTCAACAGAATTAATCCTCACGCGTCCCTTGTTTAAGGGGCGCGTCTTGAGCTTAGAAAGCTTTTGTAGGCTCAAGACGCGAATGCTATGTATAAACTCCTTGGTTTTACGCTATCACTCCTACCACTCCCAGTCCTAGCAGCTAGTGGCGACTATGGTCTCGGTGAAGCTCGTGGTAATCTGCCTGCTGGTCGTACAGCCGGTACTTTTGCTGAAAAATTATCTGGCGCTCTCGGTACCTTGATCGGTTCGCTACTGGCTTTTTTGGGCGTCATCATGCTAGTGCTGATGATTTATGGCGGTCTGACTTGGATGCTATCTCGAGGTGACTCCAAAAAAGTTGATACTGCCAAAGGCACGATCAGCTCAGCTATCATTGGCTTGATTATCATCATGGCCGCCTATGTCCTCACGGCTTACCTAGGTGACAATGTCCTTAGCCTCATCTAATATGCTAGGAGACTTATTTACTATTCAGGCCGCCTCAGCTACTGGCACTAGTGCTCTAGGAGGCTTGGATGCCACTGCTGATAAGATCGGCTTTGTTAATAAAAATCTCTGGGTCTTTTTAGCTGGTCTGAGTAAATGGTTATTTAGTTTTTTGGCCATTATCTTTCTAATCCTAATGATATTGGGCGGTCTCAAATGGATGACTTCTCAGGGCAATGACGCCGAAGTTAAAAAAGCTCGAGAGATTATCACTACCGCCACTATCGGGCTAGTTGTGATCAGTGCCGCTTATGCCATCACTGCTTTCGTTGGTGACTTTACTCTTTCTTTTTAAATATGCGTAAACTACTATCAATCATCACGCTCTCGCTCTTAGCCTTACCAGCTAAGTTTGCCAGTGCCGCCAATCTCCGCGAAGCTTTTAATCAAGGTGGTTTTGTTGATAGGGTAGCTGGTCCAGATGGGGCTGGTTACAATCTAAGTAACCGCAGCATTGACCCGATTATTGGTCAGCTGATTTTATTTTTTACCTCTTTGCTCGGCGTGATCTTTTTGTTGCTGACTATCTATGGCGGCATCACTTGGATGTTATCTCGTGGTGAAGAAAAGAAAATTAAAAGCGCTCAAGATACTATTCAAGCCGCTGTCATTGGTCTGATTATTGTTGTAGCCGCTTATATGATCACTTACTTTATTTTGGTTCGCATCGCCGCGCCAGCTATCAGCCTCTAATATGCTTAAATTATTTATTACTATTTTGAGTATTTCTTTATTAGCTAGCGCTTCAGTCGCTCTGGCTCAGACTGGCACCGCTGCTTCTGGTGGCGCTTTACAGCGCCTCAATAATATCTTTACCAACACTCCTTCCTATAGTCCGGAGACTACTGACTCGACGGTTATGATTTACATTAGCCAGCTAATCAATGTCCTGTTTGGTTTGTTTGGCACCATTTTTATCATCCTGATGATCTATGCTGGCTATAACTGGCTCAGTTCTCGGGGCGATGAAAAGAAAATCGGTAAGGCTCAAGAAACTATTCGCGCCGCTATCCTGGGCTTGATTGTCACTTCCGGCTCCTATGCTATTTGGCAATTTGTCTTTGTGCGCTTATTACAATAATTATTATGATCAAATCTTTACTAGCCATCATACTCAGCTTCTGTCTGGCTCTATCAATAACTAGTCCAGCCCTCGCTCTCTCTCCTCTGGATCCACTCGCCACTGACCAAATGGATCTCAATGCCAAAGATATCATTGATGGTAATTTTAATGCTAATACCGACGGCAATTCAGTCAATGTCATTATCGCTCAAGTCCTCAAAGTTTTTTTTGGTCTGCTTGGCACTATCTTCATCGTTTTGATGATTATCTCTGGCTACAACTGGCTCACTTCTCGGGGTGATGAAAAGAAAATCGGCAAATCTAAAGACACTATTCAAGCAGCTGTCATCGGTCTCATACTCACTCTGGCAGCTTATATCATTACTTACTTTGTCTTCCTTGCTGTACCGGGCAGTGTCTAGTTTTGAGCCTAAGTTAAAAGCCGTAACATTTCGTTACGGCCTTTTATTTTTTAAAGACTCAAATCTTTAGTTCAAGAACACCTTCTGTGGGTCGTCCTGTCCGACTCCAAATCTGCCCCTTGACTGACTTCAGTCGATATATCACAGCTCGACCATCAGTATCGACAGTTTTTTCTTCTCCTGGAGCGAGCTCGAGGCCTAGGCTAGTGATACTAGCTTGATGAGGGGTAGTATTTTTCAAAACCACCTTAACTGTCCCACTGACTGGCGCTATTGCTCGCAGAGTTCTAGGGCTGGTCGGTCGATTTGTGGTCGTACTTGTTGCTGGCTGAGACTTTTCTAGTTTATTGATCGTCTCTTGATATTTTTCAACCGTTTTTAGATCGCCTTTTTTGGCATAAGCCGTTTGACCTTGGCGCAAAGCTTGCAAAACATTATTACGTTCTTCTTCAGTTATCGCCTGAGAGGCGAAGATTTTAAGTCTGTAATAATCAAAGGGATTCATATCACCTTCAGCCTTATCAATAACCGGCTTTTCATCATCATTACTGATGCTAATTCTAGCACCTGTGGAACATGAGCTAATGGCTGCCGAAGTAAAGACCACTGACAATAATAGCAAAACTGACTTTTTCATGACTTCTCCTTGAGAAAAAATTGTTAAATAACCTTAAATTATCCTAATTATAGCATTATTTAGACAAAATGTCAATATTATTGCTTATTTTAAGCTTATTTTAGCCAAAAATAGCAAGTAAACAGCCCTGTGCACATTATTAATAGCTTGGTTTGACAATTTGACCAACTAATGATAGATTAATGAGGTCAGGCTAGTATTTATACTGGTCTTTTTTTATAAATAAACAACGACTATGAGCGAAATTGTAAACGCCATCAAGCAAATCTGCGAAGAGAAAGGCTTGAGTTATGAGGCGGTGATCGGTACTATCGAGTCCGCTCTAGCTGCTGCCTATCGCAAGGACTACGGCGAAAAGAACCAAAACATCAAAGTAGAATATAATCCAGAGACCAACGGTACTCGGGTTTTTGATGTCAAAACCGTCGTCGAAGATTTACCAGCTGGCACCGAGTTAGGCGAAGAAACCATCACTCTGACTGATGACAATGGCGAAGAAATTCGTAAGTTTAATCCCAAAAATGACATAGAGCTCAAGAATGCTCTCGACATTAAGGATAGTGTTAAACTAGGCGAGGAGTTACGTTTTGAACTCCCTACCAAAGAAGAATATGGCCGTATGGCAGCTCAAACCGCCAAACAGGTCATTATTCAAAGACTCCGTGAAGCTGAACGTGACATGGTCTTTGAAGAATTTAAAAACAAAGAAGGCGAAGTGCTAACCGGTACTGTCGCTCGTCGTGAAGGCCGTTTGGTCTTAGTCGATATTGGCAAGGCGACCGGTGTGATCTTGCCTGATGACCAAGTCCGTGGCGAAATCTACCGCCCTGGTTCTCGTTTTAAGGTCTATGTTAAAGAGGTTCGCCTCAGTGCCAAGGGTCCAGAAATTTTACTCTCTCGTGGCTCTGATGAGATTTTGCGCAAAGTTTTTAGCTTCGAAATCCCTGAGGTAGCTAGTGGCCTAGTCGAGATCAAAGCTGTCGCTCGCGAGGCTGGCTCCCGTGCTAAGGTAGCAGTCTGGGCTGGCGCTGAAAACATTGATCCAATTGGTTCTTGCGTTGGTCAGCGTGGTGCTCGTATCCAAACCATCATTCGTGAACTCGGTGGTGAAAAGATCGACATCATCGAATACAACGAAGACTTCTCTGCTTTCATTGCCAACGCCCTAGCTCCAGCTAAGGTAGAGTCAGTGGAAATCAATCAGGATTCTCACACTGCTTTTGTCAAAGTAGCAGCCGACCAACTGTCTCTCGCTATCGGTAAGAGCGGTCAAAATGTCCGTCTAGCTGCCCGCCTCACTAACTGGAAGCTCGATATCAGTGACCTTGCTGGCACTGTCGAAGTTCGCTCTGATGACGAGGCCTCTCTAGAGAGTGCTGAAGATCTAAGCGAAGCTGTGACTCCAGAGCCAGTTGTTACTGAGGAATCTGTTGAAGAGACTGTTGTTGAAGAAGTCAAACCAAAGAAACTTAAAAAAAGTAAAAAAGAATAATTAATTAAAAAGGGAGGATTTATTTAATTCTCATTATAGGCTGCGGCCGACTAAAGAGAATAAACAATATGACAAACACAGAATATCTAATTCTCGCCAGTGGTGTGATTGGTATTGCCTACGGCCTCTACTACGTTAAGCACATTTTGAATTTGCCAGCTGGCAATGACAAGATGAAGGCCATCGCCGCTGCTATCGAAGAAGGTGCTAATGCCTATCTCAACAAGCAGTATCAAACCATTTCTTGGGTAGCGATTGCTATTTTTATTTTACTAGCCTTTACTCCTAGTCTCGGCTGGACTGTCGCAACCGGTTTCTTGCTCGGTGCTTTGCTCTCTGCCGCCGCTGGTTATATCGGCATGTTTGTTAGCGTTCGCGCTAATGTCCGCACTACTGAAGCTGCTCGCAGCGGTATGGAAAAAGCTCTCGACGTAGCTGTACGTGGTGGTAGCGTGACCGGTATCTTGGTTGTGTCTTTGGCTCTCCTTGGTACTGCCGCTTTTTACTTCTGGACTCGTGATGTTAATTCTTTGATCGGTCTTGCTTTTGGTGGCTCCCTCATCAGCGTCTTTGCTCGTTTGGGCGGTGGTATCTTTACCAAGGCTGCTGACGTCGGCGCTGACCTCGTTGGTAAAGTTGAAGCTGGTATTCCAGAAGACGATCCTCGCAACCCAGCCGTTATCGCTGACAACGTCGGTGACAACGTCGGTGACTGTGCTGGTATGGCCGCTGACCTCTTTGAAACCTACGTCGTAACTGCTGTGGCTGCTATGATGCTTGGTGCTTTGACTTTTGATGGTGCTATGGCTTCAACATTTGTATTGTCTCTCGGTGCTATCTCTATTATCTTTTCGATCATTGGTATTAGCTTCATCCGCCTCGGCAAGACTTTCAATATCATGGCCGCTCTCTACAAGGGTTTGATTGCCGCCGGCGCTATGTCCGCTGTCGCTTTTTATTTCTTGACTAAGTACTTGATGGCTGACAATGGTGTCTACAGCATTAACCAACTTTATTTTGCTTCTTTGATCGGTTTGGCTTTGACTGCTTTGATTGTGGTCATTACTGAGTACTACACCTCTACTAAATTCGCTCCAGTCAAAGACATTGCCGCTTCTTCTACTACTGGTCATGGCACCAATGTCATCAC
>DBEB01000031.1 GCA_002293855.1 Candidatus Falkowbacteria bacterium UBA917
TGCCAAAGACAGCTACTGAGAACTGATCGAAAACTAATAGATTTAAGTAGCAGCTGATCGACATGAACAACTATTTGCATGATATACCTCTATAGTAGTTAAAAGAACAAAACAATTTAGTGCGGACGGAGAGACTTGAACTCTCATGACTTGCGTCACCAGCTCCTAAGGCTGGCGTGTATACCAATTTCACCACGTCCGCCTACGCTCGCCTTCTGCGAGCTCCGGCGGATAAATCCGCCACTCGGCATTTTACATTGAGCTCCCCCACCAAAGGCGGGCAGGGGCGGATAAATCCGCCATAGGCTATGACACAATTTATAATAAATATTTAACAAGTTGTCAACCGGTTTACAAGCTAGTGGCTTTGCTATATGATAGGGGCTCTAAACAAAAATATGCTTAATAATCATGAACAATTTTGGAATCAACTACGATCAGCTCGAGCAGTAGCAATACTAGTTGGTCGTGAGTTTGCTGACGACGGCTTAGCTTCAGGGCTAGCACTGAAACAGATTTTGGAGTCACTGCAGATTAAAGCTGATATTATTAGCAGTGCGACTGAAACAGCCTTAATAGAGCATTTAAAAAACGGAGTTGAAATTAGAGCTGAGCTCAGCCAGCCTAGAGAATTTGTCATCAGCCTAGCCACTACTGGCACCCAAGTTGATAAAGTTAAATACAAAATCGAACAAGATCGTTTGGATTTTATCATATTACCAAAGAATGGCTTTTTTACTGACAAAGAAGTCAGTGTCCGTAGTAACGGCTTTGCCTATGACCTGATTATCACCATCAACCTCGCTGACTTAGCTTCATTGGGAGAAATCTATAGCAACAACACTGATTTTTTCTACTCTGTGCCAATTATTAATATTGATAATCAGATGGCCAATGAAAACTTTGGCCAGCTCAATCTAGTAGAGTTAACTGCTAGCTCTAGCACGGAGATTATTTATCAGTTATGTGCCAATCAACCAGAGCTAATTAAGCCAGCGACAGCCACTTGTTTGCTAGCTGGTATCATTAGCCGAACCAAAAGTTATCGGACGGAAATGGTTACTCCGCAGACGCTACTGACAACAGCTGAGTTACTGCGACTAGAAGCTAATCGTGATTTAATCATTGAAAAACTATACCGTAATCGTAGCCTGGCCACCTTACAACTCTGGGGCAAATTATTGATGAGCCTAGAAAGCCAAGTAGGAGAAAGCTTGCTGTACACAAGGATGACACAAGCCGATTTGATGCAAATCGATGATACGGCAGTCAATCAGATCTTGGATGAATTAATCGTACTAGTACCCGAGGCTTTGGTGCTGATCATTTTCTTTGATCAAGGATCGAGCACTACTTTGGTAGCTGCCTCACCCAAAAATATCAACTGCCTGTCACTACTCAAAGAATACCAAGCTAGTGGCGCTAAGCGCTTAGTTTGGCTCGACTTACCGGTACCGATCAATGAAGCTCAGGAACAAGTACTGAAGTTAGTGAGCGCTAAACTAGAAAAAATCAATTAAAAAATATCCGCCCGAGGGCGGATGTTTTTTTATCAAGCTAAAGTTTAGGATTTAAGAGCTTTAAAAGCAGTATCGGCAGCGATTGAACCTTCGCCAACAGCGGTAGCGATCTGGCGAAAATAATTAGATTGATTAGTTAAGTCGCCGGCTGCAAAGACGCCTGGTAGATTGGTAGTCATATCAGAGGCAACTTTGACAAAGCCAAAGTCATCCACTACTCCACCCATAGCCACAAAGAGTTCGTTGCGAGGCTTAGCACCAATCTCTACAAAAAGACCAGAGACAGCTAACTCAGCAGAACCTTCAAAAGCTTTGTCCAAGACCACGGCCTCTAACTTGTTTTCACCCTTCAAATCAATGATATTAGTTTCACTAATGAGCGTAACATTGTCTTTGGCCTTGAGCTCATTAATCCAAGCAGTCTCACCTTTTAACTCTGAGCCACGGTAAATCAGATAAACTCGAGGGCAGATGTCGGAGAGATAGAGAGCAGCGGTGACAGCACTATTACCACCACCAGCCACAGCTGTAGTCTTGCCTTTGTAAAACATAGCGTCGCAAGTAGCGCAATAAGTTACACCTCGACCGTAAAAAAAATCTTCACGAGCAAGGCCGAGATGACTATGCTTGGTACCAGTCGCGATCAGCACGAGCTTGGCCTCAAAACTTTTGTCAGAACGAGTAGTGACTGTAAACGCACCTTTTTGACCAGTAATGGACTTAACTTCTTCAATGACAGTTTCGGCATTCATGCCAGCGAGCTGATCGGTCATTTTTTTGGTTAGATCAGCGCCGGAAATACCCGGTTCGCCTGGCCAATTACAGATTTTGTGAGATTCCATCATCAAGCCACCTGGCACGCCACCAATAGCCAAAACTTTCATGTTGTAGCGTAAAGCATAAACTTGAGCGGTCAAAGAAGCGGGCCCGAGGCCAATGATAATCAGGTCGTAAAGAGTAGTCATAGAGCTATTATTAATTGAAACTTTATCTTACTGGTTCTAGCAAAAATATTCAAATAGCCAGTCTAGAGCTTAACTAGACCGCTCCAAATTTGAAAACTAGTCCACAGCGACTTAAGCCAAGTTAGCTGATCAGAACTTTGATAGGGTCGAGCAGTTAACCAAAGTTGATCAAAATGATTTTTAATGACAGCTGCGTGAGTCCAATCGGTATTGAGCGTCAGCAAGAGCCATGAACTAGGATTATAAACAAGCGCCTGATTACTAAGGGCACTAGCAGAACTAAAGACAGTTAGCTGATGATCAGCGGGCCGCTCAATCAAGACCAAGGAATCAAGCGCCTGATCAGACCAACGCACAGTTAGCGATTTGGGAGCATTAGTCAGCAGCTTGGTAACAGCCAAGACTGAGGCGTCATTGTGATTGAGTAGGAGCTTGATAGACACTGAGCGAGAGGCGCTATCACTGAGAGCTTTGACAAGCTCAGCATCTGCCAACCAGCGACTAGAGAGGCTCAAAGTATCCCCTGCTGATAGAGCAGTGATACGATTGAGCAAAGGCTCCTTAATCCCAGCCTCTGTTAAGAACTCGACCTGAGCGTAGCGATTGGACTCTGGACTAGCTTGCCCCACAAGATTACTAGGCAGAGAATAAAGAGAGTTTTTGGAGAGCTTGGCTAGAGCTTGCTGACTATGATAAACACTTTCAGCGAGTGGCCCACGAAGACTGATAGCTAGCTTGTTACTGCTAAAATTAAAATTAAAGAAACTAATTAATTGACCAGCTTGATCGGCAATAAACAGCTCGCGTTGGTTAGTTTTAAAATTAAAGCTAGCTAGATAGGCACGGAGAGTAATCTGAGGACCAGAGCTTTGCCAAGGATTAGCGAGCCAAGGATAGTTTGGTAAGAAATCCCACCAAGCAACAAAGATTCGCCACCAAGAACTATAAATAGGATTAGGATCTCGCAATTGATCCAAGTCAGTAATAATCAAGTTGATACCAGCAACTTTCAAAGCATCTAGCTCCTTGGATTCTAGGGCACCATAAGCAAGGTTGATAGGATCAATAATAAGATCAACTTTCAAATCTGGCTGAGCAGTTTTTTTGGCAATCAGCTTGGCAGTGATCTGTGAGAAGGCTGATGAAACAGCAGTTGATGACCAATTATTAAAAATCTCCGTGTTAAGCAAAATATATTGCTCAGCACTATCAATGTAGCCAAGCAACTGATCGAGTTGAGTGACTTGGTCAGTAGGCAAAGAAAAAACCAGATCAGCTTCATTGACAATATAGCTCTGACTAGCGCTATCTAGGCCGATAGGGATTGGCTTGTAGTGATGATAGAGAGCGACTGAGACTAGAGTGATGGTCAAAATGCTAAAAAGCAACCAGAAGCGAGAAAGCCAGCGATTACGAAGACTAGCACGCCTTTGCTCTTGCTCCTCGTTGAAGTCAGCGAGCAACATGCTGATAATTATTTAGCGCCAATGATAATGATAGCATCAGCTTGACTAGTAGCTTCACCACCAGCCAGATTGTTGACCGCACTAACACCTAGCTCCTGCTCTAATTTGGAGACGTCTTTACCTGCCAAATTAATCAAAGTTGTTTCAGTGTAGTTAGAGTTAGCAGCATTGCCAATAGCTAAGACTTTGTAACCCTTGGTAGTCATCTTGGCTTGCCAGACTTTAGCTTGTCCAGCTACAGCTGTGCCGTTACGGATTTCTAGAGTTTGAACAGCTACATTAGAGCTACTAGATTCTGAGCTGGTGCTACTTGGACTAGAGCTCAGGTCAATAGCAGGAGATGAGCTAGCACTGCTGTTATTGATTGGCAGTTCAGAAAAATTACCAGAACCAACCATATTAATAATCTTATCAATACTAGGACGGAAGAGTAGGGCTCGATCACGGAAAATAACCATCTTATCGCCATTTTCAGCATTAGCTAAAAAAGCACTGCGCTGAGCTCCGACAGCCAAATCTTTGACAGTGGCAATAGTTGGTTGATCAGCTGGTAGTAAAATAAGTTCTTGTAGACGGGCTGTCAGATCGCTATCATTGTTAATTTCACGCTTGTTACTACTAAGTTTTTTCTCTTCTTGGAGATTATAGTTCTCCAGTTTGAGAGCTGAAACTTGCCGAAATTGAGCTACCAAAGCAATAGCACTAGCTACAAACAGTAGACCAAAGAGCCAAGAGGCAATAATTGATTTAGACATATTATTAGAAGAGTTGGCTAGACTGCTAGGACTAACTACTCTGCGAGAATTTGGATAAGTGAGCATAATTATTAACGCCTGATGAAAACAGACTTATAGTAATAATAG
>DBEB01000014.1 GCA_002293855.1 Candidatus Falkowbacteria bacterium UBA917
ATCGCAATCTCAAGTTCTTCCCTGATAGTCTAGTTGGTGACAATCCTAATACTTGGGAAATCCTGACCTATCTCGACGATCCTGATTACCGCGTCTTTGAAGCCGAGTCAGTACCGCTACTTGCTGAGTCTAGACCAGTCGCAAACAACCAAGCTACTGTGGTAAATCCTGTTAATACCAAGCTCAGTAGCCTCCAGACTCTCGCTAAGCAGTATCCAGACAACAGCCTTGAGCGACTAGCTATCGACGAAGAAATTAAACGCCTCAGTTCTTAAACTATGTTAGAGTATTTACAAAAATATAATCAATTACCTCAGTCCTTGCGGAGTTCTCTAGCTGCTGCTGGTATTTTGTCATTGATTCGTAATCTAGAAGCCAAATACAAGGTTAACTTGGCACTAGTAGTGATGAAGATGGCGATTGGTGAGTTTAGTTCTGCCACTCTCAGTGACGGCATTATGACTGACTGCAAGCTCAGTGCTGATCAAGCTCGGGGGCTGGCCACTGAGCTCTCTCAGGGTCTGGGCTTCATTCTAACTGACTTTCAAAACTCGGCCAAAGCTATCGCACCCCAGACCGCTCCTCAGATTAATCCGGTTAAAGCTAGCCTGACTACAGTTGCCGCAAGTGCCAGCATCGATACTCGAGTAGCTGACTTGATTAACAAAGCCAAGATTGATCTAGCTAGCCAGTCATTGCTTGACCGACTCAAGCAGATCTTGCGCACCTATCTACTCGGTGTCCGTGACAAACTTGCTGCCAAAGATGCTCTCACTAAGCCGGTTGAGCTCGGTGGACTAGCCTTTAGCTCGGACTTAGCTGATAACCTGCTCAAAATCGCTGATGGCAAAGTAACTGCCGCCGCAGCTCCAGCTCGACGACCATCTCTGCCAACTTCTCTCGATCAGTCTGATACCGCCGGTTACGATTTACTCAGCTCACTGCAGGCTAGTGGCAAGTCGGGTGCTAGCGTTAATCCGCTCGCTCAACAATCTCGCTTAGCAGCTGCTAGTCAAAATAATGGAACTAAACCCATTCCTAGTAATCTGCCTTGGCATAGCGCCACTCCTAGCTCTACCAAAGCAACTAATCCTCCTCTGGTAAAGGCTAGTCCAATTATCAAATTGGCAAGCGGCGACAAAAAACAACTCCCAGCCGCTCCGATCAATCCCAAGCCTAGTCCAGCTATCCAAGCCTCGGTGCCCACAAAACCAAGTATCTCACCAGCTCCAGTTGTCCCAGCTACTGCTCCCAAAACTCCAGTTCCGACCGCGTCAGTAGCACCAGTTAAGCCAGCGCCTGAACTGACTATCATCCCCAAGCCAGCCAAGACCGCGCCAGTAGCTCCTGTTACCCCTGAGTACAGCAAAACCGAGTCGGGTGCTGTCAAAATGGATGATATTCAGTTCACTCCACGAGTATTCACTCCGATCGATGAGCTCAAGTATATGACCCTCAAAAACTTCCGTAACCTCAGCTCTAACCCTGCTGAAGCAACGGAGCTCATCAAGAAAAAGATTCAGAGTCTGGGCAAAGATGACTTCAGCTGGCGTCTAGAAGGCATTAGCGCTTGGAAGCAAAGTCCGGTTAACAAAATGTATGTTGATATCTATCACGCTGCCATGAGTGAGGGTAAGCAAATTACTCAGATTATTACTGATCGTCTAGAGACTAATCCCGAGGCTATGTCTGGTGCTGAATTTGAAGCTATTTTTAGCTTTAACCAAGAAGTCAATCTCTACAAATAAGTGTTATGGAGCAATTCACTGTCCCACAATTTATTGATGTTGAAGACAAGATCGTCGGCCCACTTTCGGTCCGTCAATTCTTGACCTTGCTCGCTACCTTTGGTCTGTGTTTTCTGTTTTACAAAATCTTTGTCTTCACGGTCTTTTTAATCCTCTCGATCATCGCTGTCATCATTGGTGGTTGCTTTGCTTTTGTAAAAGTCAGTGGCGTGCCTCTGCACTATTTCTTGCTTAATTTTGGTCAGTCACTTCGTCATCCGCCGATCAGGGTCTGGGCTAATTATGCTGATCCACTCACTGATACTGATCCTGAAATCGATTTATTTACGGGTGAAAAGGCTCCAGCTCGTGGTTTTAGCTCTTCTCACCTCAATCAATTGGCTTTGATTGTTGATACTCGTGGCTACTATCAAGGTGATGATGACAGTACTGACATCTTTAGTGCTAATCCCAAAAACAAAGATATTTTTTAATTTATGGCTACCAAACGTCAATTACCATCTTCGCAAAAGTACCTACATTTGTCCGAAATCCGTGACAATACTGTCATCATGGATGACGGCACTGTCCGTAGCATTTTACTGGTTTCCAGTATCAATTTTGCTCTCAAAAACGAAGACGAACAAAACGCCATCATCAGTGCTTATGTCAATTTCTTAAATAATCTGAGCTTCCCTTTGCAGATTGTTATTCAGTCTCGCGAATTAAATATCAGTGACTATCTAGTTGATTTGCAAAAACGTGAAAAAGAACAAACTAACGAATTGCTCAAAGCTCAAACCGCCGACTATATCAATTATATCAGTGAGCTGGTTAGTCTCGGCAAGATCATGAATAAACGGTTTTATGTGGTGGTCACTTACAATCCTTTGTCTGACGAGCGCAAAGGCTTCGTGTCTCTAGTCAAAGAGTTATTTAATCCTAGTGTCAGTATTCGCATGAAAGAGGCGAGGTTCAAAGTTCTTCAAAAAGAGCTTTCTCGCCGTGTTGACAGTGTCATCTCAGGCCTCTCTTCTATCGGGCTCAATGTAGTTGAGCTCGACACTCAAGGTGTGATAGAATTAATGTACAATTCTTATAATCCCGACGTCGCTGCTAGTCAGGCTTTAAACAACGTCAATAATCTACGTGTTAAATAACTATGGCCACTTTCGAGGAGCCAACTATTATCAATCCCAAGGTCGATCCTAATCAAGGCTCTTTTGTTTTAAAAAAAACCAATACCGCCGAATTAGATCGTCAAGCTTCTTTTGCTGAGCAATTAGTCGAAGAAGAAAAAGCCTATCGTCGTGGCATTATTTCCATCAAGGATTTGATCGCTCCTAGTGTCTTGCAAGTTCAGCCTGACCATGTCCGTCTGGGCAATAAGTTTCTCCGTACAGTTTTTGTGGTAACTTATCCTCGCTATATCAGCGTCGGTTGGTTTGCGCCTATCATTAACTTAAATAGCACCTTTGACATCTCCATGTTTTTTTACCCAGTCAAGACTGAATTGATTCTTAAGCAGCTCAAAAACAAAGTCGGTATTCTCGAATCTCAAATCATGTCTGATGCTGAAAAAGGCGCCGCTCGTGACCCTTTGCGTGAAACCGCCTTACGTGACATCGAATATCTCCGAGATGCTCTGACTCAAGGCACTGAAAAGTTTTTTCAATATTCTCTCTACATCACACTCTATGGCTCAAGTATCGAGGAGTTAGACAAGCTGACTGATACTGTCGAAGACATCTTTGGTTCAAGGCTCATCTATTCCAAACGCGTCTATTTCCAATCCGAACAAGGCTTTAACTCTACTTTACCACTCAATGATGACGAGTTAGGCATTGCCTTTAACATGAATTCCTCGCCAATCGCTACTTCTTTTCCGTTTGTATCGAGTGAATTAACTAGCGACAACGGCATACTCTACGGCGTTAATCGTCACAATAATAGCTTGATTATCTTTGACCGCTTCAGTTTACAAAATGCCAATAGCGTAGTTTTTGCTACTTCCGGTGCCGGTAAAAGTTACGCCATCAAGTTAGAGATTTTACGCAGTTTGATGATGGGTGCGGACGTCATCGTCATTGACCCAGAGTCTGAATACAAGCATCTCTCAGATGCTGTGGGCGGCACCTATATCAATGTTTCACTCGCTGGCAAGAGCAAGATTAATCCTTTTGACCTACCACGAGCGGTCGGTTCCGACACTACTACCGAAGACATTATTCGTAGTGCAGTTATTACCATCAAGGGTTTGATCAAATTAATGATCGGTGAGCTTAGCTACGAAGAAGACTCCATCATGGACCGAGCGCTCCTTGAAACTTATGCCAAAAAAGATATCACTCCCGATGCTGATCTCGCTACCATCGAGCCACCGGTGATGAGTGATCTACAAGACATCCTCGAAGGCATGGAAGGTGGTCTAACTCTAGCTCGTCGTCTCGCCAAATACACGCAAGGCACCTTTGCCGGGCTCTTTAATAGTCCGACCAATGTGGCGATGGAAAATCAATTAGTAGCCTTTAGCGTCCGTGACCTCGAGGATGAGTTGCGTCCGATGGCTATCTATATCATCATCAACTACATTTGGAATATTGTCCGTAGCAAAATCAAGAAACGTATCATGGTTATCGACGAAGCTTGGTGGTTGATGCAACACGAAGACAGTGCTCGCTTTATTTTTGCTCTGGTCAAACGTTGTCGTAAATATTATCTCGGCGTGACCAATATCACCCAAGACGTCAGCGACTTTTTGAGCTCTCCTTATGGTGAGCCAATCGTCAATAACTCCGCTCTCCAGCTCTTGCTCAAACAATCCAAATCGTCCATTGATCTAGTCCAAAAAACCTTTCTCTTAACCGAGGGTGAGAAGTATCTACTCCTCGAGTGTGGCGTCGGTGAGGGCATCTTTTTTGCCGGTTCCAAGCACGCTGCTATCAAAATCGTTGCCTCCTACACCGAGGATCAATTGATCACTTCTGATCCACGTCAACTTTTGGAAATTGAAGCCAGTAAAAAAGAATTTGCTGATGAACTAGCTAGACAAAATAATCCAAGTTAATTCAATTCTATGAACAAAAAACTTCTTGGCATCATTCTCATCGGCATCAGTCTACTGATTGGCTTGGCCCTGATCTATTTTATCTTTTTTTATCATCCAACTGACAAGGAGCCAGTAGAGAATACTAGCCCTATCAGCACCAGTACTCCAGCTACTGGCACGATCCCGACTCAGCCAGTCATCCCTCTGCCAAAGCCCAAAGACACGACTCCAGTCGCGAGCTCAGAGTTAAGTGAAGAATCCGCTCGCCAGTTAGCCTCTTCTTTTGCTGAGCTCTATGGTAGTTATTCCAATCAAGCAACTGGTGATAGGCTCAAAGATTTGGAGTTTTATGTTACTCGTGACTATCTCAGTCGCATTACCAAGGCTAGTCGTAATCTCAACGATAATTATACTGTGTACAGCGGTCACAAAACTCGAGCTATCGCTACTCAAATCCTGATCATGGAAGACTCTCGAGCAGTGCTGATGATTACCACTCTACGCACTGAAACCAGTGCTGACGGCACTGAAAAATCTGTTTCACAGGATATTAAAGTTGAATTAGTTAAGCAAGCTTCAGTTTGGCGAGTGGGTAACGCTGTCTGGCAATAGGCTATGTTTCCAAATACCATCAAACAGCTAGCTACCAGACTAGCTGTTTTTGTTTGTGACATGTTTTTCCCAGTCGAATGTCTAGCTTGCAAATCCGCTGGCGCCTATCTCTGTCAGAGTTGTCTAGCTTCAGTTACTTGGCAGGACAAACAAGTCTGTCATTTTTGCAAGGTCCCTAGTTCGCTAGGCGCGACTTGTGCTCAGTGTCGACTTAGTTATGCACTCGACGGTGTTTTGGTTATGGCTCAGTACCGAGGACTGATCAAAAGCGCCATTAGAACTTATAAATATCATTTCGTACGCTCTTTGGGATCGGAGCTTGGTGACTTGCTCGCTCGCTTTTTTGCCAGTCAAACTTGGCCTCATACCGA
>DBEB01000003.1 GCA_002293855.1 Candidatus Falkowbacteria bacterium UBA917
GGTGGCAAAGGCAGTTCCCCAATCAACTCTAACTCCTGCATAAACTCTGATCCAGATAAATTAAAGGCTAATTGCCAGACACCGTCGCCGATGGAGCTTTGAACGACAGCTCGCAGTCGTGTTGATAAAGTCAGTTCAGCGCCAGCACTGACACGACCCTTGATGAGAACCTCCCAGCTCTGGCCTAGATTTTTACTGAGAAAGACCTCCACCGAACCGCCAGTGGATTTGGTAGCAGTGAGGCGAGCTGGAATAACCTTGGAGTTATTGGCAATGAGCAGGTCGCCTGGTTGTAAAAAATCAAGCAGATTAAAAAAATGACTATGACTCATGGTGCCAGTAGTTTTATTTAACACGAGCAAACGAGCCTGATCACGAGGCTCTGCTGGATGAGTAGCGATTAGCTCTGGCGGTAAATTGTAATCAAAATCAGATAGTAGCATAGTCCTACAGCAAAAGTTCAGATTATTAATCCGAGCTATTTGAGATGGGTTATTTAAAAAGAGATTGTATTAAACGAGTTTAGTTTTGCCAAGATGTTCATAGGCAGCCGGAGTGGCAACTCGACCACGGGGCGAGCGATCAAGCAAGCCGAGACGTAGTAAAAAAGGCTCATAGACTTCTTCGACGGTAGCAACATCTTCACCGGTAGCAGCAGCAATAGTAGCTAGCCCCACCGGGCCACCGTTAAACTTGTCAATAATGATACTGAGAATTTGCCGATCAATGTTATCTAGCCCCAGCTGATCAATTTCTAGCAAATCTAGAGCCTGACGACAAGAGTCTAAACTAATCAGGCCCTTGTGCTTAACCTGACAATAGTCCCGGACTCGGCGCAGTAGGCGATTCGCTATACGAGGGGTGCGACGAGAACGCATAGCGATTTCACCGGCCGGTTCACCGTCTAGCTCGAGCTGTAAGATGCGGGCGCTACGATTAACAATGTCTTGGAGTTCTGGAGCTTCGTAAAAATCTAAGTGGTAGACCATACCGAAGCGGTCGCGTAGTGGTGATGACAACAAACTAACCTTGGTAGTAGCACCAATGATAGTAAACTTGGCTAGATTGAGGCGGAGAGTTTTAGCGGAAGGACCCTTGCCGATAATTAAATCCAAGACTTGATCTTCCATAGCAGGATAGAGGATCTCCTCAACGGTCTTGGGCAAGCGATGAATTTCATCAATAAAAAGTAGATCACCGTCGGCGAGATTGGTTAAGATGGCTGCTAGATCGCCAGCCTTTTCAATAGCTGGACCACTAGTCACTCTTAGACGGCCATTCATCTCATTGGCAATAATATGAGCGAGAGTGGTCTTGCCGAGGCCAGGCGCTCCATAGAGCAGGATATGCTCCAGTGATTCAGAACGACCTTTAGCAGCCTCAATTAAAATTGCCAAATTATCTTTGACTTTAGTTTGGCCAACATAGTCAGTGAGTGCCTGTGGACGCAAAGTTAATTCTACCAACTGATCGCCGTCCAAGGTATCGGGACTAAGTAGATTGTCTGGTAGATTATCCATGATGATAAAAAATAATATAGGCAATCACTAGTAGTGAATACTGAATAATCAGGAAGCGCTTAGTAGACCAAGTGAGGCCGCTATAATGCCAATCAGATAAGGGCCAGAAAATCTTGGTTGGGAAGCTTTTGGCACTATGGGTAAAAATATCGATAAAGATATGCAATAACCAGCCGGTCCAAGCGATGGCCATTTCGCGCCAACCCATTAACCAGAGGATAATAAAAATTGGCGTCCAAAAAACTAGACTGTGAGTAAATTTATAAACTTGAAAAACTCGAGTAGGGATATAACTGTGAGGAATTTTTTTGAAAAATAAAACTTTTTTCAGAAATTCAATGTTATAAACACTGGAAAAACTAATCATATCAGGTAGTACTCCAAAGGCAATTGACCAGTAGCGAGGAGTGGTTGGCAAGTCCTGATAAATTAAATTATTGATGAGGGCATGAGAAATAATATCCATACTAAACAAAGTTCTCGGATTAATTTGAGCTAATTTTAAATAAAAAAATAAGACAGTAGTCAAGTTGCTTATATCATAGATAATTTGTAGCACTAAGGCAAGCCAGTCTTGACTAATTAGCTCAGAGTGCTAAGATAGGCTTCTAAACTAATAGCGGTTAGATTACTGCTTGTTTGTTAGAAACTGTTTGAGAGGTGGTCTCCCCTCCTTGATTATCTCTTGAGCAAAATTTTTAACAACAAGTGGTAATTTGATCGCTATTTTTTTGTACAGTTAGCTGACTTTGACAATCTTAGTAGTTGTGATTATCCTGTAACTAAAGTGGTGGTTCTTTTGTTAATTTGTGAAGGAGAGCTGAAATGGAAGATAAAGCTTTGTTGATGCCTTGGCTGATAATAAGTTTTTTGGTAATGATGTTTGGCGTAATTCTGATAATAATTAGGCGATCATCAAAATCAGAAAGACTTAATAAGCTTGGTTTTGGTATTTTTTTACTATCGCCATTGATAGGCGTTTTGATGTTACTACTACTGACTGTACTCAATATAATTTAATTCAGAACTCAACTGTAGAGACCTTGATGATTCAGGGTCTTTTTTTATTGTTAAGTTATCGCCTGCTTAAATAATTTGCCACGCTCTTTGTAGTTTTTAAAAAGACCAAAGGAAGCACAGGCGGTAGACATCAGAATAATATCGCCAGCTAGAGCTTGACCGTCGGCTAACCGAACAGCCTCTGGCATTGATTTGGCTAGTTTGATTTTTTTGGAGTCAAAGCCAGCTGCTAGTAAATCTTTTTTTAATCTGGGCGTAGCTTGACCGTCAAAGAGAATAACAAATTTAACTCGTTTAGTAATTTCTTTGGCAAGGACCTTAAAATTAGCACCTTTGTCAGCACCGCCAGCTAGTAGAATGATTGGACTAGAGAAGGACTTGAGAGCGGTAATAGTAGCCTCAGGAGTGGTAGCAAAGCTATCGTCGTAGTATTTGATATTATTTTTGGCCAGCACTAGCTCTAGGCGATGTTCGAGACCTTTAAATTTTTTGACGGCTCTTGCTACAATTTCTGGGCTGATTTTTAAAATCTGAGCAACGACTTCAGCAGCAGCGATGTTTTCTTTGTTATGATCCCCTGGTAAGCGTGAAGGCCAATCAGACTTGGTGAAGTAGATGATGCGAGCTTGGAAATCGCTTGCTACTGAATCTTTTTTGGCGATAGCGAGAGACATTTTGTCATTGACGACAAAGAAGTCATTTTTGTTTTGGAAGCGGGCGATGTTTAATTTGGCTTCACGATAGACCTTTAGGCTCTTGTGGAAATTAGGATTGTTTTGATCAGCTGGAGCGAGGTGCTCAGGAGTAAAATTAGTAAAGACGGCAATGTGTGGTGAGCTATGAAAGTCCTCTAGCTGGAAGCTCGATAATTCTAAGATGACAAAAGAATTTTTAGTGAGCTTGGGCAAAAAATCAAAAGGTGCGATGCCGATATTACCACCGAGATAGACGGCTTTTTTAGCAGTTTTTAAAATAGTATAGATGAGTGAAGAAGTCGTGCCTTTGCCCTTGGTGCCTGTGACACCGATGATATTTTTGGTCGGGCAAAGATCCATGAAGAGCCTCATGGGACTAGTGACAATCAGCTTAGGCTGTTTTTTTTGAGCAGTAACTAGACTTGGATGAGCGAGCGGATAACCCGGAGAACGAAAAACAATATCATAGCGATCTAAATTTTGATTATAGTCGAGGCCGAGTTGCCAAAAGACATTGGCGTGCTTATTTAATATTTTAAACTTGTCAGCTAGCTCCTCAACCGAGTGCATATCGCAAACAGTAAAGCTCGCGACCACTTTATGCTTGAGACAATAGTTAAGCAGAGCGTAATTTTCGACGCCCAATCCTAGTAAAGCAATTTTTTTATTGGCGAGATTTTTTAAATTCATATTAGTCCAGAATTATTTTACGAGTAGCTTTTTTAGCAGCTTGTCTTTTTTTGGACTGAAACAATTTTTCTTGTTCGGCTTTAGAGCGTTTTTGCTGCTGTCTTTTTATTTTAGCACGCTGAGCTTTTTCTTGAGCCGCTCGCTTGAACTCTAGCGCGGCTAATTTTTGAGCAAGGACACGATGAGCTTCGAGGCGATTGGCTACTTGGGTGCGATGTTTATCACAGCGAACCATCAGACCGGTTGGTAAGTGTTTTAAGATAACACAAGTTTCCACCTTGTTAAGATTCTGACCCCCAGCGCCTGAAGAGCGAGTGAAAGTCATTTTGATGTCTTTGGATCTGAGAGTCATAATGTTTAATATTTTTAGGCAAGCTTGTCCATTTCTTCCCAATTTTGTCCGACTTTGGCTTCGACCACAATCGGCACATCGAGCTCTAGGACATTTTCCATTAGTGGCTTAATAGCCTTGGTTAACTCCTCTACCAAATCAGTTTCAACTTCAAAAACTAATTCGTCATGAACCTGCATGATCATCTTAACCTTGCCTTTGTAGTTTTGTTCTAGCAATTCGTCCACCTTGAGCATGGCCATTTTAATCATGTCAGCGGCTGTGCCTTGGATTGGTGCATTGATAGCGGCACGTTCAGCAGCCTTTGCCAGCATAATAACCGGCGAATTAATCAATGGTAGATAGCGACGACGACCAGCTAAAGTACGGACATAACCTAGAGTACGAGCCTCAACCAAAATGCTGTCCATGTAGTTTTTGACACTACTGAAACTAGCAAAGTAAGCATCGATAAAAGACCGAGCTTCCCCATAGCTAATGCCAGCGGTCTGTGCGAGACCATGCGGTCCTTGACCATAGAGCAAGCCAAAATTAATGGCCTTAGCAGCGCGACGCATGTCGCTAGTTATGGCTTCGATAGCCACATTATTAATCTTGGCAGCGGTAGCAGTGTGAATATCGCCACCAGCACGAAAAGTTTCGATCATTGTCTGATCACCAGACATGTGTGCAGCAAGACGGAGCTCGATCTGTGAATAGTCGAGCGAAAGCAAAAGCTTGCCTCGATCTGCCACAAAGGCGCCACGCATCTGACGTCCGAGCTCAGTGCGCATGGGGATATTTTGTAAATTAGGATTGATACTGGAGAGACGACCAGTGGCGGCAATGGTTTGGTTGTAGCTCGTGTGCAAGCGGCCGGTGCGTTCGTTAACTAGCTTGGGCAAGGACTTGATATAGGTTGAGGAGAGCTTAGACAATTCTCGGTATTCCAAAATCAGCGGCACGATGGTGTGCATCTCTTTCATCTTTTCTAATTCATCAGCGCCAGTAGAATAACCAGTCTTGGTTTTGGCAATGCCTTTGGTAGGAATTTCTAAGTCAGTAAAGAGAACTTCTTGGAGTTGTTTGACGCTATTAATATTGAAGTCTTTGCCAGCGAGCTCATAGATCTGCTTGGTGAGCTTGGCCAGATTCTTGTCAGTAGCCTTGTCGAGTTTATGTAAATAATCGCGGTCGAGTATGACGCCGTAGTTCTCCATCCGGGCGAGAACTGTGATGAGCGGTAATTCGATATCGTCATAGATGGCTTTGAGTTCTTCTTTGACTAGCGCCGCTTCTAGCTCGCTACTAAGACGCCAAATCAAATCAGCTTCTTCGGCGGCGAACTTGGCCCGCTGACCCAAAGCAACTTGGTCGAGATTAATTTTTTGCTTGCCAGTGCCGAGCAATTCCTCTTTGGTAATTTTGGTGAAATTTAATTGCTTGAGAGCAATATCGGATAGATCATGCTTGTTGCTATCAGGGTTTAACAAGTAGCTGGCAATCATCATATCACCGCTGATGCCTCGTAGTTCTAGACCGGCCGACCAAGCGCTCTTGAGAACAGCCTTGATGTTATGGCCGTATTTTTTTATTTGGCTGTCACTCAAAACTTCGCCAAGCGCTTTGAGCCACTCGTCTTTGGCAGAACTAGCAAAGAGACTAGCGCTATTTACTCCAGCTAGATTTATAAAATAAGCCTCGCCTGCTAGCCAAGAAAAACTGAGGCCTAGCAATTGATCGGGGTGCCTATCAGCTTCACAAGAAACACTACTAATGGCAAAAGATTTTTGTTTGCTTAGAGTAGTGAGGAAATTTTTAAAATCAGCTTCGCTATCGATTAAATGACAATCGGTCTTGATAGCAACTGAAGCGGGCTGCTGTGCTGTTTTTTCTTCTTGAGCAAGTTGCTTGCTTGGAGCAGACTTAGAATGACTACTCTCAGATTTGTTAGTGCAGAGTTCTTTGAGACGTGGCAATAAACTCTTAAATTCCAAACTATCAAACAACTCAATAGATTTATCTAAATTAAAATCACCAAAGCGACAAGCTGCCAAATCAAAATCGAGTGGCACATCACAACGGATAGTAGCGAGGCGTTTACTTAAAACCGCATCAGCTCTGTGATTAACTAATAACTCAATGGTACGAGCCTTGAGATTTTTGAGCTTAGTTAGGTCTTTATTATCAATAGCCTGATAGAGATCTTCAATATTACCAAATTCTTTAATCAGCTCGGTGCCGGTTTTTTCGCCAATGCCTCGGACGCCGGGGATATTATCAGCGGTATCACCTCGCAGAGCCTTGTAGTCAATGAGCTGCACAGGATCAAATTCATAACGAGCACGGACAGCCGCCTTGTCATAGAGGACACTTTCAGAAATGCCACGACTCATAGCGTAGACAAAGGTAGAGTCATCAACTAGTTGAATAGCATCCATATCACCGGTCACGATAATAGTATCGATCTGCTGATCAGCAGTTTTGGCAATTGTACCGATAACATCATCGGCTTCGTAGCCACTGGCTTCGTAAATGGGAATATTTAAGATACGAACAATTTCTTTGACACGGTCAAATTGATCATAGAGCTCTTGAGGAGCCTTGACCCGAGTAGCTTTGTAGGCCTCGTACTCGACATGACGAAAAGTTGGACCTTTGAGATCAAAAGCCACAGCACAGTAACTGGCTTGAAATTCTTTAATAGCTTTGAGGAGGAAATTAGCAAAGCCATAGACAGCATTAACCTGCTCGCCGGACTTGGTAGTCATAGTCGGTGGCAAGGCATGAAAACTGCGATGGACAATAGCATTGCCATCAAAGATAAGTAGCTTAGACTTGGGTTTCATAAGGCAATGATAGCTAATTCAAATACAAAAGACAATGTTTAAAAGACAAAGGCCTGTGTGAAACAGGCCTTTGAAATGATCTAAAAATATTTTAGCTATTAGTCCGAGCGGACTTGAGAACTCTTCCCCACCAGAGTAGCTCCTTGATCATAGCTGGAGCGGCTTTGGCGCCGATAGTGGCGAAGAGCTCTTCGACTGGAGTTTGACCAAAGAGAGCTGGGAAATATTGCTCGCCGTTGAAGTGGACAGCGTTGCGGGTAGAAGCCATTTGTAGTTCGATGGCAGCGAGGCGGAGTTGTTCGACAGCACGAGCGCCACCGACAGAGCCGTAACTGACAAAGCCAACGGCCTTGTGATTCCATTCTGGGTAAACCCAGTCGAGAGCATTTTTGAGCACGCCGCTAGTGCCATGATTGTATTCTGGAGTAACCAGGACAAAGGCGTCGCCTTCAGCTACCTTGGCAGTGAAACGAGCGACAGCTTCGTGGGTGTAGGGTTCGGTTTTGTAAGAAGGACTAACTGGAGCGTTAAAGAACGGCATCTGGTAGTCGTTTAGATCGAGGACTTCGACAGTTACATCGCTTTCTTTAGCTAGTTCGCCAGCAATCCAAGTGGCGGCCTTGTCAGCAAAACGTCCTTCACGGACAGAGCCAATGATGACTTTGATATTGAGTGGTAGATTTTCCATATGATTTCTTGATTAAATAATTATTAAAAACTAGTGATTAGACTAAGGCCTCGCCTAGATCTGCTTCAGTGACGGGAAACAAAAAAGCGCAAGACAGTTTATCACCCTCAACAATATCTTGAGAGTGACCACCGACTTGCGCTTAGTATTTTTGAAACATTGCCAGATAAGATTTGGCTGTTTCTGACTGCATTTTAGGACTCACTGACTGCATATAAGAATATTCTAGAGCTTAATTTCAACCCTTGTATTAGCATCGGCCTCTGCTAGCAGAGCTAGTAGATCGGGCTGAGACAAAGCAATGCAACCATCAGTCGGCATATAAGCTTCGCGAGCAATATGCATAAAGATGGCGCTACCCTTGCCTAGCATAACTGGAGCGTCATTATAAGCTAGGACAACAATAATATCATACAGGTCATCGGCGCGCCAGAGCTGTTCATGAGAACCCGTGTAAGGCAACTGGACATAACAATTATAATCCGGCAAAGCACTGTCATCACTCCAGCCCGAGTTAGACTCAAGCGCCTCGAGAGGCAGCTTAGTGACTGGCGGAGCAGTAAATTTGTCTGGTCGATAAAAAACTTTTCTCATCGCAAAGGAACCGAGCGGAGTTGCTCCATCGCCTTCTTGTTTATCAGCTTTGACTCCACCACGCCCTAAGGCACAGCGATATATTTGACCATGAAAGGATAAAGTTCCCTGACTGCTAACTAAGATATTATTCATAGCTTAACGATTGATTGTGGATTGTATAATGAACTTGATATTTATTATACAAGTATGTTTCTTATTTTTTGTCAATGCTTGAGAGCTTAAAATTAAAAATGATAGCACGATCGTACAGCAAAGACAGTTTAGGAGTGTTATTTAAGAGTGGACCCCAGCGGACTCGAACCGCTCACCTCCTGCTTGCAAAGCAGGCATTCTACCGGATGAACTAGGGGCCCTTTTGACTAATGCTTAGCTTGCCAAGAATTAGCCGAAAAGTCAATGACTATTGATAACGTGTTAATGGGCTAAGTCCCCAGATCATAAATCGGTCAATCAAACCAAAGGCAATCAAGAAACCAAAAAAGATAATGACAACACCGAGGAGCTTGTAGCCGAGGCGACTACCCCCGTCGGTACCGAGCCATCTCTCAAAGAAAGCCATCGGCCCAAAAAAACCCAAGACCAAGTCAGTTTTGATGACAAAGGCGTAACTACCGATAAAGATAAAGCCAGAGCCGAGCAGGAAATTGAGAATGATTTTGAGCATAATTAGTTTTGTAATTTGGTAACTATTAGATTATCACAAATTTAATAAAAACTAAATTAGTAGACGACGTAACTGAGCGGGTTGGCACGTTTGCCATTTACAATGACTTCAAAGTGGACATGAGGCCCGGTGGAATTACCAGTTGAACCCATAGAGCCGATGTTTTGACCCTTAGTGACACGGTCGCCAACTTTGACAGCAAAGGCTGACAAGTGAGCATAGCGAGTCTCTCGACCACCACCATGATTGATAACAATTTGATAACCGTAGCCGCCAGCATTCCAACTAGCTACTTCAACCACACCCTCACCAGAGGCGTAGATTGGCGTGCCTACTTTGTTAGCAATATCCAAGGCAGTGTGACGCCAAGAATAATATTGAGTGACAGTATGACCAACGGTTGGCCAGACCATCTTGCCACTAGCTACAACCTGCCCTGAAGGCTTACCGCCATTGATAGCAGTTGGCTTGGTGCTAGGTTTGGTGGTACTTGGTTTAGTCGGAGTAGTAGCAACGACAATTTTACGACCACCAGGAATGAGCAGTGACTGACCGATCTTGAGAGCGCTGCTGAGACTTAGATCATTAGCAGTCGCAATTTTTTGAGCATCAACCTCATAGTAACTAGCGATACTAGTCAAGTTCTGATTACGCTTAACACTGTGACGAATACCGGTCATTGGCAAAATGCGCAGAGTGTCACCAGGTTTAATCAGGCCCTTGGCAGTTAGGTTATTTTCCCAGAGAATGGTATTGACGCTGATGCCAAACTTACTAGCGATTGAACTCGCTGTGTCGCCGTTAGCCACGGTATAGTCGATAGTTTCAGTGCGCGTAGCAATATTATCAGAGTTAGGTGTCAGGTCGTCTTCAGTAATAGTGCCTGGCTCCTGAATCATACCAGCCTCGTCGTCCTCGACATCAATAACTTCGTTAGTATTGATACCAAGCTGTGGATTGAGAGCGGCGTCACGATCACGATAAGCGAGCGAGCCAGCACTTTGAGGGTTTTCGACTTGATACTCTTCGATCAATTCTTCCAAATCAACAGACTCATCAGCAACTAGCTTAGCTAGCGGGGTTTTAATAATAAACTCTTCAGCAGCACTAGCACTACGAGCGGTGCTGAGGTTTTTCCAGAGGATCAAGAAGCCAAGCAAAACCACCAGAATATGAATCAGGTTTTTATTAACTAGAATGGAAGCAATCGGCTGAAAGAGTTTGGATTGAGACCAGCCTAGTTTTTTGAGAACAAAGAGATAAAAACGATAAAGACGGAGAATGATAGAGAAGTACAAAAAACGAGCCAGACCCTTGAATGGCCAAAACAGCCCCGTCAAAATAAAAACAGCCGTGCGCAAGGACCAATGCAGAAGCTTGATTAGTGAGAGAGCTAATTTGGCGAAGATTTTAACGGGTTGGGACATAAATAAAACAAGCTATATTGTAGCAATTAGCTTGTTTTTAGTCAATTATATATTGTATTATTTTGGCTAATATTAAGTATTTGTTTACTTGGAGCTAGTCTTTTTAGAGCTTTTTTTGAGAGTTTGTTCGCCCAAGAAATCCTTAGCTTGGCCAAGTAGATCTTTGAGCATTGGCAGAATCAGACCAAAGAGACCGAAGCCACTTTTAATACGATCAAGCAAGTCTTTGAGCTGGGTTAGCTGAGTGCGGGCGAGCTCAGTAGCAATTCTGAGGTCACGAGCAGCCAAGATAAGATGATAAAGAAAGATGCAAAGTAGTAATGTCAAACAAAGAGCACAGACAGCTAAAACCAGAAAGAGAATTGATTGACTGTGGTCAATAAAGAACATAGATTTGAAATAAATAATTAATTTTTGAGATACTTATCAATACTCGCACCAATGACAGCCGAGTCTGGCAAAACCAGAATCCCTGAATGATCAGCGCCAAGACCAAGCTCGTCTTCGGCACAGAGCATGCCTTCACTCGACTCACCCCTGATAACAGCTGCTTTGATTTCTGCGCCGTTAGGCAAGACGGCGCCAACGAGCGCGACTGGAACTTTTTGACCGACGGCGAGGTTGGGAGCGCCACAAACGATTTTGAGAGTTTGACCAGCGACTTCTACTTGAGCGATCCGGAGACGATTGGCATTGGAATGAGGCTCGACAGTTTTGACTAAACCGACCACGACTTGTGGGAATTTAGTAGCTACTTGATTAGTAGCTTGTGAACTGGTGTTAGAAAATAGTTTTTTGAAGATAGACCACATATTATTCATCATGGTGTAAGCTGAGACTAATGAGGATGAATTCCAGCACTGTAAAGCCAACGATTAGTAAAGTCATATTTAACCAGCTAAAGAGCCGGTGCGCCAACAAAAAGAGAGTCAGAGCTATTAATAAGGCTATCACAAAAGCTTGCCGAAAGGAAATGATGACGGCGCTAGCTGCTAATTTGTTACGTAGAATGACAAAACGAAAGATAAAACCAATGATCGACACGAGGCCCATGACTGTGACCATCAGCGATGAATAAAACAAGGCTAGACCCAGCCAATTAGTCGCAAAAGGATCAATGGTTAGGACAGCGAGGACCAAGCAGACAAAGGCACCGATAGTACCAATAGTCATGATGATTAAATATTTGCTGAGCGACATAAACAAATTAAGTATTAGCCTCTAGACCACGAGTCCCCTCTTTTTTGGTCACGCCAGCAAGTGGCAAAGTAATGAAAAACTTAGAGCCGAGATTTTCTTCGGACTCAAACCAGATCCGACCATCAAAGGCTTCGATAACAGCCTTGGCAACATAGAGACCCAGGCCCGTACCCTCCACCTTGGTTGATTTGACGTTGTCGGCACGGAAGAGTTTTTTGAAGATGCTGGATTGCTGATTCTTAGGGATGCCATAACCGTTGTCTTTGACTAGCATAAAAGCAGTTTTGGCGTCTTGCTTCTTGATCTCGACTTCAATCAAGCCGCCCTCACGAGTGTATTTGACGGCGTTAGACAAGAGGTTTTGGATCACGATACGCATCAAACTAGGGTCAAGATTAATCTTGGGAAAGCCTTTGTCAAAACGCTTAATCAGTTTGAGATTTTTACTCTTAATACCAAATTGCAATTCAGTAATCATACTCTCGGTCATAGCAATCAAATCAACTGGCTCTGGCACGATGGAGAGCGTACCCATATCGATACGACTGACATTGAGCAAAGAGTTAACTAGTTTAACCATGCGCTGATTGCCGTCTAGGATTTCTTTGAGGAAGGATTTTTGACGATCATTGATTGGCCCGACATCCTGATCCATGAGCATTTCGGTATACCAGTTAACCGCTGAGAGTGGAGTTTTGAGCTGGTGACTGGCGAGCGAGACGAATTCAGTCTTGGTCTTATCAATAGCTTTTTCTTCGGTGATGTCACGGAAAACAATGATACAGCCGATCACACGACCGTCCTTAGTCTTGAGTGGTGAGGCACTGGCGGCAATTGGAAATTTGTCGCCATGACGACGCCAGAGATAGAGATCACGGGTAGTGGTGATGAGTTGTTTTTTATCTAGAACTTGCTTGATAAACTTGTCATTAGCCTTATCATCGTTTTCGCCCACAAAGCGGATTTTGTGGAGATAAGGCTTATTGATCACTTCTTTGGCGCTGAAGCCAGTTAGGTCGCTGGCTGACTTATTAAAAAAAGTAATTAAACCAGCATTGTCTATAACCATCAAACCTTCGCCCATGGCAGCAGTGATGTTTTGGATACGTTCGCCGGCGTCGAGGAGCTTTTGTTGGTTTTCACTGATAAAATAGACAAAGGCTAGGATGATGAGCAAGACAGAAATGGTATAAATGTAACGATCGATGAGGTCAGCCTTGAGCGTGTAGAGAGTGTCGTCTTTGTGGTAACTGACTAAATAGACGACTTGTTTACCGCCGATATTTTTGACAGGGATGAAGCTGACCAGATAATTAATCTTGTCGATGGCTAAACTCTCGGTAAAGATTTGGCCAGCGGCCATCTTGGCGGAGATTTTGTTTTTGAGGGCATTATTAATCTTGGTTAGTTCTTCGGGCAAGACATTATCAACTCGGTTTTGTTCGCCTTGTTCTTTTTCGTAGAAATAATTGCGGTTGAGCTCACTGATATAATAGAAACGAGAGACGTCGGCGAAGACCTGATCATCAATGACATTTTTCTTGATTAGGAACTGGTAGGTCATCGGGAAGATGGAGCTCATCTGCTGACTAAAGGTACTGAAGGACACGCTAGTTTCTACACTACCGACGAGCTTTTGCTGATCAAAGAGTGGGAAGAGATAATGAAAGCCACTGAAGTATTTGTCTTCTTCAAAACCCTCTAAATATTTACCGCTGCGATTAATTTCAGCCAGTGACGGACGAATAGACATCAACTGATCGCCAAATTTGTCTGGCGCTTGCATACGCAAGAAACTAACACCGCCAGCCAGATGAAAGTGTAGCTGTTTGAAATTTTTGTTTTGGAGACGATTAAAGACTGGGAGGAATTGTCGATAGAGCTCGTCACGCAAAACCGCTTGCTTGCTAGAGCTAGATTGGTCAGCTTGGCTGATAATATTAACAACCCGCTCGGAATTAATCACTTCGTCGTAAAGTGACTGGGAGAGCAGACGATAAGAATTGATAGTGGAGGAGTACTGATTTTGAGCATCGTTTTGTTCACGGCTGACGATTTCACTGCGACGTTGGTCATAGCCCTCATAGAGCCAGAATAAAAAGAGTGAGCCAATGATGGCAATGCCAATAAAAACAAAAATAATACTCCGAGAGAAGCGCATACTTGGGTAAGTATAGCACAGTTGCGGAGCTTTAAAAAATTAAAAATGACTAACTTAATTTGTCATGATAATTAAATAAAAACAACCCAAATTGGGTTGTTTTTATTTATGGAGCGGGTAACGGGAATTTGCGCCCTCGGCCGCTGGATCGGCCTCGCTTGTCCAGAGTTGGTACCCAAGCTTCTCCCAGAAGCTTGTCTGGCCTTCACTGCGACTTCGCCCCTCAGTCTAGTTCAGTTTCCAACTAGTCCGATTCCCTTTTAAACAATCAGATATAAATAAAGACGCCCACAAGGGGCGTCTTTATTTATATGAGCGGGTAACGGGAATCGGACCCGTATCTCTGCCTTGGCAAGGCAATATAATAACCATTATACGATACCCGCAAATTCATACTAAGAGGACTTAGTATGAGATATGCTACACAAAAAGACTAAAACTGTCAATTGCGAGCATTTGTGCCGCGAGAGGGAATCGAACCCTCACTCCGGTTGAATGGAAATGGATTTTAAGTCCAGCGCGTCTACCAGTTCCGCCATCGCGGCTAATTTTCTTGTTTTTCGGCATTACAGCTGTCTTCTGCATTGAGTCGAATGACAGTGAGTCGAAGTGGATATGAGGAGAGTTGAACTCCTGTGTAGAAAAGCTATTGATAATGACTCTACGTTAAGCTAGTCAAGTTTATGAGATCTCGTTCCGGCTATCAAAACCGACAAAAGTAGTTCGGAACCAGGCTTTT
>DBEB01000010.1 GCA_002293855.1 Candidatus Falkowbacteria bacterium UBA917
GGGAAGAACTTGAGATTGCGATAGAGCCAAAGCAGACGACTCAAAAGATCTTTGTCGGTGGACGCAAGGAACTTGGCACTAGCAGAATTAATCAAGAAGTCAGAGAGCGTAACAGCGTCAAACATAATACTCCCCTTTTGATTGATAAAGTAATTAATCCAAGCGCCAATACTCGGCAGGATTTGTCGGCCATCGATCACGATAGTCTCAGTACCGATCTGAAGACTGTTAGTTAATAATACACTAATTAGCGCATCTTTAAAATCAGGATGATCAACTAACAAATTAATCAAGCGATAATTGAACTCTGAGATAAAGAGCTGATCACTACTAGCGAGTAAAACTAGTAAATTACTAGAGAGTAAGTCTTTGAACTGTTCGAGAGCGAGTTCTGGACTGATAGCCGACTCGGTACCAGCTGATGCATCAAGATCAGTAGTCTCCTCGCTAATAGCGCGTAAGTAATCAGGATCATCAGGATAGACGTTCATCGGCTCGCCATCATCAGGAATGGGAGCTGGCTCAGGATCAGCTTGCCAGAGCATGGTGTCAGCGGCTAACTCAGTGGCGGCTAATTTCCTAAGCTCTTCAACTTCAGCCAAGTAGTCGCTAGCATTAGCGCCGAGTGAGCGGATATAGTTGGCTACATCCTCACCGAGCCAATCAGAGATAGCGAGGAACTTGTAACCAGCTAGATCACAGATGAATTGACGGAGTTTGGTATCATCAAAATTAAAGACAGCTTTGACTTGATTGTAGAGCTCAGCGAGACGCAGTTCTTTGAGATAGACTGCTTCAACCAACTCCACCATAGCCGAGCTTTGAATGCCGTCTAAGTCGTATTTTTCAATCAGCAAGACGCTCAAGTCAGCAGCTTTATCGGCAGTTAGCAAATAGAAAACTTCCTGAGGTAATTGTTTGATTTTAGCTTTGTTAGCGTTATTCATAGATGATTATTTACCCCAAGTGCCGTTAGTGATAGCGCTTCTGATCTTCCTAGCTAGTTCTTCGTTTTTATCAACTGACAAGGAACCGTTCTTACCTTTTTTGAAATTAGTATCTTGTAGATTATTAGCGGCTGAGAAGTCATTGACTGCCTTAATATTATTTAGATCGAGCTCGGCGATACTTGGATCGCTACCGCCATTTTCAGACTTAAGCTGACGAATGAAATCAACAATGGCCTTGTTGTGTTTGGCGGTTTTGACATTGATCACAATTGAAGAATTCATATTTAACGCCTTGAGACTTTCGGGGTGATTGTATTTAGCCCAGCGTTCGATAATGGTATTAACTAAGCCTGGATTATTGTCTTGGCGATTTAGCTGTTCTAATTTGGAAGAACTGACTTGATTGGATAAAATATCAGCTAATCGATCATCTAATTCAGAGCTATCAATTTGTTCCAGTTGTTTGGCAGAAGCACTTTGAATAAACTTCTTGACTGCTGATTCATCAAGTACACCGTTTATACCAGTAAAGGCCTTTTTGAGATCGCCCTTGAGAGCAACATAATGAGTGCGATAGGACTGAGACTCCTTGAGAGCCTTGGCAGCTTCTGATTCAAACTTCAGTTTGTCTGCAGGACTAAGGCCCGGAACAATTGATTTGGCCAAAGCATCTTCGGCAGCTTGCTCATGTTTGGTAGCTTCTAACAAAGAAGCATCAGCAATCTTGCCAGCAAAATCTTTACTGCCCTCCGTATCAATCTTGTTAATAGCGGCGTTATAGCGTCCTGGATCGAGAGCGCCCTTGAAGGCGGAAAGAATCTCAGCTAAGTTATTGGCATCCATATGATTAACCTTAAGCTCATCGAGCTTCAGTTTGCCTTTTTTGATCATACCAGACATAGCTTTTTGATCAGATTCTTTTTTCATGTCCCAAATTAGATCAGGTCTGGTTTTAGCAGTACCGTCTATCAAATCGCGATAGAGAGCGGGGCGATATTTGGCAAGACCGGCAAAATCGTTGAAGGACTTGCGTTGGTCGGTGTTTTCTCGGTGGTTAACATCATCAAGACGAGCTATCTTGTCATGATGGATAGCACTGAGAACTTCACCATGAAACTTAGCCATGCTAGCTGCTTCATCTTTAGCTGCCTGTTCTTGACTTCTGTTGCCGAGACGACGGAGATAAGCATCCCAAGCACCGGTTTCCATCATCTTTTGCTGAATAGCATAACGTTCGGCCAGATTTTGATTGGCAGCTTGATCAGCGGCGGCGGTAGATTTAAAGTTCTTAGCATCAAAGTTAGCAGAGACAGCACTGGTAGATGCAAAGGCAGTTTCTAGCTCGCTAGCAGTCATGCTGGCAATAGCGGCAATTTTATCCTTGTGGAGCTTAGAGTATTGAGCTTCTTCTTTGTTAATCACTTCGCGTTCTTTTTTGTACTTATCAGCATCGCTATTGAACCAAGTAGCGGTATAGCCCTTGTCTTTGGCTGATAAACCGATGGCGAGGCGCTGTTTGACGTCGCCAGTGTTTCTGTAGGCAGTTTCTAGTTCGGCTTCAGTAGTTAGATGCTTATATAGACCTTGAGTTTTTTCAATCTCGTCTTTGTCTTTTTTGAAATCTTCGGCACGAGCTTTGGCAGCACCTGGACGAGCCTGCCAGCCAGCTAGACCACGAGCAGCCCACTCCGACATAGCCTTAACCTCGACAGCCTTGCCATTGATAGTTGGTAAGAGTTTTTTAGCTTCTTCGGGATTGAGACCAAGCAAACTCTTGCCGTCAGCTGTAATTTTACCTTCGGCATTTTTTTGATATTTAACACCGTTTTTCATCCAAGAACCAGTATTACCGATGGACTGACGCATCTTGGAGACCTCACTGTTGGCATTAGTCCAAGTATTCATAGCCAGAGAATCCTTGGTGCGCTTGAGACCTTGGAGATTGAGATTGTCCTTAACAAAACCCAGGCCACGACTGCCTGCTCCCTTGAAAAAAGCACTGTCAGCAAATTTAGCAGCACCGACACCAGCTGCACCAACGCCCAGAGCTCCTTTGCCAACCAGCTTAGCCGCTGATGAACCATAACTCTTGCCCTTTTTCTTGATCCAGCCGGAACCGGCCTTAAGCTGACCCATGCCCCAGACAGCAGCACCACCAATCAGACCGCCGTAGGACTTGGAAACAATCAGGCCACCAACCAAGAGAGCGATGGCAACGATGTAGCCGATAAAAAACTCAATGCCACTAATCTCAGAGATACCGACGACTGGATTAGGATTATTCATGTTACCAAGCAGACCTGAAGCGACACGATTGGGATTGCTGCTAGTAGCGCTATCGAGTGTCGATAATGAAAGCCAGATAAAGAAAGCGAGTACCGGACCACTGACAACGGCGTTGGTAAAATCTCCCCACCACTTAGAATAATATTTAGAACTTGGTAGAGCATAGGCTAGCCAAGCAAATGGTGAGACAGTGACGTAAATCCAGATCATAATGATGCGCCAGAGCAACATAAAGAGCATCGAGATCAAAACCACACCAGCGACGAGTAGATAAGCAAAAGCAAAGAGATAGGTCAGCAAGAGCGAAGTGCCATCAATCTCATAGCCACGGACTTGTGGTGTGTCAACACTCTCCAGATTGGAGTTGACGCCAGACAGGCTGAGCATCTTATCAATGCCGAGTACTTGAGTTAACTTGGCACCACCAAAGTCACTGAAGCCGTTAACAAAGGTCAACATCACGACACTGGAAGCGTCGAGGATAATGCCACAAATAGACTTGGAGAAGTTAATAAATATAGCTGCAATCACTACCTTGGGCAGCATTTTTTTCATGGGATAGCCATCGATACCCAAAACAGTAGTAAAGGCAACTACCAAGAGAATCAAAATAAAGAACATGTTGCAGAGATCGCGGATAATCACCCAACCCTTTACTACGACTTGAGAGTCAATAAAATCATTGTACTGAGCGAGATAGATAATGCCGGAGATAACCAGAGTGATCAGCCAGCCCATGAACCAAATGATGACACCGAGCAATTTGGAAATAGCTGACAAAAACCAGCCCTCGACAGTGCCGGTTTGAGCAAAGACTTGAGGGGCAAAAGCAAAAAGTAAAACTAAGCTAAGAACTAGTATTAGAGAGAGCTGAGTTTTAGTAAGCTTGGTAAAAAAATGCATGTTTCTAAACGACCAAGTTGTTATAAATTATTTAACCACAGAACTAATTGTATCAATCGGATGAGCAATCGTATCAACTAAGGCAAGGAGTAAAGCGCTAATGACCAAAAGAATAACCAAGACAATGATATCAAGCAGAGCGACAATAGTAAGCTCTAGAAAACCAATCCGATCAGAAACTGATTTGAGCAAATATTCTGAAAAACCACTTCCTGCGGCTTTGCTCGCAACTTTAGTTTCAAGCCTTGTCAAACCGGATCCGAGCCATTCTTGACCAAGCTTGCTAAAGTAATTGGAACCGATGGTAAAGCTCAAAAAAATATGAATATTAATCCAGATCAGTGTTAGCCCCCAGCTCGGAACTAGAGCCAGCCAAGATTCTCTAAGTAGAGTGTCAGTGCCTAGACTGACAGCACTCGACACTAGAGAAGATCCAGAGCCATCAGAGTCAGACAATCTGCTTAGTAATTTATTTTTGATAGCTTGACGCTTGGCGGAGCGGAGTGAGTCACTAGCCTGCTCTAGACGATCGCCTTGTTTGACGATCTGCGAGCCTTCTTTGCGGATAGCTCGACCAGCACTGTCAACTGCTTGTCCGCTTTCGGCTAAGGCAGTGCCGCCAGCTTGAGCGACAGCTCCAGTGGCAGTAGTGACAGCCCCAACAGCGGCAAGTGGCACACCGATGATAGCCCCAGCGCCGGTAGCACTGAGAGCGACACCAGACTCAGTCAGAGAGGCGCCACCACGTTCTAGACCACGACCAGTGGCAGCTACGGCTTTACCAGTGACTTTCATAGTCTTGCCAGTAGCTTGGGTAGCAACCCCAGCAGCCTCTACACTGCGACCAGTGTTTTTGACCACTTGAACTTTGCGCTGGCGACGAGTGGCTAGCTTTTGTTTACGCAAAAGCTCAGCTCTAGACTGCTCATCAGATTCGTCAGTATCGGATTGTGCTTCAAACTCAGAGGCGCTTATTGCCATAGCTTTAGCCTATGGCTAATTATAGCATTAAGCGATTTGTATTTCAAATAAAAAAACACCGCTAGAGCCAGTTGTTTAGCGGTGTAAAAATGAAAATGACAAGAGCTTTAGGAACGCTTGTCCTTGTATTTTTTAATTGACTCGAGGACATGATCCTTGACCTTGTCGATAGCCTTGTAGAGATCAGCTTCGGTTTTTTGGATAAAGATATGTTCGCCAGCTAAGACTAGATTGATTTCAGCTTGGAAGATGTCGCCTTTTTGGTGATGTTTGGTAGTGAGAGCAATCTCAAAATCACAATTAGTAACAGTTTGATTAACTAAATATTTGTCTAACATATCCAGCTTGGCCTGAATATAGTCAGTGATAGCTGGAGTAAGCTTCAAACCTGTGGCTTTGATTTGGGCGCGCATATCATTAAAACTTAGTGAATAAACTTTTAATTTGGCAGGATAAACAACCTAACTTACTGATGTCAGCAATGCTAACAAAAACAATCATAATAATTAAGAGCAAAAAGAAGACATTATTAAAGATCATTTCCAGTTGCCGGTTCATAACCTTGCCACGAATTTTTTCAATCAAGAGGAAAAAGAGTCGACCGCCATCAAGAGCCGGAATCGGCAAGATATTGAGGACGGCGAGGTTAACTGATAGAGCGGCCGAGAATTGCAAGACATAGGCTAGTCCTAGATCAACCATCTGACCAGTGATGCCGTAGATACCGATCGGTCCAGCGACAGCTTGGCCACTCGCCTGGCCTTGGAAGAGTTTAGCAAAGAATTGCCAGAGGCCGATAATAATCATAGCAAGGAGCATGTAGACCGAGATAGCCGCCTGATAAATAGCACGGTACCAAGGGTAACGGACAGTAGCAATCTGATCGAGACCCACACCGACACCAATAATCTCTTCGCTGGCGCTGACACTTAGTTTACGAGGGGTTAACTCTTTGCTGAGGAACTGATTGCCACGACGAACCTGATAAATGACCGGAGTATCTAGTTTGGTCTTGATGAAGTTTTGGATATCTGCAGTACTAGCAAAGTTCTGACCGTCGATGCTGACAATGATGTCGCCGGCCTTGATACCGCCAGTTTCAGCCGGAGAATCAGCAATTACTGAGGTGATTTGAATGCGAGGATCTTGATAATTTTTGAGATGAGCCTGACTCTGGTCATAGGATTCTGGCAAACCAGTGATAGCAAAAGCGCAGAAAAGAATAAACCAAGCCAGAATGACATTCATGATCACGCCAGCGGATAGGATAAGAGCACGTTTCCAGATGACTTGAGCGCCAAAACTATCAGAATCATGGTTACCATTGTCATTTTCGCCCTTGATTTTGACAAAGCCGCCGAGAGGGATCCAGTTGAGAGAATAGACAGTTGAATCATGATCAGTGATCTCTCGCCCACCCCAGACGCGCACCCATTTGCCTTGGCGTTTGTAGAGGCCGCAGAGACGTGGTGGAAAACCGAAGCCAAACTCGTCACAAGCGACTTTGAAGTAGCGAGCAACAGCGAAGTGGCCGAGTTCGTGGACAAAAACTAGTAGTCCGAGGATGAGGAAAAAAGTAATGAAAGTAAGCATATTAAATAGTCATGATGTCTTTTTCTTTTTTATCGCTAATTTCTTTGAGATTGTTATTACGATCAGAGATTTCTTCTTCTAACTCCTTGAGGAAGCGGAATTTATCATCCTCGCCTAACTCCTTGGCAGCAAAGGCCTTTTCAATCTCAGTTTTAATCTCATCTCTAAGTTTACGCAATTCAACACGAGCTTGTTCAAACTTGACGCCCAATTTCTTGACCAATTCGCGACGGTTTTCTTCGGTCAGTGGCGGCATGGAGAGACGGAGGCGTTCACCTTCATTGACGATAGAAAAGCCCAGATCAGCGATGACTAGAGCTTTTTCGATGTCTTTGAGAACGCTCTTGTCCCAAGCAGAAATCAGAATGCTAGAACTATCAGAGAGTGAAATATTACCGAGAGCATTGATAGGACTACGAGTCCCATAGGCTTCGACCTGCACAGCGTCGAGCATAGCAGGATTGATACGGCCAGTACGGAGTCCAGCGATATCTTTTTTGAAATAGTCTTCTAGTTGAGTAAAGGCGCTTTGACGATCGCTAATGTATTGATTCATATAAGTAATTAATTATTCGGTTCACGAACTCCTAGATAAATTAAGCCGTCTTGATTGGGATCGGAGAGAATCTTCCAGGCCCGACGAGTAGTTGGGATAGGAGTAGTGGTCCAGTTCTCACCACCATCAATACTACGATAGAAGGTGGCGTCAGTGATATAGTAGAGCAACTGAGGATTTTTGTAATTAACAGCCAAAGAATTGATAGTAACTGGTTCCTTGGGCGTTAATAGCTTGATTTCTGTCCAATCATCACCATTATTGACAGTGCGCAGTAGCCCGTATTTCAAGGCTAACAAAAATCCACCGTCTTGGGAAGGGACACTGATGAGGTCACGCAAAGAACGATCACCTTTGAATTCTTTGAGTTTGTCAGATAAATCTAGCCAAGTAACCCCAGCGTCAGTAGTGCGATAGAGCTTGCCATTGCTAAGGCCGATCATAATAGTCCGACTATCAGACTTGCTGATGACAATTTTTTTGATTTCATTCTTAAAAATTTGAATATTTTGCCAGCTCACGCCGTAATCAGAGCTCTTGATCAAATTGCCATTATCCGTACCAATATAGACAAGGGCCGGATTATAGTGATCGATAGCTAGCGAACGAACTACAGCATTAGCATTGGCATCAGTGTAAGCAACTTGCCAGCTACGGCCACAATCTGAGCTTTTGAGTAATTTAGAGCCGATTGAGCTGTAGATTTGACACTTGTTCTTGGGATCAACCGCTAAATCGACAATCACTTGGACATTGAGAGCTTTGGAACGGCTAGGCGACCAGGATTCAGCACCGTCATAACTAGTCATAATCCCCTTTTCAAACATGCCGAGATAAAGAGCCTTACTGTCAGACGGATCCATGGCCATAGAATAAATCGCTAGATTGGTCATAGACAGATTTTGACCGTTGGTACCGAGGATGGAGTTGCGAGTTACCCAAGTCTGACCGTGATCAGTGGACTTGAAGAGACCGCCGTTACTTGGCAATTTGGTACCGCCGCCAATGCCGAGATTGAGAGTGCAACCCGAGACTAGGAAGCTCAGCACTAAAAGAATTAATAATTTGGATTTAGGCATATTATAGATTGATTAAAAAATTTTCTAAGGCTAGCTGCGGATTAACATTAGCGTTTAAATATAACCGAGCTTGACTAATTAGCTTAGTAGCGTCAACTAAACGTTTCAGGCTAAAACGCCCCTTACAATCATTGAGCTTCGCTCTTAAGCTGTCATTGTGAATGAGCTCTGGTTGATCGAGATTGAGTAAGAGCAAATCTCGAATGAGAGTTTGAAAAACTATCAGCAAATTAGCATGATTGGAACTGTCAGCTGAACGCTCTTTGATAAGCCGCTCAGTTAGACTGAGTCGAGCTGATAGATCAGCAGTCAGGGCTGCGAGACAAGCATCAGCCAAGCTGATTCTTTCATTATAAAAAGTTTCGCTAGCTAAATAGCTTTCAGTTAAACCAAATTTACCCATAGAGAGATGAGCGATGGATTTGGCTAAGGTGCGCTTCAGACCGACTTCTTTAACCAAATGATCAAAGAGCGTATTAGTTGATACTTGTCGGAACTGAATGAGCTGACTACGAGAGACAATAGTGGCCGGCAAAGTCCCGAGATCCGTAACCAAGAGCACAATGACAATGCGAGCACCTGGTTCTTCGAGAGTTTTGAGGAGGCTGTTGGCTGCTGAGATACTTAGAGTTTCGGCATTGTTGATGAGTACAAAGCGGTAATTACCAGCAAGAGCTGAGAGGCTGAGCTGAGAGATGAGTTTTTTGATCTGCTCGATACCGATGCCTTTTTTGTCAGTTTCGATCTGTAGCTGATAGAGATCTGGGAAAAGGCCGTGGGAGAGACTGTGACAGTTAGCACAAAGACCGCAAGGATAGGCATCGGCACTGAGACAAGCTAGCGCCTGAAAGAGCCAAGCAGCAGCTCGAGCGGTCACGACGCTATCATGACCAGTGAGGATATAGGAGCCGGATAAGTGGCGGTTACGACCCAAATCAGCTAGTTTTTGGACTAGGGAGAGAGCTGGTGCATTGCCAATAATTTGCTGCTGAAGAGATTTGGACATAGCTCTATCCTAACACAGCCAGTAGTTAATTTCAATTGAGTTTAGCACCCCGAGCTGAGGCTCAGTCCTGCTTGTTGGGAGCCGACCCCTCAGTCCTGCGGACAGCTCCCCTTAGTAAGGGGAGCATAAAAAAATCCCCAAGACCGTTAAGGCTTGGGGATATAATGAAAGAAAGAACAATTATTTAGTAATCAGTACTGAACCGTGTCCAGTAAGCGAAGTAGTGCTAAGTCGCCAAAAATAGGCGCCACTAGCTAGATTGAGCTGTATAGAACCGCTACCATCAAGCTTATCAGAATAAAGCAACTGGCCAGCGCTGGAATAAATAACCAAGCTAGCGAGTTCATCTAACTGATAATTAACCAGGCCGTAGCTACTGATCTTGATCATGGATTTGACTACAATCTCATCAACAGAGTTGGTGCTGATCTTTTTTAAGAGCTCATCAACATCTTTTTGATTGATCGTGCCATCACCATTGAAGTCAAAAGCCCAGAGCTGATAGAGCTTAGGGTTTTTGAGTCGACCAGCCAAGTAGTCAATCAGCCGAGTAAGATCAGCTTGATCGAGCTTGGCATTGCCAAAGTTATCATCCGAATCACCTTTTTTGAAGCTCACAAAGATTGGCTTCATGTCCATGGTCCAATCGAGAAGCTTAGTAGAGTTAACAGACTTACCCGAGCTGTCTTTGGCGATAATGTTTTCTATCTTTAGATTAACAAAACCATAAGGTAGGTCAGTGAATCTAAAGTTTAGAATCGCGAAGAGCTTGGGATTATCCGTAGCAAGATTAGCAGGCCAAAAACTTTTGGCGACTAATTCAACGAGATAGCTGTTAGTACCGACAGTCGAGGAAGTTTTTTTAACAGTCCCAAAGGAGCCGTCAAAAGAACTAACCACATTATCTAGACTCATATAGTCAGCTACAGTTAATTGAAAAGTAACTGACCTGATCTTTTTGTCTAGATTGTCAATTTTTAAGCCAGTAATCAGCTCACCGTAGCCTGTCAACTTGTATTTATCCAAGCTAACAATAGGCGCCGATGCATCAGCCAAGAACTTAACGGTTTCAGTGACCATAGAGAAAGGCTCTTTGAGATCAACCGCCAGACTAATTTCTGTAGCTGTAGTCAGAGCTTTACCAGCAGACTGAGCAAGGAAATTATTTAGCTTTAGCTCTACAGGTCCCCGGCTATCAGCTGGGAAATTAAGAGTGAGGCTAAATAACTTTTTGTAATCGCTGCTAGCCGGCACAACTGCATTCATGACGAGTCGCCATTTGCCGTTACCGAGACCGGTAACTGAGGCAACTGCCGGCGAAACGACTGGCTTTGGCCAAGTACTAGGCAGAATCAAATCTGCAGCTAGACTGTCAAAGCTTTTGCCAGAATACTCGAGATCTAGATTAACTAGATTAAGAGTTTCGGTTCTAGATACTTGAGCATTGACCAATCTGAGGTTTAATTCAGAGGGTGGTAAATTACCAAGCTCGATAATGATTGAGCGACTTGTTGGAACTGGCAAAGACTTACCACTAGCATCAGTCACTCGGAAATTATCGAAGATTACCTTGAGTTGACCAGTTGTTGGAATTGGTTTTTTTGTTTTAAGAAAAAAACTCATAATCTTGCGCAGCTGTGAACTCTCAGCGAGAAAGTCCGCAGCCTTACCAGGATCCATCCAATAATGAAACTCAAAGCCGGCGCTTTTTGATGTGGGCTGAGTCCATTTAGACTCATCTTTTTTGCCATCGGCACCGAAGCATTCAGCTGGAATTGGCTCAGCGCCAAAATCCTCACACTGAATGTATTCAAACTTGAGATCAAAGACAAGATCTTTGATGGCTGGGCTATTGGCCACATGCACATCAAACCAGATGATATTATCCTTGCGATTCACCGGGTAGGACGATTGGTTCATAGACAGGTCAAAGGATTGACCAAACACAGAAACAGCACTGACGAGCAGTGCAAACAGAACAGAAACAGAAAGTTTCATGTAAAACTCCTAAAATATAATGAAGAAAAACAGAATAGAGATTTAATTTTCAATGAACTTTAATGGTCTATTATATCATAATTGACTGTTTTTGTCAATAGTTAGGCTCTTTGGCCTTATTTTGGCTAATTTTAATATAAAATAAAGGCTATCTACTGATAGCCTGAATAATTTAGTTGTTAGTGCCAGAATTAAAATGATTGAGACTTTGATTGGTTTGACTCAATAAAGACTCCATTTTTTTCTCATCTTTGAGATAAGTTCTCTTAGCCATAGTTCTCAGATCGCTGATCGTGCTTAATCGATATCTGTAAACCAAGATCAAGAGACAAGTCTGTATACCGATATAATATGGCAACTGCTCGCAAAAATAAAAATTGTTGTAGCGAAAATTAAAACGCCAGATGATTAGCTCGATGCTAAATATACCAAAACAGATAAGCCAGAAAGACTGAGACCAAAAACTACTACAAAGAGCCTTTACAAAACTATTGCGGATAGAATCTTCTTGTCTAGTCAAAGTAACTATAAAATGCTTATTGATGAGATTGTAGTCAGCGTGTCTTTGGTACTGATGTGTTATGTCTAGCATAATTTCATCAACCAAAGCGCGTCGAGAACGCCAATTAAAATCATAGATCACGAGTAGCCAATGCCAACAAAGGGCAATAAAACAAAAATCGCTTAAAGCTAAAAAAATTGTTTTCACGATCTAATCCTTTCACAATAAATAAAAAGAACTGAGTTTATTACTAATAATAAACCACAGTAGTTTTAAAAAAGCAAATTGATTAGCTCTGGAGAATATCCAGTGTTTCGCTGGCACATTTGCGCCAACTAAAATCATTAACACGAGCTAGACCACTGGCGCTTAGCTTTGACTGCAGAGCTTGATCACTAATCAGAGCGAAGATTTTGTCAGCCATGTCGGCAGGAGAATTAGGATCAAAGAGTACAGCGCAGTCAGCGACGACTTCACGAACTGGAGCAATGTCAGAAGCGGCAATGGGCGTGCCACAGGCCATGGCTTGGAGAAGTGGGATACCAAAGCCTTCGTAGTTAGACGGGAAGATAAAGGCGCTAGCGGCGTTATAAATATCTGGGAGAGACTTTTCTTCGATCCAACCCGGCATCAAGACTTCGCGTTCTAAATTGTATTCACTGATGTTGTATTTGACTTCATCAAAACCATAACTAGCATCCCCTACCAAGACTAGCTTGTGCTTGATTTCCGGATGATGATGCTTGATGAGTGCAAAGGCCTCGATCAACTCAGAGATGTTTTTCTTTTTTTCTAAACGGCCAACATAAAAAATAAAAGGCGTTGTGATGCCATTAACTCGAAGAGTTGCTTCAGCGTCAGAGCGATCAAGCTGACGATAGATTTGGTTATTGTAACCATTGTGCACGACTGCAATCTTGGCTGGATCAGCCTGATAGACAGAGATGAGCTCCTGGCGTGAGAACTCAGAAATAGTAATGACTTTGTGCGCCGCTTTGAGTGCAAAGGCAGTTGACCAGTCAAGATAATCAGTCTGCGTAGCACCAAAGCGACCGAGAGTAAACAGGCGTACCAGAGTATTGATAAAATTATTACGATAAGCGACACGATCTTGTTCGTAGAGTTTGAGATTGCGCTTGAAACCTATGTCATGAATAGTGACAACCGAGCGACGAGGATGAATCAGTGGCAAGGTGTGCGCTGGCACAAAGAGTAAATCTGGCTTATGAAAAAGCATCTCTAGCGACAAACCACCGAGAGTCCAAAAGAACTTAAAGGGCCAAGACAGAACCTTGGCACGGAAATTGTGATGAGGACTTACTAGGGTTTGAAAACCATACTGATCAAAAGTAGCCGGACCAGTCATAGGATCAACCTCCTCGGCAGAGAGATCAGCTAGACCGCCGATCAATGGTCGATCAGTATAGAGAATGTATTGATTGTCTTTATCCAAACGAGCAAGCTCACGGATGAGATAAAAGGCGTACCATTCGGTACCACTTTTGTGTAATTTATTAGCACGACTAGCATCAATACCAATGAGCATATTATTTGGTAGCAAAGATGCTACGTTTATAAGAATTTAAGTTTTCTAAAGAAATGCCGGTGCCACGAGCGACGCAGAGCTGAGCTTCGTCGGCAATGAAGACTGGCACATCAGTGGTGCGATAGATTAGCTGATCAATATTACGTAGCAAGGAAGTGCCACCGGATAAGACCATACCTTTATCCATAATATCCGCTGACAATTCTGGTGGAGTTTGTGAGAGGACATTTTTGATAGTATTGATAATGAGCTCTAGAGAGCTTTGTAAAGCTTCGGTTACGTCATCGGAATTAACGATGATATTACGAGGTAAGCCCGTGAGAATGTCACGACCTTTGATTTCGAGGGTTAATTTGTCTTCGAGATAGAGGGCACTGCCGATATTAATTTTGACGTCTTCGGCAGTTCGTTCACCGATCGAGAGATTGTATTTGCGGCGAATATGATCAGTGATAGCAGCGTCAAATTTGTTGCCACCGACACGCACAGAAGTAGCTACGACCACACCGCCGAGCGAAATGACAGCCATTTCAGCAGTACCGCCACCGATGTCGACAATCATATGACCAGAGGCTGAACCAATCGGAATGTCAGCGCCGATAGCAGCGGCAATTGGCTCCTTGATGATATAAGCCGCTTTGGCGCCAGCGGCGATAGTAGCATCAATAACAGCACGACGTTCAGTTGAAGTAATACCAGCAGGGACTGCTACCATGACTTCAGGACGAAAGAGTCGCATACCACCCAGAGCTTTGTTGATGAAGTAGCGTAACATGGCTTCAGTAGTGTGATAATCAGCAATAACACCATCTTTGAGTGGTTTAACCGCCAAGATATTGTCAGGTGTGCGACCTAACATGTCTTTGGCTTCGTTGCCAACAGCGATGATTTTTTTATCAATAGTAGAAATAGCTACGACACTAGGCTCATTGATAATAATCCCCTTCTTGGGGACATAAACTAGAGTATAAGTGGTACCGAGATCAATGCCAATGCGTTTGATAAACATAAGATGATGAAGCTAATAGAAAGAAACTGAGAAATTTTTATCGAGATCAAGGTTGTCACGCCAAGTGATTTGGTTATTAGCCAAAGTAGCATGTAAACTCTGAGGGTCAAAAGCCCGAATCGACTTAACAAAATTGAGATTAACTCGCAGATCATTGACTGTGCTACCTGGTTGTTTTTGGATAGTCAACTGATATTTTTTGGCACGGACACTTTGCCAAATACTATCAGGCAAAAGGTATTCAAAAGATAGATGGCCGATTTTACCCGGCTCTATCTCTAGCCAGCCACCGAAGTAAGTTTTACCTAATTCTGTGCCGACAGTCAAATCCTGCTCCGAACCAAAGAAACCAGCGGCTTTACGTAATTTACTTCCTTCTGGCACAAAGACTCTGGTGTAACTCCTGTACTTGGTAGTTTTCCAAGTATAAGAGCCAGTGTTAGCATAATTGACAGTTAGCTTGGCGACTAAGCCCTCTGGAGTTTCTTGTAATTGATAATCTAGATTGCGATTAATCACAGCATCGGTTTTGAGAGCAGCCAGGTTAGCGTCGACCACCATCACATAATCATCTTTGCTTTGACTGATGTGACCATCCCAGTTACTAGATCGGAGGTAACTGGCCAAATCAGGATCAGTAGCGTAGACAAGGATGTTTTTGCGATTAAGATTGTTTTGCAAGGTTGTGAGTATTTCAGGACGACGAGAGTCGAGACTAGTAATTAATTTGTCATACATAACAGCGGAGATACGACCAATGTCAGCTTTACGATTCCAACTAGAGAGACCGAGGGCTTGGTAGTCTTTCTCAGTGGTGGACTGTAAAAGCTCCATAAAATTAGTCTTGGTATAGACACGATTATCAACCTTGATCGGACCAGTGATATCCAAAAAATCTGTGATCAAGTCAGGTGTCACAGCGACGATGAAATCAAACTGGTCGGGCCTCGCTGGACTTGCCAGCAACTTATTTTCTTCACGATAAAACCAAGCTATTTTTTCAGCTGAACTAGGCCAATCCGGTGACCAGTTAGCATCACGGAAATACCAATAATTAACCCCGAGATATTTTTTGAGTGGAGCTGGTGGATCGATCTTAAACTTATCCTTGACCGGCATATCTAAATGATAAGAGTCATGAGTACTGAGCTTGGTAATTTCACCATTGTTGATCTCCATCACGCCGTAACTACCGATAAAACCACCGGTGGGGCGTAACTCGTGGTTGTTTTGCAAGATAATTAACCAACGACTAGGCTCTGGATAACCCATGGCTCTCGGTAGGGTTTGAGCATAAAAATTAGCCGAACTGACAGTTTGACTAAATTTGTCTAAATGATCGGTGATAATGTCAAAATCAATTTGTGCTAGCTTAAAAAAATCTGGTTCGCCGATAGCAGCGAGCTCAACACTGATGGCAGCGAGATCTTTTTGAGCTTGAGCTAACTCGGGAGCAGCAGCAGTAACCGATTGCCAAAAAGCTCGCTTGTCAGTTGGACTGAGCTTGGTATAATTGGGCAGCGAATAATCTGGCAAAATAGATAGAACACCGATTGAACTATCGGTCAAAGTTGAGGCGGTAGTAGTAAGACGCAATGACAATTCAACAAGTCGCTCTAGATCAGAGAGCTGGGAGTGAAAATAAGGAGTCCAAGCAATTGGAGTAGAACGAATCAGCTTCAAGCTAGTGCCGGTGCGCTCAAGCAATGACCGAGCCTCACCAAGATCACTTTGAGCAGTCACTAAGTCACGATTTTGATAGGCAATTAGACTTTGTTCGAGCTTGACTTTGGCTAAAGTAGCGTTGTGATAAGCGTCTTTGACAGCTGGTAAAATATACCAGAGATTAATAAGACTGGTGATCACTATGATCACTGCTGCCCAGATAGCCAGATTCAAAAACCGCAGCCAAGGGCCAGCTGGCTTAGCGGGCCTCGAGTGTGATTGAGAAGAACTACGATTTAATTCGTGATGATAAATATCTAGCAGTTTCTTGGGTTTATGAAAATTAAACATAGAGTTATTCGCTGCGTAAGGCTTCAATTGGATCAAGCTTAGCAGCACGACGAGCCGGATAGACGCCAAAGACTACACCAAAAATAAAAGAAAAAAATAAAGCGACCACATAAGCCTTGATAGGAATAATAAAACGCCAATCCAGTCCATAAGCTCGAGCTCCCAAGGCCAGTAACCAAGACAAGCTAACACCAATAACGATACCGACTAGTCCACCAATAAGAGTGATGAGGATAGCTTCAAAGAGGAACTGACGCATAATCTGATCATAGGTAGCGCCAACGGCTTTGCGCAGACCGATCTCGGAGGTACGTTCAGAAACAATAACATACATAATATTCATAATACCAACACCGCCGACAATCAGAGAAATAACCACGATAGCAAGTAGTAGCAGAGTAATGGCGCCAGTAATAGTCTTGAGAGTATCAAGTTGCTCAGTCATAGTGCTGACTCGGAAATCATCACGAGCCTCATCGGTGATATCATGGTTAGTGCGAATGATATAAGCTGCTTCCATAGCAGTGTCTTCGGCTAGATCAGGATTGCGCAATTGATGAACCATCATGGTGATGTGATCTACGCCCATGATTTTCTTTTGCAAGCTACGGATTGGCATGTAGATAAAATCATCAAAATCAACAAACATAAAAGCGCCTCGTGGAGCCATAACACCGATGACTTGAAACTTTTCACGACGGATCTGGACATAGCGACCCAGTGGCTCAGCGTCACCAAACAACTTCTCAGCTATTTTATCACCCAAGACAACAACAGGAGTGAGACCACGATCCTCGGCCTCGGTAAAAAAACGACCGCGAGCCAGCTTGGTAGCATCAATATCTAGGAAACTAGCCGAGACACCGTAAACCATAGAGCGACGCAACTCGGAACGATAAGAAACTTGCTCTTGGCTAATCATAGCGCCATAAGCAGCCTTGATGTTTTTGGACTCAGCAACAGCTTCCATATCATCCAAAGTGAGCGAGGTGATTTGTACGCCTTGGACAATGGCATTAGCTGACTCTGATTGACCAGCATCACCGCTTTTGGCGTTGGGCACTTTAACTTCAGTTTGAATAATATCAGTACCAAAAGATTCAACCTGACCCAAGACCAAAGAATAAATACCCTCACCTGCTGAATAAACAATAATGACCGAAGCAATACCGATGACGATACCCAAAATAGTCAACGCTGTTCGAGCTTTGTTAGCGATCATGGTTCTGAGAGCCAGAACAATAGAATGTAGGAGGGCGCGATTATTCATAACGTAGAGCTTCAATAGGGCTTAAGCGACTGGCTTTGCGAGCCGGATAGAGACCAAAGATTAAACCAACTGCAATAGAAACTGAAAAGGCTAGCAAAATAGACCAGATGGAGATGGAGAATTGCCAATCATAGCCTAGAGCGCCGGCAATCACAGCGATTAACAAAGAAACTAATTCACCGATAATAATACCGATTAGGCCGCCGCTGACAGTAATACTACTTGACTCTACCAAAAACTGGAACATGATATCACGATGAGTAGCGCCCACGGCCTTGCGAAGGCCAATTTCACGAGTCCGACTACTGACACGCACTAACATAATATTCATAATACCAACACCGCCGACAATCAGAGATAAGGAGGCCATGGCAGCAAGGAAAAAACGCAAAGCATTGGTAATGTTAGTTAACATATCTAGAGCTTGAGCGGCACTCCTAACTGAGAAGTCATCACTCTCACCGCTTTGATCACGAATATCATGACGATCACGCAAGACATAGCGAATATTATCCATGACTTCAGCCAGATACTTTTCGTTATCAATCTTGATACGCATAATCGCCAAATGATTAACACCAGCAACTAAACGTTGCATGGTTTTAGCCGGCACAATAATCTGATTGTCGTTGTCTTGAAAGGCAACAGTGCCACGACGAGCGAGAGTACCAATGATTTCGTAGTTTTGACTTTTGATTTTAATGGTCTGGCCAATAGGATCAGTCTGGCCAAAAATCTCATTAACAGCCGTATAGCCGATGACAGCTACTTTGGCCATGCCACGTTCTTCGGCTTCGGTAAAAAAACGACCAGTAGCTATTTCCATACCTTCAACGGTCAGATAATCAGCAGTCACGCCATTGAGATTGGGACTATACTGCTCACCCCGCCAAGTAACTGGAGCAGAGCCACGAACATAACCACTGACAGCAGTCACCCTTGGTAAGAGCTTGATAGCTTCACCGTCTTCGTAAGTTAGGGTAGTAATATTGATGCCGTAGACAGCGGCTGGCGGGCCTTTTTCTTCTGATTTACCTGGTGTAATACCAATGACATTGGAACCTAGACTTTTGACCTGACTGAGAATTAGGCTTTGCGCTCCATCGCCAATACTGATGATGATAATGACTGAAGCGACGCCAATAATGACGCCCAACATAGTCAAAAGACTACTTTTCTTATTGTGCAGTAAACTACGAAAAGAATTACTAATCTGATTAATGAAGAAATGATAAGTCTGAGACATGAATTTAAATAGACACTCTAGTCTATTTCAATAGCTCATCGCCGTTAGCGTGGCGACGATTTTTAACTGGAGTATCCGCTAGCAATGATCCGTCATGAATCTTGAGAATACGCTTGGCGTGCTCAGAAGTAAAAGTTTCGTGAGTGACTAAGATAATGGTATTACCTGCCTCATTTAAATCTTGGAGCATTTTCATAACAGCTAGACCAGACTTGGAATCGAGGTTGCCAGTTGGCTCATCAGCAAAGATAATAGAAGGTTTATTGACAAGAGCACGAGCAATGGCGACACGTTGTTTTTCACCGCCGGAAATTTGATTGGTGTAATAATCTAAACGATGAGAAAGACCAACTTGCTCCAAGACTTCAGTCGCAATTTTGGCAGGATCCGCTATCTTGCGATGGCTGTACAGCAAAGGCAGCATAACGTTTTCTAGTACAGTAGTACGCGGCAAGAGGTTAAAGGACTGAAAGACGAAGCCAATTTTTTCATTGCGCATGCGAGCGAGCTCGAGGTCCGTCAAATCTGTTACATCTTCATTGTCAAAGAAATACTTACCAGAACTAGCTCGATCTAAAAAGCCCAAAATATGCATGAGTGTTGATTTACCTGAGCCTGATGGCCCCATGATGGAGATGAACTCACCTGGTTCAATAGAAAAACTAACGCCATGCAAAACTTGAGTAACCAAATCGTCACTGTGAAAAGATTTTTTGAGATTATCAATGCTAATGAGAGACATTTATTTGCTAGTGGTTTTAGTGGAAGTGATAACTTGATCACCAGATTTGATACCGGATAGAACCTCTACCAAGCCGTTGTCGCCACTCATACCCAGAGTAACTTTATGCTCGGTAACAAGATCGCCATCGAGAGTTTTAACAATCTTGAAATTATCTTGATCAATGACAGCTCGCTCTGGAATAATCACGACATTGGAGCGACGATCAGTAGAAATCTTGGCGGTAGCAGTCATACCTGACTTAATCTCTCGACCAGCATCTGGTGTAAAGCTAATTTTGACCTTGTAATAAGTCACGCCTTGAATAACGGTTTCAGCTGGTTCGATGAAATTAACCAAACCATCAAATTTGACATCTTCACCAAAGGCATCCAAATAAATCGAAGCGTGATTACCGACTTTAAGCTTAGAAATATCAGTCTCAGAGACATCGATATCAATAGAGAAATTGTTATCAGCGATCATAAAGATTACTGGCTGAGCAGGCGTGGTTTGTTCGCCGATTTGATTGGCGATCTTGGTGATAATACCCTCGCTAGGAGCAATGATTTGATTGTTACTAATCTGATTACTGATTAGATCAACACTAGCTTCAGCTTGGCGAACTTGAGCTTGTTCGAGCATAATGTCCTCAACACGAGCTGGAGCGAGAGTCTTTTTGAGTTGAGCTTCAGCGACAGCCAGACGCGCCTGAGAAGCGGACATTAGCTGTTCGCGACTAGAGCGGGCATTGGTCAGAGCATTAGCAGTCTTGGTCATGGCTTCGGAGAGCGCAGCACTAGCAGCATTAACATTTGACTCATAGGCGAGCTCAGCATCATTGAGAGCTTGGTGAGCTGATTCGAGAGAATTGATAGCAGTGGTAACAGCTGACTGCTGAGCGCTGATCACTGACTTGGCGGTATCAATCGAACTCTGAGGGAACTCTGAAGAAACGATACTTGATTCTAGAGCAGCAAAACAGTAATTAAGAGCAGTAGCAGTGTCATTTAGAGCCTTGATGACATTGTTATAATTAGCATCGAGATTATTGTCGTCGCTAGCACTGAGACTAGTGAGAGCTGTTTGAGCAAGCTTGATGGAGTTTTTGGAACTATTATAAGAATCGGTTGTCAGACTCAGATAACTGCTGTTTTTCTTGCTAAAAGAACTGGCGATACTAATGTCGTTGAGATAACGATTAACAGCATCAGCGCCGGTACTTGCTGTAGGCAATTTGGTTTGCAGAGCAGTGACCAAGGAAGAACGCTTGTTATCAATAGCCTTTTGATAGGTTTTTTTGGCATTAGCTAGATTGGTTTGAGCTTGGCTGACACTCTGAGAGCCGCCAGTTTGACCAGAGCTTAGATCTTGGTTGTCTTTTTCGGCTTGAGAGACAGCTTCTTTGGTCTTGAGATCGGTGCTAGCGAGGTCTTTGACGGCGGCATCGTAGTTAGCCTGAGCAACAGCTTTGTCTTCGGCGCTAGCTCCGGAAAGCAACTTGCTTAAGCGAGCGCGAGAGACACTGAGACTAGCACTCGCCTCTTTGAGCCTGATGGCTAAGTCACTTTTGTCTAATTCGGCTAAGATAGCTGAACTGCTGACTTTGTCACCAACTTTGACATTGATCAAAGCGATTTTGCCAGAAGCAGCAAAATTAAGTTCTAGTTCTTTGTCTGGCTTAATCGTACCAGTTTCTGAAACAGTCTGTTCTAGATCGGCCTGAACGGCAGCGGCGGTATTGTACTCGAGCTTGGGCTTTTGATTGCCTTTAAAAATAAAAAAGGCTATCAGCAAAGTAGCGCCAACACCAGCATAAATTAGTTTACGTTTTGTAGTCATAAATATTGTGATTATAGATAATATAGCATAGTTACCAGAACTCTTAAAGCTATTTTATCCGTTATGATGTTAAAACCTTGATTGTGAATGATTTTAAACAAAATGAAATTTTGACTTTACACCTTAAAGCCTAAATGGTCAATAATTAGCTAATTATTACTAAAATTAATTGAGAGCCTTGAGTATAAGGTTGAGTAATTTTTGATTGGAGCCGGATCCCAAGGACTTGTGCAACTTAGCGCCATAGTCAGTCAGTGCAGCTCGGTCAGCCAAAGCAGCCTTGAGCTCGGAAACAAAAGTCCAGGCAGTGGTTTTGGATTGATCTAGTCTAATAGCAGCGCCACGTTTGACAAAGTAATCAGCATTAGCTTCCTGATGAGAATTGGGCAAAGGAATTAAGACAACTGGCTTGCTCAGATAAGCTAATTCGGTGATGACACCCATGCCAGCCCGAGAGACGATCAGATCTGCTGCGCTATAAGCCTTGGCCATGGCGCTAGAATCAGATAATTCTAGAGCGTGATAGCGTGGATTCTTGTCGATGGCTAGCTGTTTGGAGCGACCAGTAATATGAATAACCTGACAGAGTTGAGTTAGGTTATAAAGATTATCTAAGACCAGTTTGTTAATAGCAATTGAGCCAGTGCCACCGGCTAAGATCAGGATGGTTGGCAGCTTGGGGTCTAAATTAAAAGCCGCCCGAGCAAGTGCTGGATCTAGATCAGCGGCGCCACTGATCGCCAAGCGAACTGGACAGCCAGTCACTTGACCCTGCGGATAATGAGCCTTGGACTCTGGCAAAGTTAAAGCAACTTGAGCACCAAAAAAAGCCATAATCCGATTAGCGAGCCCTGGTAAGACATCGAGCTGCAAGATAATCACCTTGACTGAACAGAGCTTGGCGGCAGCAGCTAAAGGAACACTGACAAAGCTACCAGCACTAACAATCAGTCGTGGTCGATATTTAAAAATAAGTAAAAGTGATTGAAAAAAAGCGTAAATGACAAAAAAAGGATCGATAAAATTACGGAGTGAAAAATAACGACGTAATTTACCGCTGGCAATAGCATGATAAGCCAGCTGATGTTCGGCGACTAGAGATTTTTCAACCCCGTTTTCGGTGCCAACAAACTGACAAACAACTCGATCGCCTAAATCTTCAGCGAGAGCAAGTAGTGGTGTGACTGAGCCAAGCGTGCCGCCACCACTCAAAAAAATAACTTCTTTAGAGTGATCCATATTTTTGGTGACGACTAATATTAGCTAAAATGCCCAGAGCAAAGAGCGAAGAGATGAGTGAAGATCCACCATAGCTAATCAATGGCAAAGGAATGCCGGTCATAGGTAATAGATTAATGATGCCACCGATATTAAAAATAGTTTGAATAGCTAGCCAAGCGGTAATGCCAGTAGCCAGATTTTTGGCAAAATCATCAGAGCTATTTTTGGCAATGGCAAAACCTTTGGCAAAAAGAGCAAAAAAAGTAGCAAGTAGTAACAGACAAAAAACTAAACCGATTTCTTCGGCTATGACCGCAAAGATAAAATCATTATGAACTTCGGGAATATTGAGATATTTTTGACGACTATTACCAATACCTCGACCAAAGAAGCCGCCAGAACCAATAGCGATCAGGGATTGATTAACCTGATAGCAAGCCCCCATAGAATCATAACTAGCATCGATTACACAATGAAAACGTTTTTGCTGACGCTCGCTAAAAGAAACCAAAGCAGCGAGAGCGAGCAAGGCCAAGAGACAAATGGCTAGAAGCTTCCTCAGCGGCACGCCACTGATAAAAAAAACTACAAAAGAGGCGCCGGAAATAATGATCAAAGTGCCAAGATCCGGTTGCAGTAAAATCAGAGTAGCAATAAGGCCATAAATAGCTAAAAAGGGATATAGACTGTCGCTGTGATTAGAATGACCAGCAGAGCGATGCTTGGCAAACCAAGCTGATAAATAAACTATAAATAATAATTTAATCAGCTCAGTTGGCTGAAAAGTAACAAAACCAAGATTGAGCCAACTACGTGAGCCATTGACTAACTTGCCTAAGCCCGGTAAAAAAAGCGCAATCAAAAGAAGTAAAGAAACAATCAGAGCGGGTAGAGCCAGTTTTTTCCATAGTTGATGAGGCGTGCGAGAGCCAATCCAAAAAGCCAGAGCACCAATGGCAGCAAAAAAAAGTTGGCGTTTAAAAAAATAATAGGCATCCTGATGATTTTCGTAAGCAATAACCGAAGAAGCAGAAGACAACATGATCAAACCAAAAACCAAGAGTCCAGTGACCAGTAAGAGTAACCAACGATCAATAGTATATTGGCGAGATTGAACTTTATTTAATTGGCTGAAAAAATTGCTAAACATTAGTAAAGTGATAACAAGCTAAAGGATCCACGACTTAAATCATGCGGTCTAAAATAAACAGAGCAATACCTAGTGCTGAACTAACACCAGCGATAACCCAGAAACGCATTACAATCTTGGACTCTAACCAACCGATGGCTTCAAAATGATGGTGTATAGGAGCGGACAAAAAGACTTTTTTGCCATGACGGAGTTTTTTGGAGCTGAGCTGAATGATGACTGACAGTGACTCGATAACAAAGACTGAGCCGATAATCAACAAAAAGGGAGCTGTATCAGTTAACATGGCAATGATCCCCAAGGTAATACCAAGGCTCATAGCCCCTGTATCGCCCATATAAAAACGCGCTGGGGTAATATTGAACCAAAGAAAGGCAAGTAGCGCGCCGACGATAACGGCACAAAAAACGGCTAGATTCGCCTTGCCCATCATCAGGGCAATCACACCATAAGCCATGTAGCTGTTGAGTAGGACGCCACCAGCCAAACCATCTAAACCATCAGTTTCATTGACACTAAAGGCAGTAGCTACAATGACGATAATAAAGACTGGAATATAAAACCAACCGAGATCAAAGCTTTGCCAAAAAGGGATGGTAAATAATGTTTTACCAAGCTTGAAATAAAACCAAGCAGCGCCAATAGAGGCGATGAGAGTGTAAATAGCCAGACGATGCTTAATAGTTAAGCCTCCCCCACCCAGAGCCCCCTTGCCACGTACATCGAGCCAGTCATCAAAAAGACCTACTAGCGCCGAAGCAACCAAGGCACCGATAGGCAGCCAAGTTTCGGTGCGCTCCAAGAAATTCATATGCCCCCAAAAACTGCTAGGCCACAGGATTGATAAACAATTAAAGATAATGGCTAGAGCGAGCACAGTCCCCCAGATCAGTACGCCACCCATAGTAGGGGTACCGCTTTTTTTGGCGTGGAGCTGTGAAAAAATTGGCGTATTACCGCTATTACGAATTTGCTTACCGAGTTTGAATTTGTAAAGAAACTTAGTCCAGAGCGGAGTCCAGGCCATGGCCACAACAAAGGCTAAAGAACCGAGTAACAAAATCCTGATAATTGCAGCTTTGTCCATATTTTAGAATAAGTTAACAAAATTAATTAAATAAAGTGAATAAATACCTAAGGCTACCAAGATATTAATAATGATAGCTGAGCCAGCAGTCAGATAAGCTAATAACCGATGATACTTCAGTAAATAGACGGACAGGAGCAAGTTAACTGAGCCTATTAACAAACTACTAACTGGCAAGAAATAGAGACGAGCGGGCGGTCCAATCAGATCAGTGCCAAAGAGAATATTATAGTGCAGGTTAATATTGTCTTGATCAAGTTGGCTATAAAGGGAGTAGCTTAAAAAACAACAGATAAAAAAACTGATGAGCCACAAAAACAGATGTATCCGCAAAGGTAGATAAGCCCAAAAGCTATGCCAGTGAGCCTGAAAATTAGAGCGAGCTAGACTAACAAAAGCCAGACTTTTCTGAGCAAAATTCATATTAGGCTAGTGTATCACAAAGTTTTGGAAAATAAAACATACTTTTATTAGACTATAATACTCTTTGTAAGTCAACTAAAATGATCTGCTTAACTATATTTTATACTTAGCTAATTAGTCGCTTTGTGGTATAATAGAGTTATGTCTAAAAGTTTAGAAAAGAATTCACTGGCTGGAAAATTGATTCATAATTTGATTAATTTTGCCGTTTACCATGAGGCTGATCGGATTCAATTGCAATCAGCTCAGCCAGGCCAGAAAATCGCTGTACGATATTTTAATGCTGGTAAACAATTATCAGAATGGTCGATGCCCGCTATCTTTAGCGAAGTCTTGTGGTCAAGACTATCAGTAGCAAAGGATATTGGCGAAGGTTATTTTTTGGTGTCCGGACCGACAAGTGCTATTCATTGTCAAGTTGAGAAGCTAAATACTGATGATGGTGAAAACTTATTAATTCAGCTCCGTGAAGGATCGACTGATCATAGTTGGTCTAGCGCCCAATTTGACCAAGAAATGACTGATAATCTACTGACAGCACTAGACGGCAAGGGCTTGGGCCTGATCAGTGGCGAGACTCATGCTTGGACCAATCAACTAGCCTATACACTCCTAAACACTCTCGCTGACGAACAACACTGCTTAGCTAGTCTAGAGGATCCAATCATCAAAAAAATAACTGGAGTCAATCAATACGAGTGGCAACTAGGCAAAGGCCAAAGCTACCAGAGATTATTTGAATTGATACTAGCCCAAGACCCTGATTTGATTTATATCAGTGAGTTTGCGAGAGTAAGCAGGCACAGCTTGGCGATAGCTGCGACCGGTAAATTTGTGCTAGCCAGAACCCAACAACACTCAGTGTCAGAATTAATCAAGAATTTGATTAATGGTAGCGATGGCAAGGCGGTGATAGAAAGACTGCGTTTTGTTTTGCAAGTTTATCTGGTTAAGCAAAACTGCCCCCACTGCTTAGTGGTTTGTAGACTATCTGATAGCGACAAAGAAAAATTAGCTAGCATAAGTGGACTGAGCTTGGAAGCGATCAATGCCATTGACTTTGCTGAAAGCCAAGGCTGCGAGCACTGTAGCTTTAGAGCTAGTAGCGGCGAGATGCCTCTCTACGACGCTTGGTTTTTATCAACTGAGCAAGCCAAAAAACTAAGCACTGCTACTTTTAATAACAAAACTAGGCAATTTATAGCTGAAGCTATGCAATTAAACGCACTAGAGGACGCCTGGCTCAAAGCGCAATTACAATTAATAAGCCCACTGGAAATTATTAATAGATTTGGCTAAACGGCTTTATGGAAAACCTTAAAAAACTATACAAAGAATTAGCCACTTCAGCCAAAGGCTTGAGTAGTTTGGAGGCAGCCAAAAGACTAAAAAAATATGGCCCCAATGAAGTTGCTAAAGCTCAAAAACTAGCACCAGTCTGGCAGTTTTTGGCTAGTTTTAAAAACCCTTTGATTATTATCCTGATTATTGCAGCAGTGATCTCGGGGGCAACTGGATCGATTAAAAATGCTTTGATAATTTTATTCATGATCTTGCTGAGTACGGTTTTGAATTTTTATCAGGAATTCAAGTCAGCTAAAGCGGCAGCTAAAATTGCTAAGCAGTTACAACTGCAGGTCACAGCACTCAGAGACTCTAAACAAAGAGAGATTTTAAACAAAGAAGTTGTCCCTGGCGATGTGCTTTGCCTAGATGCTGGCTCAATTATCGCCGCTGATGGATTACTGATTGAAGCTGATGATTTTTTTGTCAATGAGTCGAGCTTAACTGGTGAAAGTTTTCCAGTTGAAAAAAGAGCAAATGAAAGCAAAGAAGCGATAATCTTGGCTGGGAGCACCGTAGTATCAGGCTTTGCCAAGATGCTGGCGGCCAAAACTGGCATCAACACACAAATCGGCAAAGTAACTCAAAGTCTAGTAAAAAAAGAAGAAATTAATGCTTTTGAAAAAGGCTTGGTAAGCTTTGGCATGATCATTGTCAAAGTTATTATATTTATCATCTTGATTGTCTTTTTGATTAATGCCGTACTTGATCGTAACCTCATAGAATCCTTTCTGTTTTCACTAGCGATTGCGGTCGGCGTGACACCAGAGCTACTACCAGTCATTCTGGCTATTAACATGGGCAAGGCTTCGGTCAATATGGCCAAGCGTGGCGTAATCGTCAAAAGACTCGACTGCATTCCAGACTTTGGCTCGATGGATCTACTCTGCACTGATAAAACCGGCACCTTGACTCAAGACAAAATCACCTTGGTACGTTTTACTGATCTAGCTGGAACTGAAGATGAAAGCGTCTTGCGACTCGCCTACATCAACGGCTACTTTGAAACTGGTATCAAAAGCTTACTAGATAAAGCGATTATTGATTTCCGGACACTAGCAGTCGATGGCCTGCAAAAAATCGATGAGATCCCTTATGACTTCATGCGTCGCCGATCTTCGATTATCTATGAGGACAAAAATCAAAAAATAATGGTAACCAAAGGCGCTCCAGAGGAGATTTTTAAAATTTGTACTCAGTATCATCTTGATCGTGATGAGCAAATGAGTGTAGCCCGTTTACAACAATTCAAGAATTATTATGAAGATCTCAGTCGCCAAGGCTTCCGAGTCTTAGCAATCGCTACCAAATATCTAGCCGGACATGAGACTAGCCATATTGAAAACAACATGACCTTGCGTGGCTTTGTAGCCTTTTATGATCCACCTAAAAAAGATATTAAGCCAACTCTAGACTTGATCAAAAACCACGGTGTGGAGATCAAGATTTTGACTGGTGATAGCGCTCTAGTAACAACCAAAATATGCGAAGAGCTTGGCCTAAAGGTTAGCGGCATCATTAGTGGTGAGGAGCTAGATATTAATAATCTCAGTGATCAGGCACTAGCCATCAAAGTAGCTGGAGCAACAATTTGCGCTCGACTCTCCCCTAGTCAAAAAGAGCGAATAATTTTGGCTCTCAAAAAACAGGGCCGAGTGATTGGCTATCTAGGTGACGGTATTAATGATGCGCCAGCCCTCAAAGCGGCTGATGTCGGCATCAGCGTTGATAATGCCGTCGATGTAGCCAAAGAAGCGGCGGATATCATCCTAATGAAAAAGGGTCTTGCTGAAATAATGGACGCGGTAATCGAGGGTCGAAGAACCTTTGGCAATGCTATGAAGTACATGCTGATGAGTTTGTCATCAAACTTTGGCAATATGTTTTCAATGATTGGAGCTGCTTTATTTCTCCCCTTTTTACCGATGACAGCAGGGCAAATATTACTCAATAACTTTGTCTACGATGTAGCACAATTGTCGATCCCCTCTGATAATGTTGATTCAGAATATTTAGCCAAACCAAAGCAGTGGAATTTGAAATTTATTATTCGCTACATGTTAGTCTTTGGTCCGATTTCTTCAGTCTTTGATTTTTTTACCTTTTGGATACTGTATAGCTCAATGAACTTACAGGCTGGAGCCTTTCAAGCGGGCTGGTTCCTAGAGTCACTTGCCACTCAAGTCTTGGTGATTTATGTGATTCGAACTCGCAAGATTCCGTTTATTCAGTCCCGACCAAGCGGGCTACTAGCCCTCACAACAGTCTTAGCGGTTTTCTTTGCCTTACTAGTAGTTATGACTGGTTTAGGAGAGGTATTTGGCTTCGCTGTCTTAACTCTGCCAACAGTCCTGATGATTGGAGCGCTGGTACTTGCTTATTTAGTGATCGTAGAAGTAGCTAAGCAAATCTTCTATCGCAAATTTCATCAGCCAGATGCTTGAAATCCGATGACCTAAGCCTCTCTATACAAAAAAGCCACTTGTTAAAAGTGGCTTTTTTTAAATTAAGCTCGAAATTTGGCTACAATATCTGGTAGAACTTTGAGTAAAAGATCGACTTCGGAGCGAGTGTTATTTTTACCAAAAGTAAAGCGTAGCGAAGAACGAGCAGTTGAGTCTGATAGACCTAGAGCCAAGATGGCACTAGAAACTTTGCTAGTATTGTTAGCGCAAGCTGAACCGGTGGAGACGGCAATACCCGCTTCCATAGCGAGTGCCATTAAAATTGATTCGCCACTGGCACCAGTAAACGAGAGATGAGCATGAGCTGGTGAACTATTATCAAGATCAGTGTTTAAAATAATGTTGGGAATCTCCTTTTGTACACGACTGACAAAATAGTTTCTGAGCTCAGTGAGATGTTGATTGTTTTGCTCTTGATCACGCTGGACGATTTCTAGCGCCTTGGCAAGGCCGAGTACTCCTGGAACATTGATGGTACCACTGCGTAGATTGCGCTCGTGATGACCACCGTAAATGAGGGGCAAGAGTGGTACGGACTGCCTAGCGATCAAAGCGCCGACTCCCTTGGGCCCATAAATCTTGTGAGCTGATAGCGAGAGCATATCTAGCTTGAGCTCAGCAAAGTCAGTAGTGAAGAAGTTAATGGCTTGGGTAGCATCAGTATGAAAATAGAGCTTGGTAGCTGGCTTGAGACGCTTGCCCGTTGGCAAAGCTTGCCAAGCTTTGAATCTTTGTTCATTAACCTTTTCTATCAAGCGTCCGATTTGTTTGATTGGTTGAAGAGTGCCGAGCTCGCTACTCACATAGACGATAGAAACCAAAACGGTATTATCTTGAATAGCCGATTGCAAAGCTTCTAGCTCAACTAGACCTCTGCCATTAACTGGCAAATAAGTGAGTTCTGCGAGTCCCTGGAGCTCTAACTGCTTACAAGGCTCTAAAATAGCGTCATGTTCGAGAATGCTAGTGATGATATGAGGCTTATTGATACCATTGCCAGAGAGAGCCTTAACCAAACCAAATAAAGCTAAGTTATTAGCTTCTGTAGCCCCAGAACAGAAAAGTACTTCAGAGGGACTGACATTAAAAAATTGAGCAGTGGTAGCCCTGGCCTGATCAACAGCCAAAGCTGCTTCTTGACCATAGCCATGCACTGAGGAGGCATTGGCAAATTTCTCGCTAAAGTATGGCAAGATCGCTGATAGGACTTCTGGGTCGGTAGGCGTAGTGGCACTATGATCGAAATAAATCTTAGACATAGCCAATTATTCTTCGAGAGCTTCTACGGCCGTGACACCTGGCACTTCAGCTTTGAGCTGTGGCTCAACAGCTTCTTTGATGCTGATAGCTGCCATGGCACAGCCACTACAAGCACCGGTTAGACGCAAAGTAGCGACACCGGTAGCTGGATTAAAGCTAATAAACTCCATATTACCACCGTCAGCCTGGATAGCTGGCCGTAATTTAGCAAGTGAAGCCTCGATTTGTTCGGGAATAGTAGTCATAATGGTTTATACTATACTAATAATTATCTTTTATGTCAATAATTAAGGCGCTGGCTCAGTGGCTATAGACAAGTTATTAAAAAGTGATTTTAGACCACGATTAGCTTGCTTTTACAAGTTGAAAAAAGCCACTCAGCTTGTTAAGATATAGGAAATAATTTTAGCTTTGACGACATGGAGAGCTTGAGAGAAAAAATCGCCCCACAAAACCTAGAAGCTGAGACGTATGTGCTCGGCGCTTTACTGGTAGACAAAAACAGCATGATCAGAATTGCTGACATGCTCAGACCAGAAGATTTTTATAGTGATGCCAATGCCCTCGTCTACGGCACGATGCTCGAGCTCTATGCTAAGCATAGTCCGATTGACATTATCAGCCTCTCCAGCAAATTAACTGAGAAAAATAAATTAACGGAAGTCGGTGGTCGCAGTTATCTAGCGGGCCTCGCTAGCGCAATCGGCTCCTCGTCAAACCTCGAATACTATGCTCAGTTGGTGCAGAAAAAAGCGACATTACGTCGTTTGATTGACGCCGCTAATCAGATCTCTAACCTTGGCTATCAAGAAGACGAAGAACTAGATGCGATCTTGGATGCTGCTGAACAGAAGCTGTTTAATGTCTCACAAAATGTTTTGAAACAAAACTTTGCACCGATTGACAGCTTATTAACCAGCGCCTTTGATCGTATTGACGAACTGCATAAGCAAAGTGGTAAATTACGAGGACTACCAACTGGCTTTCACGAACTAGACAATCTCCTCGCTGGCTTACAAAACTCTGACTTAATTATTTTGGCAGCCAGACCGTCAGTTGGTAAGACTTCGCTAGCTATGGATCTAGCTCGCCAAGTGGCGATTAAAAATAAAAAAGCAGTAGGAGTGTTTAGCTTAGAAATGAGCAAAGAGCAGCTAGTAGACAGAATGCTCTGTGCTCAAGCTAATGTCAGCTTGTGGAAGATGCGCACTGGCAAACTCTCGGACAATGATGCTGAAGATGATTTTGCCAAGATCGGCCAAGCGATGGGTGAACTATCAGAAGCACCGATTTATATTGACGACTCCCCTGGCCTCAATATCATGGAGATCAGAACTAAGGCACGACGACTGCAGATGGAAAAAGGACTAGCCTTGCTAATCATTGACTACTTGCAATTAATGGAAGGTCGCGGTAAATATAAGGATAACCGTGTTAATGAAGTATCAGAAATCTCTCGGTCGCTCAAAATCATTGCTAAGGAATTGAATATTCCGGTAATCGCCCTGTCTCAGCTATCTCGAGCCGTGGAGCAATCCAAGCCAGCGATTCCGAAGCTGTCACACTTGCGTGAATCTGGATCTATTGAACAAGATGCGGATGTGGTAATGTTTGTCTACCGTCGTGGAGCGGATCGCAACTACGATCTCAACAATCTGACGGATGACGAAAAGAGTCACGCGACGATTTATGTAGCGAAGCACAGAAACGGACCAATTGGCATGGTCAACCTGCGCTTTGATGGTGACACAGTTAGCTTCAAAAATGATGCGAGTCTAAAAGGCATAGAAGCACCAGAATTTTAATAATTAATCAAATAGCATTATGTTTAACAAATTGAAACAAATCAAAGACCTACGTAGCCAAGCCAAAATGATGCAGAGCGCTCTTGCTAGTGAAACTGTTACTCATGAAAAAAATGGCATCACTATCACTATGGATGGCAATATGACTGTGACAAAAATCAGTATTGCTGACAAAAATCGTGATGATTTGGAAAAGTCTTTGGCTGAAGCTTATAACAGCACTATCAAAGAAGCGCAAAAAGTGATGGCTAAGAAGATGCAAGAAATGGGTGGACTAGCTAATCTTGGCGATTTACTCAAAGGTTAATTATGAGATATCCGGCCGTAGTCCAAAAGCTAATTGAACAACTAGCCCAGTGGCCAACAGTCGGACCAAAGACAGCGGAGCGCTTTGCTTTTTATCTCATCAAGCAAAGGCCAGAGTTTTTGAGAGCGCTTGCCCAAAGCCTATTGGACTTACAAGGACAACTGACTCAATGCCAAGTTTGTCACAATATCACCGTCGAAAATCCCTGTGCCATTTGCCGTGATCACAATCGTGAACGAAGCATCTTGTGCGTAGTGGCGGACAGTCGTGATCTAGCAGCGATTGAAGAAACTGGTCAGTATAAGGGCCTCTTTCATGTCTTGAATGGGACGATTAGTTCGGTAGCCAGCGGTCAACGTGAAGGTCTAACTATTAACCATCTACTAGAAAGAGTTGCCAGTCAAAGTATCAGCGAAGTGATACTCGCCTTTAATCCGGATATCGAAGGTGAAACGACCGCCCTTTATCTAATCCGAATGATGAATAGCACTAAAGTGCGTATCACTCGGCTTGCTAGAGGCTTGCCAGCTGGAGCGAGTCTAGACTATGCTGACCCAATGACACTCAGTCATGCCCTAAACTATCGTAATAATATTAAATAATTTTGTTCATTTACAAAGGAGTGCCCAATGATGACAAGCAAAGACTTTGAAGATGTGCTACAGACTATAGCGGCTCTAGACAAAGAATTTAATGACTACACTGATAAACTCTGTCAGTATTTACTAAGCTTATCTGGAGCTAAAACAAGTTACGGCTCGCCACTAAGTAGAATGAAGATAGTCGAAGATTTTGAGCAAAAAGCTAAGCTAAACAAGCAAGCAGTAGCTAAACTCATTGACCGTAACAGATTGATAAATGAAGAGCTACTAGGGATTTGCCAAGCAAACGGTGGAGAGATCAATGAAGTGGCTAGTAACTACTGCTATGTTGCAAAGAAAATACTCTGCGATTCTATTGACATGAGAGTACTAGTACTACAGCGAGCCTGCAAAACACAGGCATTAAAAATTATTGCCTTGAATACTTGGCCAGTGAGCATAGATCAAAAAAACCGCCTCAATTAAGGCGGTTTTTTCTTTGTCTAGTCAGATTATTTCTTGCTAGTCTTTTTGGCTTTTGGCTCAGCCTTAGCTCTGGTCTTTTTGACTGGAGCTTCAGCTTGAGCGATCTCTTCGATCAGTTCTTCAATTTCGTCATTGAAGACCTTAGGAGTAGCTGGGATATTGAGAGCCTTGATAATAGTATCAAGCTTAGCATGCAGAGAGCTAAACTGATCTTTACACTGGCAAGAACCACCAGACTTAGGAGCAGCAGAGCTACCACCACGACCGAAACAATTGTCACAGAAAACTGGCTTACCGCTGGTAGGGCGGAAAGGCACTTGGCAGCGATTGCCACAAGTGTCACAGCTAGCTGGGAACATTTTCTTTTCAGCGCGATCAAAGCTGTTGTAACGATCACGACCGAAATCACGATCATCATAATCGTTATCACGTTGCTGACCAAAACATTCACTGCAATAAACTGGTTTGTCACCAGTTGGGCGGAAAGGCACTTCACAGCTACGACCACAGTCGGAGCAAGTAGCACGGTGCATAGTCTTTTCACGATCGCCGCCGAAGCGCTTAGAGCCACCGAAGGAGCGATTTTCTCGTCTAAATTGTCCCATATTTATTAAAAAATTATTTATAAGCTATTAGTTCAGTTGGATCGCCAAATAGAGAAAATAGCTAATTAAGCGCAAAGTGAAGAATAGTAAGTCACTATTATCACATATTTTTGATAAAAAAGCAAGAGTGGCCTCGAGTGGCTAAAGCTTGAAGCCTAGTTTGAGTCTGCGGACCAAGAAATACAGGCCGATTAGCCCAAAAATTACCAAAACGATAAAACCAGCCAGTCCAGCTGAACGAATCAATAATTTACTACCGGTAGCAAAAATTAAGAGCCAAAAGGCATAAGAACCAGCATTAAAGGTAGCGTGCATAAAGGCAGTCAGAATAGTGCTGGTAGTCTTGAGCCAGACATAGCTAAGCCAGAGGCCAAAGGCCAGCAACATAAAGAAGCTAAGTGCTACAGCTGGCCAAGTAGCAGTCACCGAAGCAAAACCAAGCAGGCTGATAATAGCCAAGTGCCAGAGTGCCCAGAGAGTAGAGCTAATGACAATGGCCCTGACAGTGCCGAGTGGCGCAAGAGCTGGTAAAAGAAAGCCACGCCAGCCGATCTCTTCGCCGAGCGCTGGGATCATATTGATGATAGGAGCTAAAATAAATGTTAAAAGTGGCACAATGATAATGAGCAAAGGCGTTGGCAAAGGCAAGCTAGGCGCGTAGCTATCTAGAAAATTAGCCAGAGTCCAATTAGTCGGGATGATGAAGGCCCAGGTCAAGCCATAGTTAATAATAAAGCCCAGAGCAATGGTGGCGTAACTCTGAAGATAAAGCCTGAGTGGTCCCAGTCGCCAACCTAGATCATGAACTGGTCGATGAAAGAGTAAGCGCTGAACCAAGATCGCCGAAGCCGCTGGAATGAACATAGCGAGCAAAAGCAGTAACTGACGAATGATGGCACGATCAAGGCCACTCGCTAGATGAGCAAGGAAATACTGAGCGGCAAATAAAAAGACGGCTGTACCCAGAATAGTCAGTAGTAAAAAGATAATGATGGCGCGTCTGGTAATAGAAGCTAACATAGACTAATTGTAACAAGATTAAAATAAGCTTTCAATCATCACCAAAAACAAAAGACCCCACGAGGGTGGAGTCTTTTGTAAGATCAGGTGCTAATTAAGCACGAGAAACTTTGGTAGCGTTCAAGCCCTTAGGGCCTTGACCGACTTCAAACTGAACTTTGTCGCCTTCCTTCAAGCTGTTGAATTCTACACCTTGTAGTTCACTAGCATGAAAAAATAGATCGTCCTGACCGCCCTCACGAGCGATAAAGCCGAAACCACGATCTGTCAGTCTCTTGATATTTCCTAGTTCCATTTTAAATGCAATAAGAATTTGAATTAAAGACACAGTTTGAATTGCAATTTGAGTTCGACTACGCTTTTGCAAGACATGTGATAAGGTCAATATAGCACAGTTAAGCCAGAAAGTCAATGAAAAGAGCCTAAAACAGATAACTGTTCAAAAAATGGCTAAGTTTGACAAATAAGCTTGATTATTATAAGATTTTGAATAAAATCACCAAAAGACAAGTTTATATTTCGGGGATCGTCTAAAGGTAGGACAGCGGGTTTTGGTCCCGTCAATCGGGGTTCGAATCCCTGTCCCCGAGCAGAAAGTTATTTAGATAAAAGACCATCCTTGTTATGGTCTTTTATTGTGGTAGAATTAAACTGCAAAGCAAATGATTAATAAAAATATGGAAACAGCATACAAAGTCATTCTTTTTTATAAATTCATCAACTTAGATAATCCTGAGTCTGTTCGTGATGAGCAAAGAGCTCTATGTCAAAGCCTTAATCTCAAAGGCCGGATTTTGGTTGGCGTAGAAGGTATTAACGGCACATTGGAAGGCAGCTCAACTGACACCGATAAGTACAGACAAGCGATGGCGGCTGATAGCCGTTTTGCTGATATGGCGATCAAAGAAAGCGCCGGCACTGGCAAGGCCTTTGCCAAACTAAAGGTCAAAGTCAGAGAAGAAATAGTGACACTAGGAGCTGGGCGCTTTGATGTTGCCCGAGAAACTGCTCCAGAGCTAAGCGCTGAAGAACTAGCCGAGCTGTATAAAAATAATGATGATTTTGTAATACTAGACTTGCGTAATGACTACGAGGTCAAGGCTGGCTACTTTGACAAGACTGTTAATCCAGAACTGAGAAATTTCCGAGACTTAACAGCCAAGATCAAGGAGTTAGCTCATCTCAAAGATAAAAAAGTGGTATCGGTTTGCACTGGTGGTATTCGCTGTGAAAAGGCTACTTGCCTACTAAAACGAGAGGGCTTCAATAATATCTATCAACTCAAAAACGGTATTCATGATTATATGGTCAAATATCCGGGTCAAAACTTCAAAGGCACTTTATTTGTCTTTGATGATCGCATGGTGACCGATGTGGTGCCGGAAATTGCTAACAAGGTAGTGGTGGGCAGATGTAGTTACTGTGGCGCTGCCTCAGAAAGTTTTTATAATGATGACAGCTACAGCCCATCACTAAAGATAATTGCCTGTGAGCAGTGCTTTGCTATTAACGCCGCTAGCTTGCGTCCTGTAGTAGCCGATACTAAGCTTTAAATAGATGTCCGAACTAAAAACCAAAGCGACCAATATCAAGGCTGAGGCTTTGTTAGATAAAATTAGCCCAGAAGCTAAGCGCAAGGACGGATTGATGTTGCTGGCAATGTTTAAAAAAGTAACCGGTGAAGAACCGGTAGTTTGGGGTGCAAACATCATAGGCTTTGGACAATACCACTATAAATCCGAACGAAGCACTCAAGAGGGAGATTGGCCGCTAGTTGCCTTTGCAGTTCGCAAACAAAATCTGACACTTTATCTAATGTCTATCAAAGCTTATGAGGAGCTACTAGCCAAACTTGGTAAGCACAAAGTCAGCGTTGGTTGTCTTTATATTAATAAGCTAGCGGACACTGATCAGAAAGTTTTGCAGATATTGATCAAAAAAGCTTTTGTAAATAATAAAAAAACTCTCGGCAAATAAGGAGCTTAATTAATTTTGTCTCAGAGACAATGCCGGCAGAGTCCAAAAAACTCTAAACTATGACTATGGATAGCAAAGTTTTTTTCTTTGGCAATCTTTTTTTCTAATTTGACTAGATCTTGGTCAACAAAAACATCTTCGACACCTTGGCAATTATTACAAATTAAATGATGATGGTGTGCCAGACCAGCGATTTCGTAGCGTCGCTTATTGTCGCCAAAATTAATTTCGACGATAATCCCCCGCTCTAAGAGGAATTGCAATTCACGATAGACAGTAGTTTTGTTAACTGCTAGCTTTTGGTCGCTCAAAAAGTCTTGGAGAGCTTGAGCGTCCAGTGGTTTTTTGAGCTTGAGTAGCTCGCCAATTAAAAGCTCGCGAACTTTGGTTTTTTTGAAACCTTGGTCACTGAGCTGTTGTAAAATTGTTTGAGTATTTAGCATATAAAGATAGTTAAATAATACGCAACTCAATTGCGTTTGTCAATAATTTTGGTCAAATAAAAACCCGCCTGGTAGACGGGTGGTGAGTTAATCTAGCAAATCAGAATTCGCCATTGTTTTGATTGAATAAAGAAATGATGATAAGGACCCAGTTACAGACACCGGCTACAGCAATACTAGCTAAGAAGATAATTAAAAATACTTCATCAAACATCAATAACTCCTTTTTTGTTAAAAAACTAAATGATTATATGATTATAATTATGTCATATATTTATTATTTTGTCAAGCTATCAATGCCTAGAGTGTGAGAAAAATAAAATTGACGCAAGGACTGATTACCGCTAAACTAAGCCTATAATTTATATCTATGCAAATATTACTTCTGGACACTGAGACGACCGATTTACAAAATGCCAGACTGGTACAACTGGCTTACAAAGACCTGACTAGTGGTCAGATGGTTAATGAATTATTTAAAGCGCCGGTAGCAATTGGCTATGGAGCAATGTCTATTCATCATATTACCAATGAGATGGTAGCAGAGAAGCCAAGCTTTGCTGGTAGTGTCCAATATCAAGAGTTAGCCAGCTTAGCTCAAGCTGGAGTGATCATCGTGGCTCACAATGCGCCTTTTGATTTGCAAGTACTAAAAAACGAAGGTTTGAGCTTTCCGATTTTTATCGATACTTGTCGAGTAGCTCAACACTTAATCCCGAGCGAGCAGCACAAGTTACAATATTTGCGCTACTTCTTACAATTCCCACCAGTAGTCGCTGAAGCTCACGATGCTCTAGGCGATGTCTTGGTCTTAGAATTACTCTTTAATCATTTGAAGACCGTGGTGGCAGAAAAATTTGCCTTGGAGGAATCAGAAGCGGTCATTAACAAGATGATACAGTTGTCACAAGAACCACTTCTAATTAAGAGTCTGGGCTTTGGTAAGCACAAAGGCGTGCCATTGGAAGAATTGGTCATGAATGATCGTGGCTATTTGCAATGGCTCTATGATAATGAGAGTAAAAAAGCTGAGAACGAGCAAAATGCTAATTTAATTTATACGCTGAGATATTATCTAGCTTAATATGTCTTTTGAAACACGTTATCAAAATCTAAATGATGAGCAGAGACTAGCTGTCGACACGATCGATGGACCAGTGATGGTGGTAGCGGGTCCTGGCACAGGCAAGACAGAGTTACTGGGCCTGCGAGTAGCCAATATCCTGAGACAAAGTGACGCACTGCCGTCCAATATACTATGTCTAACTTTTACCGAGTCCGGAGCGAGTAATATGCGAGCGCGTTTAGTGGGCCTGATTGGTAATGAGGCTTACAAAGTAGCTATCCATACCTTTCATAGTTTTGCGCTCGACATCAGTCAACGTTTTCGTGAAGAGTTTTATGAAGCCCGACAAATGTCGCCAGCCGATGAAATCAGGCAAATCGAAACACTAGGCAGAATCCTAGCCAAAGCCCCCTACGGCGACGCGCTAGCTAGTAAAAATGAACAAGGCTTTGTCTATCTCAAAAGCGTCAGAGATCGAATCAGCAAATTAAAAAGAGCCGGTCTAACGCCGGCAGAGTTTGCCATGATTTTACAAAGTAATCTAGCGAGTTACGAACAGATCGAAAGCTTGCTACTGCCGGTCTTTGATAGCACTGTTTCCAAAAAAACTCGTGAAGCGATACCGGAATTACTAGCCGAGCTAAAATCCTTACCGAGACAAGGGTCAGCGATTAGTCATAGCAGCTTACTGGATTATACTGAGCTCTTAATCGTTAGCCTGGAGCTTGCTTACACCGAAGCAGTTGAAGAAGCTAACACCAAGGCTCTAACGGCTTGGAAAAATAGCTGGTTTAAAAAAGACACTGATAACAAAGAGCTACATCTGAAAGACAAGCATCAGCTGAAGAGAAACTTGTCGCTTGCTGCCGTCTATGCCGAGTACCAACAAATCATGAACGCGGAAGCTTGCGTGGACTTTGATGATATGATCATGGATTTGATTCAAATCCTGATTAAAAAACCCGGCCTAATGGCCGAACTCCAAGAGCAGTATCAATATATCTTGGTTGATGAGTTTCAAGATACTAACGAAGCTCAGATGAGGATTATAAATCTACTTGCTGATAATCCAGTCAATGAAGGTCGTCCCAATCTGATGGTAGTCGGTGATGATGATCAGGCGATTTACAAATTCCAAGGTGCGGAACTAAATAATGTTTTGCAATTTCAAAAAACTTATCCAGCCACCCAATTTATCAGTCTCAATAAAAACTACCGTTCAACTGCGCCGATTGTAGATTTTGCTCAGATTATCATCAAGCAAGGTCAAGAAAGATTAGATAAGCATTTGCCTGAGCTGAAGAAATTTTTACAAGCCGCCAATAGCCAGTTGCGTCCCGGCCAAATCAAAGTCTTGAGCTTTGACACAGTCACTCACGAATATAGTTATTTGATCGAGGAGATCAAAGCTCAATTAGCAAAGGGTACGCCAGCTACAGAAATTGCCGTCATTGCCCGCAATCATCGTCAGCTACTCGGTCTAGTACCGCAATTGCAGGCAGCTGGCATAACTATCGCCTATGAAAAACAACGCAATGTCCTCGAAGAAGAACATATTATTCAATTAATTAATCTGGCTAAATTAGTACAGGCTCTTGCCAGTGAGGGACTCGCCTACGCTCAAGAACTACTGACTGAAGTAATTGGCTATAAGTTTTGGGGCCTAGCACGCAAAACAGTTTGGCAACTAGCTATTGAAGCGAGTGAGCATCGCAAAGATCTCAGCAAGGGTCGCTGGCTCGACGCTATGCTCGCTAACTCTGATCCAGACCTGGTAGCGCTAGCCGAATGGCTACTAGAACTCGCTGCTCGAGCCAAGACTCAGAGTCTAGCGCAACTACTTGATGAACTGATCGGACCAGAACAAGAGACAGTAGAGTTTAGCTCGCCTTTTCGTCGTTATTATTTTAATCGTGAGAATTACCAAAAAAATCCAAGCGCCTATCTAGACTTTTTGGCAGCCCTCAATAGCTTTGTTAATAGGATTCGTAGCTACGCTAATACAGTTGACTCACCGAGATTACAAGACTTGATTGACTGCGTGGCGGCACACCAAAAACACGGCGTCGCCATCACTGATACTAGTCCAAGCCTAGGCGGCGAACAAGCTATCAATCTACTGACTGCTCACAAAGCTAAAGGCCTAGAATTTGACACAGTCTTTGTAGTTAATTGCCAAGAAAATATCTGGACTAAAGGGCAAAAAAACGAGCTCATAGCATTCCCCAAAAATCTACCGATTGATCCAACCGCAGAAAGTATGGATGACTATTTGCGATTATTTTTTGTGGCAATCACCCGTGCTCGTAGGCAGCTCTACTTGACTGGTTACCGAGCCGAAAACAATGGTAAAGAGGCTCTAGGTTTGCCGTTTTTGGCACCAGATAATTTTAGCCAGTTTGCTCATCAACTAGATCTGAGCGAACAAAAAATAAATCAAGAGTCATTGATTACTAGTCTAGCAATGATCAATGCACCGGCGCCAATTAATTTACAAACTGACGAAAAAGCTTTGCTCGCTCCCCTGCTCGAACATTATGCGATGAGTGTGACCCATTTGAATAATTTCTTGAATGTGACTCAAGGCGGTCCGCACAGCTTCTTGGAGCAAAACTTATTACATTTTCCACAAGCTAAAAGTGTTTTTACTAGCTATGGCACAGCGATGCATGCGACCATTGAAGCAATCTATCATCATCTCAAAACCAGAGAGGCCCTACCAAGTCTAGAAGAAGTACAAAACTATTTTGCTGAGAAACTAGGCAAAGAAAAAATGTCAGAACTGGATTATAAAGATTATTTAGCCAAGGGTCGAGAAGTTTGGCAGAGCTACTGGATGCAAGCCAAACAGAGAATAGCCAAAGAACACTGGATTGAAACTGATTTTAAACAACAGCAGGTAGTGGTTGATGGGGTTTTGATTACCGGTAAGATTGACAAGATTGTCGTCGATGAAGAGTCCAAAATGATGCGGGTCTATGATTTTAAGACCGGCAATCCAACTCAGAATTGGCAAGGTCATGATGAGAAGGAAAAAATCAAGCTCCATGGCTATAAACGACAACTGGCTTTCTATAAACTACTGGTCGAAAATAGTCGAGACTACCATCAGTATCAAGTAGCTGAAGGAGCGCTGGAGTTTCTCAGTCTGAGTAATCGAGGCGAGATGATAGTACTCAATCACACTATCACCGAGCCAGAGCTAGAGAGATTAAAGACTCTCATCAAAGCAGTTGATCACAAAATCAGATCCTTGGACTTTCCTGATACTAGTCACTATGAACAGTCACTAGCTGGCATGATAGCCTTTGAAGATGATTTGCTCACAGGGCTCAGCTAAAGCTGAGAACATAAAAACACGACTTACTAGTAAGTCGTGTTTTTAATTGATCAAGAAGTAGCTTAGCGAATGTAGTAAGTAATACCCATTTCCATTACTAGTTCATTGTCAGCAGTATTGATCTGAGGAGTGGAGCCGGTATTGATAGCGCCAGCATTCATACCGCCCTTGCCGTAATCCATGACATTGCCCTGACCGGAGATGAAGTTTTCGTACCAGCCACTGATTTTGTCGAGCCTAACCCGAGCAGTCCTAGCTAGATCAAGGCCTTTTTTCTCAGCGTCCTTGAGAGCGAGCACACGAGCCTGCTGCTTCAAGTCCTCTAGATTGGAGGCATCAAAGACCACACCGTTGACTTGGTTAGCACCGGCCTTGGTGGCTTCGGCAATCACCTTGGTTACTAAATCCTTGTTGGTGTTGAGATTTTTGACTTTGATAGCGAGTTGTTGATTGGCATTGTAGCCGGAGACGACAGAGATATTGTCTTTGAAGTCGTATTGAGTGTAGAGAGAATAGTTACTGGTTTTGATATCAGCCTCAGTTATGCCGAGTTTCTTGACAGCTTCACTGATAGCAAGGATCTTGGCGTTGAGTTGGTTGAGAGCGTCTTCAGCCTTGGCAGTTTTGTCGATTTGAACGCCGAGATTGATAGTCGCTTGATCGGGCTGATAAACAATACGACCCTGACCAGTGACAGTGACCTGACGATATTGTTGATTGACGATACGATCACGGAGAATAGCAAAAGAAACAATGGCACCAATGACTAAGATGGCGATGATAGCCACTAAATGACCACGACTAGCACCGCATAGATTACCCCAGCAGCAATCACTGGAAGTATTATTGTTTTTCATAATTAAATAATTAAAGCTCTCATCAAGCTGATGTTTTAATAAGTTGCCTTGATTATAGCATTTTTGTGTTAGTCGGACAATCTTTAGAAAAATAGATACTTGTTTACCATGGCTCGGTAAACACGATAAGGCTTGGGGCCGACAGCCGCCTGACCATTGATAAAGATGGTAGGAGTACCGTAGAACTTGGTGGTCTTAGCTTCGCTATATTGAGAACGCACTTGGTCGAGAGTAGCCTGATCGAGAGCACAAGACAATAGAGCCTGGCCATCAAGGCCGAGATTGCTAGCGAGAGTGGCGACAAATTCTGGCTTATCTAAATCGGATTTACTAGCCGCAAACATCTGCTCATTCCAAGCCCAGAACTTTTCGGGACTAGATTTATAAACACAGTTACCAAAGGCGGACATAAAAGTCTCGGACTCACCTGCTTTGACTGGAAAATGAATAAAAGTAAAGTCTAGGTTATACTTGGCAACTAATTTGGCAATATCAGGATAAACAGCACGGCTGTAGTCACATTCATAACAAGCGATCATGACCAATTTGTCTTTGGCACTTTCATTTTGACGAGGGAAAAGCGAAAGGTCGAGACCAGCTAGAGTCAGATCAGACTCAGTAGAATTAACTAAACTGCAAGTCTCGCTATCCTGCATACTAGAAACTTTGTTATTGGTGCCACTAGGGTCAAAGGCACAAAAACTAGTCGAATTAAGGCCGTTGCAAGAACCGTAGAGATAGTAGCGATAGATACCTTGAGCAGTCCATATAGTGCTTGCCACCATAGCGATCATAAAAATCCAAGCAAAGACCTCGAAGTATTTGTTAAACATTTTAGCTGCCCAAACGCTGCGACCAAGTAGACGAGCTAAAATCTGACTGCGTACTTGTTCACTAAAACCAGTGTTACAAGGCCTGAGCGTGACTCGACGAAAAACGCAATCGAGGGCTCGCCTAGCATACTCACGATGCGTAGCGCTAAAAATACCAAGGATAGAAAAAACCACGAGGGCAGCGACACAAAACATAGATTAGAAAATTTGATTGATTTTAGTAAGAGTTTTAATAAACTGCTCCGCCTCCTCCATAGTATTGTAAAAGGCTAAAGAGACGCGGGCGCTACCGGTAAGTTTGTGAGCATGAAACCAAGAATGCACACAGTGCTGGCCAGACCTGATCATAATACCAGACATATTGTCGAGCATCAAAGCGATTTGATGAGCGTCAACGCCGTCAAAATAAAAGGATAGCACGCCGCTACGCTGACGCGGGTCCTCTGGGCCAATCAAACGGAACTTAGCTAGCTTCTGAACTTCGCTAGTCAAATAATGATTGAGCTGATACTCATGTTCACGAATGGCGCTGAAGTCCAGAGCCGAGAGATAGTCAATGGCTGCTCCCAATCCCAGTAAGCCAGCATAGTCCTGCAGACCAGCTTCAAAGCGCTCCGGAACTGGTAAAAACTTGTGATCAGTATAAGTAACTGACTCAACCGTGTCACCGCCAACTAGAAATGGTTCGAGCGAATTAAGTAAAGATGCTTTGCCGTAGAGTACGCCAGTGCCAGTCGGACCAAGCATCTTGTGACCTGAAAAAGCTAGATAATCGAGGTCTAGTGCACGGACATCGAGGCGCTGATGAAGCATAGCCTGAGCGCCATCGACAAGCACTTGGGCGCCAGCACTATGAGCGAGGCGAATGATCTCAGAGATTGGCACAGTGACGCCGTCGAGGTTGGCCGTGTGACCAATAGCAACGAGTCTAGCACCGGTAATGACTTGAGCGAAATGGTCGAGGTCAAAAGTGTTATCAGCTCGCGAAGGCAAGACTTCTAAAGTGGCTCCAGTTTGCTGGCAGAGTAGCTGCCAAGGAACGAGATTAGAATTATGTTCTTTGTCAGAAACCAGAATCCGATCAGTAGCCTTGATGCCGAGGCTACGAGCAACTAGATTGATGCTTTCGGTAGTATTACGAGTAAAAATGATTTCTTCTTCGCTTGATGCGTTAATGAACTTAGCGACTTTGGCGCGGACAGCTTGAACTTTTTGGCTAGCTAGTTGGCCAAGATGATGAGAACTACGACCGACACAAGCTGGGTAGTCACGATAATACTCAGTCATAGCGTCAATGACGAGGCTGGGTTTCAAACTCATGCAAGCATTATCAAAATAAATCTGACGAGCAGAGTCGGGACGAGTTAAAAGTGGGAAGTCCTGACGGACTTGAGAAGTGTTAAACATGGCCTTAAATTAGCATATTAAATAGAGAAAAACAAGTTACAGCAGGAAATAAAAAGCCCGTTTCCTCAGAAACGGGACTAGTTAAAAAATTTTAGTTTAAAAAGATAACCGGCCTAACCAGAAAGTCTGATTCGACTAGGCTCATCTTAAAATTGTAGCTATAACCTAGGTTATTAGCACAGATAGCTTGATTGCCCCATAACCCACCCTGAACTGTTTCAGGAAACCAAGTAGTAGTTTCTAAGTCCGGATAGCTGTGATGTGCTAGTAATATACAAGCACAATAAATAAGGTACTCACTGTAAGTCATGACAGCTCTGCCTTCGGTGAACTTGGTAGTAGCGGGTAGAACTGCTAGCCAGTAGGGTTCACTTGGACGATTAGTGCTGCGACTGGGCTGGTATTTGGGGTATATAGAATAATGACTGAGACGGCGTTGTAGTTTTTCTACATTAGCCGTATCGACAAAAATCATCTGACACTCGTCCCCGTAAATGGAGACTGGGGGTATTGGATAATCAAAAGGATTATCCTTGATTCTGAACTTAGCATAAAAGCTTTTTGTTAAAGCCTCATCTAGATCAGAATAAGGCTCGCTAACAAGCAGTGGATTATGCCGACCAATCAGATAGTCGATGGTGGCTGTCATAAGCCCTCCAAAAATTGTTAAACAACAAGAAAGATTAATGCCATTAGCATAGCATAAAAAGTTGCAAAAGGCAAATAAAAACACCTCAATTGAGGTGTTTCATTGGAGCCGTCACGGGGATTTGAACCCCGGACCCCCACCTTACCATGGTGGTGCTCTACCAACTGAGCTACAACGGCCTATTTAAATTATGCGGGCTGATCACTGACCAAGTCACGGATCTGCTCTTTGATGTCTTTGAGCTTTTTATTACTTGGATTAGAAGCTTCTAGCTGGCGACAAAAAATAGCAGCCCTAGAACCATCTTTAGTCATTATACACAAATCTATAATTTTATCAAGATATTTGGGATTGGCTGGTTCTATAGCCAAAGCTTGCTCTAAATAATCCAAAGCCCGGTCGTTTTCGTTAATTTTTTGATAAACACTGGCTAAACTATAATAGTTTTTGGCTAATTCCGCCTGAGGCAAAGCATCTTTATCATGTTTCAAAAGCTGATTTTTGAGCTTAATGACATGCAAAAGAGTTTGTTCGGCGTCTTCGTTATTTTCACGAACAAAGTAATTATCAGCTAGCAGCTCGTAGGCCTTGAAGTTCTTTGCATCTAGGCCAATGACTTCGATGTATTTGTGCTCAGCCTTGACCAACTCGTCTTTACGAGTTAAATCTTCGGCTTCAGCGAGCAGAATGTCGACTTGCTGATCGAGATCGTATTTGGTTTGTACGACGATTTTGGTGTGACTTTGCTGAAGATTAACTAACTTATCATAGAGCAAATGAGCCTTGTCAGCAATGAAATGACCGATTGGCGCCATAAATTTGAGAAAATAGCCAAAAAAACGACTTAGATCTCGTTTAAACTTATCATGGAGGATTTTTTGTTTGAGCTCGGCTTGGCGTTCAGCATTAATTTGTTCGATATTAATGCTCGCAAGCAAAGGAAACTTGCGTAAAACAATAGTTAAAATTAGCAAAAAACTAATGACTAACAAGCTCCAAACAATGATATTAAGAATCATAGGACTTTAGTGTAGCTGATAAAACAGGCACTGGCAATAAGTATTTTTTATTTAATATTAGCTATTTTATAGAAATTACTAGCTGATAGCGAAGCGCCGCCGATCAAAAAACCGTCAATTTCTGACTCGGCTAGGAGACTGGCTGCATTATCAAGATCCACACTACCACCATAAATAACTTTGATTTTGGTGTTTGCACCCAAGATTTTGGTGGCAACACGACGAATTAACTGATGAATAACAACAGTATCAGCGGCTTTACTGACTTTACCAGTGCCAATCGCCCAGATTGGCTCATAGGCTATCACTAAGGAGTTATTTTTGGCTAATTTCAGGCCCTTGAGAGCTCGTTGGACTTGACCAGTGATAAAAGAGGCACTACGACCGGCTTTGCGCTTAGCCGCATCCTCACCGACGCAAATAATAGGGGTTAGACCAGCATCTAGGGCGCTCTGGGCTTTGGCATTGATCATACGGCAAGACTCAGCTAAATACTGACGACGTTCACTGTGACCGAGGATGACATGAGTACAAGCAAGTGAGCGGAGGCTGGCGGCAGAAATCTCACCCGTGTAAGCACCTTTGAGAGTCCAAAAAGCGTCTTGAGCACCGAGTGATAAAAGTGAATTTTTGAAGTTAGCGGCTAACTGAGCTAGTGGTAAAAATGATGGGCAGACTACAACTTGGTTGGGAGATTTTTTGAAAAGCTTGAGATAATCCCCTCCCAGCTTAAGAGACTCAGCACAATCAAGATTCATTTTCCAATTGGCGACAATTAATTTATTCATATAATTTTAATTAGTGTCTTTAAAATACCAATGTAATAATTTGGCAGTTTCGCTAAAACGAGCCTTGATGGTGCCTGCACCGAGAACCACACTAATCACCTCTTGCTCGTGATTACTAAAATTACCAACAAAGCAGTAGCCAGCCTTGTCAACATAACCAGTTTTACCGCCTAGGATTTCAATAGTGCCTAGATCACCGCCCAAGAGATCGTCAGTGCTGTAAATACGTCGTTTGGTATCTGGCAAAAGAGTAAGATCATAGCCCTTGGTCAGGACTGCAGCTCGGATGTCGCTATGCAAAAAAGCCTGACGAGCAAAAACACTAACCTCAGCAGCAGTAGAGACGTTGCCGGACGACAAGCCGGTCGGGTCAGTAAAAACAGTTTCGACTAGACCCATAGAGACAGCTCGTTGATTCATACGATCGACAAATTGTTCTTCGGACAAGCCAGTTAGATTAACCAAGGCAATAATAGCAGCATTATCAGAAGCGACTAGAGCATCATAAAAAAGGTCACGAGCAGTGATGCGTTCGCCAGCCTTGATATTGGGAGTAGCGCCTGGACGAGCGTCAGTGGCACGCACAGTGTAAACAGTTTCCCAACCTGGATTATTATCAACAAAAACTAAAGCAGCCATGAGCTTGGAGATACTAGCAATAGCGTGTTGGTAATCAGCGTTTTGTTCAAAGAGTCGTGCGCCAGTTTGAGTATCGATGAGAATGGCACTCGTGGCTTCGATAACTAATTCGGGCTCAGAGCTAATCTTTTCACCAGCGACAGCGGAGGCAGCGACTTTCCAAGGTCCTTTGTGAGGGATTGGTAAAGCAGAGTTAGGATCAAGAGCGCCAGAACGCAAAACTGCTAGCTGATCCTGAACCAAGTGCTCCATGCTGGCCATGGTAGTATTGATAAAATAACGATCCAAAGCAGAAGCCAGAAAAAAATTATGACCAAAAGTGATTTGAAGCAAAGACACAAAACTAATTAATAACGTAGAAATCATATTAATCAGTAGTAGTTAGAGTCTCTAGATCAGACTGTGCGACTGACTCAGCTGAGACATCGTCGTGACTTAAAAATTTGGCAACAACAGTGTCGTTATGCAAGCGGTCATAGTCAGGCAACTGTTCCAGTGAGCTAACACCAAGGAATTTGAGGAAATCAAAAGTAACTTGATAGTAAGTATCGCCGTCTTTTTTATCGCCTCTAGATTCGACTAAACCTCGCAAGAGTAAATTGCGTAAAATCATCGAACAATTAATGCCGCGAATACGATCTAAATCAGCTTTAGCAATCGGACCACGATAGGCAATGATGGTCAGAGTTTCCAAGCTAGGACGACTGAGATCACTATTGATTTCTTGATCCAAGAACTTTTTAATCAATTCAGAATTGTCAGTCTTGGTCACTAACTGATACTTACTGTTGTTATGCAGAAGAGCTAAGCCAGAGTCAGCGGCAGCATAACGCTCAGTCAAAACTAGGAGCGCAGCTTCTAAATCGGCGTTAGTCGCCCCAGTCAAGTCAACAAGCTGTTTAAGTGCCACAGGCTTGGCGCTGACAAAAAGTAAAGATTCAAGTTGTGAGGATAGATTGGTCATAGATCATTAAAAATCTGGACTGTAAGTTAGAGTAATTTTTGAACTTCGATCTCTCCAAAAGTAGCGACTTGCTCAATCAATACTTCTCGCTGTTTCATTAATTCGAGAATAGCGAGAAAGCCAACAATGACTTCGGTTTTGGATTTAGCTTTGCCAACAAAATCACGAAAGAAGAAATTAATCTTTTGAGTGAGAATCTTTTTGACCTCATTCATCTTATCATCAATATTGACATGTTCAATGATAGTGCCGACGCCTAGTTCTTCTACTGGTTTGAGACGAGCATAGACTTCATAACAGATATTTGGCAAATCCCCTAGCATCAGAGTCTTGGGTGGTGTAAAAGAGTCAAGCAAGAGTGATTGCTTACTAAACTCTCGCCCAAACATGCTTTTTTGGCTGCCGATCAGCTGACTAATGAGCTTGGTAGCATCCAAAAACTCTTTATACATCTTGATCTGAGATTCAAAGTCATCAACTTCTTCATCTTCGCTAGGATAGAGGTAGGGTAGCAGTGCTCGTGACTTAAGCAAGAGCAACTTGGCGGCAACAACTAAAAAATCAGCAATATGTTCAGGATCAATATCGACACTGGATTTAATGTAAGCAATGTATTGATCAGCAATTTTAACCAAGCTGACCTCGGTGATATCCAACTTGTCATCTTCGATCATTTGCAAGAGCAGATAGAGCGGGCCTTCGAATTTGTCGATCTTGATAATCATTGAGCCTGTTTATTATAACACAGCAAAGCGCGCTGTCTATTGGTGATTTATTTGATGGGAGTGATAATGGGAGCTTCGGCAGATTTGACAAGTACTAGATCAAAACAATCTTCACCGGCCTGATGATCCCACCTTGGTTCCGAGTAATTAAACTTATCAGAACGGTCGGTAGCGAGCTTAAAGTTAGCGCAGAGCTGGTAACTCTCAGCTGTCAAAACTTGATAACGGTAAGCTTGACTAGAATCATCAGTCAGACTCTCCTCTCGGAGGTAGATACCAGCAGAATTAACGAGCACTGAAAGATCTACGGGCAACTGCTTATTGGCAGCGTAGTATTGATTAATAGCGCTATCAATAGTCATCAAGTCGCTAAGAGTGTTTTGATCTTGGCGCTGGCTACGCACCACACTTGGCTTATCCATGACACAAAGAGCAGAAACAAAGATGCCGGCAATGATAGCCAAACTAGCGATCCAAAAAATTCTGCGAACCAAATCAGTGCTAGCAACTTTGTCTTTGCGAATATCATAAAAGTAATAACCAAAGACTGAGCCGGCAATCAGCAAAATAGTTAGAGTTTTGAGAATAGCTTTGAGAGTTAACTCACCGTTTAAAAAGCTAGTGGTGGTCATGATCAACCAAACGAGAATAACGACACTGGAAATAAAGATGATCAGATAAGTTAGCCAACGACGGATTGGAGCGGCAAGCGCGATGTCTTTTTTAACTAGACCTTGATTAATGAGCATCTGCATCCAGTAAAAAACTGGGGTCGCAAAGATAAGCGAAGCGATAGCAAAACGGATCATTTCTTGACTAACGCTGTCAGAATAATTACTGAGAGTATCCGGAATAAAGTGATTGATTAATTGAAAGACAATGATACCACTGTTGATACTGACAAAGATCAGTGCCACTAGTGACAAGAGATAATAAAAAGCGTATTTGGCATTATTATTCATATAATTAAATTAAATATAAAATCTTTTAATCAAAGGATTGAGTCGGGTGATAATTTCGTAAGCAGAAGTCTCCGCCCTGTCAGCCAAGTCAGTAGCACCGATGCAACGAGTCCCCTGAGTCCCGATTAAGACAACTTCATCACCGACAGCACTATGACTAACTCGAGTTAAGTCAATAATCAACATATCCATAGAAACTCGGCCAAGGACACGGGCATATTGACCATTAACTAGAACTCGACCAATGCTAGAGAGACTACGATCATAACCATGCCAATAACCAACGGGCAAGATACCAATAACAGAATCGCGCTCCAAGCGCTCAGTAAAATCATAACCTACTCGACTGCCAGCTGGAACACTTTTGATCTCGCTAATAACAGTCTTCCAAGACAGTATAGGCCTGAGCGTTAGATGGTCATTCATAGCTGATTCAACTTGTAGCGAAGGCCAGAGACCATAGAGTCCAATACCGACACGGACCATATCTAGATGTGACTGAGGATAAATAAGGGTGCCCGCGCTAGCAGCAGCATGCCTAATGACTGATAAACCGCGTCTAGCAAACTCTGCGGTAATTATAGCAAACTTTGCTAATTGTTGCTCTGTATCATCAGCAAAGGCAGGGTTTTTGGCAGCAGCTAAATGTGTAAAGACGCCTTGGACTTTAACTTGTGGTAATTCATCAGCTAAAAAATCTAAGACTTTGTTAAGATCAGCAGGAAAGAAGCCTTGACGACACATGCCAGTATCAAACTTGAGATGGATACTTAAATCTTGATCAGACAACTGACGCAAAGCAGAGAGAGCTTCAAAACTAGAAATAGTTAAACTAACTTGATGAGCGACAGCTAGAGCTAATACACTTGGCAAAGTATAACCAAGAACCAGAATAGGTTTAGTGAGTCCAGCTTGACGTAGTTTGACGGCTTCGATGATCGAGTCAACCATCAAATAATCAGCACCGAGTCGAGATAATTCAAGCGAATAATCAACTAGCGAATGACCATAGGCATTGGACTTGGTGACAGCAGCAAGTAAGCAAGAGTCAGCCAAGAGATCACGAAACATGTGATAGTTGTAGCGCAAATGATCACGATCAATTTCTATCCAAGTCCGCAACTTAGCTTTTTCATTAACGATTGACATGGCGATGACTCAAATAAAGATAGTCTTTGACAGTATTAATCAGACCCTTTTCAGTCCTCGTCACATGATCAAAAAAAGGCGTGAGCGAAGCTGGGAAATCCTCAGTCTCCGCTAGAGCGACAGTTAACCGAACTGGGCTACGAGAGTCGCTCGCTTTGAGCTGATAAAAATAACCAAGAGCGGTGTAGAGATAAGGATCGGTCGCTCGCCCATCAAAGAGTAAAACTAGAACTTGAGCCTGCTCAAGATCGGAGAGATCAGGGTTAATCGAAACCTGCGTACCGATGCGTGTAAATTCATCAGCCCAGCGGTCTAGCCAGCCTTGTTCGCGTTGATTTACCTGAGAGCCAAGAATAGCGATCCGCATAAAAATCCTTACTTTAAATTGACACCAATTTCTTTGAGTTGTTCAGGACTAACTTCATTAGGACTGTCCATCAAGAGGTCACGACCTTGGCCGTCCTTAGGGAAGGCGTACATATCACGAATACTATCCCAGTCATTGAGGACCATGATGAGACGGTCAAGACCTGGAGCGTTACCGGCATGAGGTGGAGCACCATAACGGAAGGCATTGATCATGCCACTAAACTTTTGATCAACCTCCTCCTGACTGTAGCCAGCAATGGCGAAAGCCTTGTACATTAGCTCAGGATTTTGATTGCGAACAGCGCCCGAAGAAATCTCAAAACCGTTTAAAACTAAGTCGTATTGATAAGCCAAGATCTCCAAAGGATTTTTTTGGATTAGAGCCTCGAGGCCACCTTGAGGCATGGAGAAGGGATTGTGACCAAAGTCGACGGCCTTGCCTTGTTTGGCAGCTAGACTCCCCTCCTCAACGGCTTCGTACATTGGATAGTCAACGATCCAACACCAAGCAGCCTTGGTATTATCAAGCAGATTTAAGCGGCTAGCCAGATCAAGACGTAGAGTGCCCATAGCGCCACAGAGCTTGAGCCAAGGACCAGCACCAACCAAGACGGCATCACCAGACTTGGCACCGATAGTGTCAAGGAAGGCTTGGAACTTATGCTCACCAATGAATTTAGTCAGACTAGACTTAATGCCTTCATCAGTGATCTGAACATAGGCAAGTCCCGCTAGACCTTTTTTCTTGGCAAGTTCAACTAATTCATCAAAAACTTTACGACTGAAGCTGGCGCCAGTTGGAACGACTAGAGCATGAATAGCGCCACCGCTAGCGGCAATCTCATCAAAGACTGTGAAGCCAGAATTAGCGAGTAGCGGTGTGACGGCCTGAATGGATAAATCAAAACGTAAGTCCGGCTTGTCAGAACCGTAGCGTGTCATTGCCTCACGCCAAGGCAAACGACGGAAAGAATTATCCGCTTCTAAATTAATGATGCTTTTGTTAGAAAACTTTTCAGTCAACTCAATCATTAGTGGCTCCATGATCCCAAAAACGTCATCTTGACCAGCGAAGCTCATCTCCATGTCGAGTTGATAGAACTCACCGTAATGACGATCGACACGAGTGTCTTCGTCACGGAAGCAAGGCGCAATTTGGAAATACCGATCAAGACCACCAACCATTAGGAGCTGTTTGAATTGTTGTGGTGCCTGAGGTAGAGCATAAAACTTACCTGGATATAGTCGAGATGGGACAAGGAAGTCACGAGCGCCTTCTGGTGAAGAGTTAGCTAGAATCGGGGTCTGAACTTCGGTGAAGCCATGACTATGGAAATAAGCACGGATCTGAGTAAAATAGCGATCTTTGACAGCCAGCATCTCCTGAAGCTTCGGACGACGGAGGTCAAGGAAACGATACTTGAGACGTAGAGATTCACTCACCTCACCTAATTTGTCATCATTATGGATTTCAAAAGGCAAGACTTCAGCGACGCTGAGAATTTCTAGATTATCAACTCGGACTTCGATCTCACCAGTAGCCAGCTTGGGATTGATCATTTTTTCAGGTCGCAGTGCTACAACACCTTTGACTTTGATGACCCATTCATGCCGTAATTTACAAGCCTCAGCAAAGCTAGGATCAGTGTCATTCCAAGAAAGCTGAGTGAGGCCATACTTGTCACGCAGGTCAATAAAAAGCAAAGAGCCAAGATTGCGATAAGAGGCTACCCAACCAGATAATTCAACGATTTGGCTAAGATTAGATTTATTTAACTGTCCACAGGTATGAGTTCTCAGCATATGATTGAAGGGTCTTTTCGCTTTAGTTTTAGTAAAAATTATTAATTTAGCTTAGCAAAAGTGGGCTTTTTTTTCAAGATTGACGAGCTAGTCAAGATGACGCATAATGGAAACTCGTTCTTTTGGCTAGTAACATCTTTGGGGGAATTAATGAACTCACAAATAGAGGAAACTCGTTTGAATAATTTGCAAGAGCAGTTTGTAGTAGAAATGATTACAAATAGAACCTTGCGAAGCGTCGTATTAAAAGAAAGCTCATTATTCTGGCACTACAAAAAAAATCGACTTATTAAAGCCGACGAAAGAGAATTGAGGACCTTTGTGTTAGTACGGATTGATGACAAAAATTCGAGGCCCATCAGGTCTAATCGAGTTGAACAATTCAGATCAGATAGCTACTTACTGTTACAGCTATCCGACCAAGGCGTAACAAACTAATTGTTACGCTTTTTAATTGGCCAAAGTGTTAGCTAATTCGTTAATGAAACGAGCCTGAACTTTGGTCAGGCGTGGTGCGCCGAGATAGAGCTGATCAAGCAAGTTTTTAATTGAAAGTAGCGTCGAAGCAGGAAAGCGCAGACTGAGACTGTCCCAGTCTAAACCGGCGCCGAGCAAGCTATGTAATTTGATAATATAGAGATTAACTAAAGCTTGATAATAGATGGCGCTGGCACGAATAGTATTAAAAACGGTTAGTGAGTGGCTAAGCAGGGCGTAGAGCTTGAGATCAGCTTGATTGACTTCTACTTGACGATTGAAGTTAGTCAGCCAAACACCCACCCAAAGCAATTTATCCAAATCTTGCTTGAGATGATAAAAACAATCCAGCGTACGAGCAGATCCAACATAGGACAGACTGCGACCGTTAATAATCATTAGAGAGGCCCGATTGGCTGGCTCTAGGTGGCCAGCGAGTTTGGAGCTAGATTTCTTGAGACCACGAGCAACCAGATCTAATTTACCTTGCTCACGAGTATAGATACTGAGACGACTGTCGGACTCGCGCCAGACTTGTCTAGTCAAAATAATGCCTTCGACAGTGTAAGTAGCTTCCATAAAAGTCTAAGCTGATTAAATAAACTTTATCACCATTGAAAGACCACCCCGAACTTCGCTCACCCCTCCTTATTAAGGAGGGGAAAACCTATAAATCCCGCTTTTATGAGCTTAAACCTGTTTTGTTAGGAGGAGGAAGAGTAAAAATGACACTGGTTCTTAGCTCACCTTACTAAGGGGAGCTGCTTGCTAGGACTGAGGGGTCTGTTTTAATTTCGCGCTAGGTAAGTTTCCAAAATCAACATAGCCGCGATAGCATCTTCAGCGGCAGCGGCTTTGTGCTTAGCTGTACCAGGAGCTTGATGACGTAACTCTATAGCGAGACGAGTAGTAAGTCGCTCATCAACTATTTCAATAGGCAAGCCAGAGAGCTTGCTTAACTCAGCTTGAAAATCAGCCAGAGCCTGATGCTCAGCACGACCATCTTTGGCAATAGGATGACCGAGGATAATTTTAGTGATGCCCTGAGATTTGATTTCAGAGACTAACTCAGCGAGATTTTTAACCACGCCAATTGGCACTGCAACACGAGTTTCGCTATCAGCAATAGCTAAACCAATTTTACTAATCCCCCAATCAACGCCGAGATAGATGTCCATACAAATTAATAATCTGTTAATACCTCTACGCCGTCATCAGTGACAACGATAGTATTTTCAAATTGAGCAGCAAGTGATCCGTCACGAGTGATAATGGTAAAATTATCGGGAGCGATTTTGATCCGCCAATCGCCGATCGTAACCATTGGCTCGATAGCGAGGACCATACCTGACTCGAGACGGACATTGGGCATGCCGGCTTCTTTGATATTGTAATGAGGAACCTGAGGATCCTCATGGACGGCAAGACCGACACCGTGACCGACCAACTCACGAACGACACCTAAGCCCTCGCCTTCGACGTATTTTTGAATAGCGGAACCAATGTCATTGAGAGTGTTACCTGGCTTGATTTGCTTGATACCGATAGAGAGAGCTTCACGAGTAACATTAATGAGATGCTGAGCTGGTTTACTGATAGCACCAACCGCAAAGGTACGAGCCATATCACTAAAATAACCATCCAAAACCATGCCACAATCGAGCTTAATAATGTCACCGGCTTTGAGAACCCGAGACGGTAGAGCTGGTGCGTGGACAATTTCGTTATTTAAAGAAGCGCAAAGAGCAGTGGGAAAGGCTGGTGAGCGACGGTCAGATTTGTAACCCTTGAAAGAAGGCTTGCCGCCAGCTGCCTCAATCATAGCCAAGGCCGCTAACTCTAGGTCACCAGTACTAACACCCGGCTTAACCAAAGCTTCTAACTCGCGAAAAATAGCCGCCATAGCGTGACAGCTTTTGCGGATACCAGCAATTTGATTTTTGGATTTGATGTATTTAGGCATTTATTTGAGTAGTTTTTTAATAGCTTGCCAGATTTCGGCCTTAATTACTTTAATTGGTTGCTTGCCATCAAAGGCAAGTAATTTAGCATTTTCAGCACCATAGGTCAATAAGGGTTTGGCAGTATTTTTATAAGCCTTAAGTCGATCACGAATGACCTTGGGTCGGTCATCTTCACGTAGATAGAGAGCTTTGCCGCAGAGATCGCAAATACCAGCCTTGCGTGAGGGCTTGTAAACCAAATGGTAACTTGCTCCACAATCACAAACTCGCCTACCTACTAGACGATTAATAATCTCCTTATCTGGGACTTTAATCTCGATAATATAAAGCTGATCGTTTTTCTTGAGCCAAGTTAGGAGCTTGGCTAATTGCTTGGCATCACGAGGAAAGCCATCAAAAATAACACCATGCTTGGTATCGGGTTTGGCTAGTCGATGAGCTACTAAGTCTTCAACTACTTTGTCCGGTACCAATTTGCCAGCGTCCATGTATTTTTTGGCTTGTTTACCTAGATCAGTTTGGTGATGAAGATGCCAACGCAAAAGCTCACCAGTCGAAATAACTGGCCAAGCTAGCTTCTCAGCCAGCAGATCAGACTGAGTCCCCTTGCCGGAGCCAGGGGCACCGATAAAAATTAAAAGCAGTCGAGACATAATTAGAGGCCGTGATTGAGAGGGATGGAGTTATGATGAGCTGGCGTTTGACCAGTGTCAGCAGTTTGGTGAGAGCTATGGTCCAAAGCAGAAGTATGAGCATGGTCATGAGTGAGATTAGTCTCGACATGATGATGCTCATTGGGATTTAACCTAATCTGATCTTCTTCACGTAAACGATCCAAACGAGTATGCGCTAGGTTGCGTGCCTTGAGACGCTCAGCTAATTCGGTGTCAGGTTTGTCAGTTAGAATATCTTTAACTTGGCGCTTAAAACGAAAGCCATGATCGTCATACATTTTTTCAAGGATTTGTTTGCCACGAATGGTTTGGCCGGTTTTAAGAGGCTCTTTGTTCATGGTGTCGAGAAACTTCTTTTTGTCGTAATGATCAAAACGTTTAGCGACTTTTTTGATGTCTAATTTGTTGTATTTTTTGTATTGTTCAAAATGAGGAACTTTTTCTTGGTTAGAAGAATCTTGATTAAAAAGTGAGCCAAAGAGAGACATAGAAATAGTATTTAAAGTACTATCAGTATAGTTTAAAGGTCAGAAATAAACAAATTGGCTATAAAAAAGTCCATTCTTATAGAATGGACTTGATGAAATTATACATAGACTCTTTTGCCTCTGGGATGAAAGTGGACTCGACTAACGCTATCCATAAACTTTTCATCATGACCAAATTTCTGTTTCACGACTCTCTTAACAGCAGACTTGGCGATCAAACCAAGGTACTCTAATTGTTGATTATTAAAGAGAGTTTTGACTTTTTGTCTAAAGACACTCCATTCGGATCGATGAGCTTTGATAATAGTGTCCAGATTAACCTCACCATTCTCAATTGAATGACCGGGAAATAAGGTTTGAAACCTAGCTTCGTTGAAATTAACCAACTTGATATGAATCGAGATGATTTGTTGGCCACTGCCTTCAGTGAGCAGATTGAGTGGTGATTTTTCGATACTGGCATGCCAAAGATTCCAAAAATCACCATTAACAGGAAAGTTGAACTCCAGAAAGACTTTGTGATCCCCTAGAAAAAAACGATCCTTAACAAAGCAATAACTCAGATCAGATAAACTGACCAAACTGGACTTAGATTGAGAAGACATGAATTACCCCCAAAAAATATAAGACAAAATAACAAAGAACTGAGCGCTTATCATAGTATTAAAATATCTATTTGTCAATAACTAAAAGAACCGTCCGAGGACGGTTCTTGGTACTTGATGATGAGGTTTTAGACAGTGTCGTACTCACGCATGGAGAGCTGAGCTTCGATTTGTTTGATGCTTTCGATAACGACGCTAACGACGATGAGGATACTGGTACCGCCAATGGTGAGCAGTGGAATATTACCAGCAAAGAGTCGAACGAGCATTGGCAGCACGGCAATTAAAGCGAGGAAGAGAGCGCCACCAAAGACGATTTTGTGAACAGTGTCAGTCAGATATTCAGTGGTGTGACGACCAGGACGAATACCAGGGATAAAGCCACCTTGGTTTTGGAGGTTTTCGGCAATACGCTTGGGATGGAAGATAATCTCAGTGTAAAAATAAGTAAAGCCAAAGACTAGGACAAAATAACCAAGACCGTAAACTAGACTGTGATTAGACCACTTGATAATAAACTCTGCGGCCTGTTGCAACCAAACTGATTGTGCCTTGGTAAAGAATTGAGCAATCATTTGAGGTAAAGTAATAATACTGACCGCAAAGATGATAGGCATAACACCAGCCATATTGACACGTAGTGGCAAATGACTAACGCCGCCGGCTCTAGCACCACGAATCTGACGAGCGTATTGAACAGGGATATTACGTTGAGCTTCATTAACAACCACGACACCGACAACCGTAGCAAGCACCACTAGGGCGAAGGCAATCACAGTGAAGAGCATTGATTGATCATAGGTACCGATCAACTGAGCAATAGTAGAAACTAGACCGGAGATAATGCCGGCAAAAATCATAATAGAAATACCATTACCGATTTTCTTTTCACTAATAATCTCACCCATCCACATCAGGACAACAGTACCGGCAGTGATAGTCATGACATTAACAAAAATACCAAAGAGAGAAATGTTGCCAAAGATGGCTGAGGAAGAACGTTGCAAAAGCAAGATGACGCTATAAGACTGCAACATAGCAATTGGCACAGTTAACCAACGAGTCCATTGGTTAATCTTGGCGCGGCCGGACTCTTCTTTGTTCATTTCCTCAAACTTTGGCACAATCATGCCGAGCAACTGGAAAATAATAGAAGCAGTAATGTAAGGGGCTACACCCATAGTGACAATGGACATTTTTTCCATACCGCCACCAGAGAAAAGACTTAGCAGACCAAAGACTTGATTACCTGGATTACCCAAGAAGTCAGTCAAAGCCTGAGCATTAACACCAGGGATAGGAATATGGGCCATTAAACGAAAAAAGGCCAGCAACACCAGCACAAAAAGAATATTGTTGCGCAGGTCACGAGCCTTTAGGATTTGCTCAATTTTACTTGGCATAGATTTAAGAAATAATTCCCACCGACAAGCGGGAGTGGTTAAAAACTCCTGGTAAATTACTTGCTAGCTTTTTTGACAACTTTTTTAGTCGCTACTTTAGGAGCGGCAATCTTACCACCTTGAGCAAGGATTGCAGCCTGAGCAGAAGCACTAACTAAGACTTTGGAGAAATTTAAATTGGCAACAGTCAAATCACCGTTAGAGAGAATTTTGACTTCACCGCCATTCTTGCTGATCAAACCATGCTTAGCAAGAGACAAAGGATTGACCAAGTCACCAGCCTTGAACTTCAAATTGATAGCCTTGAAATTAACGACTTGCTTCTTGGCAAAGTGGGATTTGAAACCACGAACTTTAGGTACCTGCAAGAGCATTTGTCTCATACCGAGACGCTTCAAGCCACTGACACCAGAGCGAGCCTTTTGACCCTTGATACCACGAGTAGCAGAAGTACCGTGACCAGAAGCGTTACCGCGACCGACACGCTTAGGCTTATGGTAAGCACCAGCTGATGGCTTGAGATTACTTAATGATAATGACATATGGATAATTGATTATAGATATTAAGCCTTAACCTCGACAGTTTCAGCAACTGGCAATTTTAAAGCCTTAGCTTTTTTGACTTTGAGAGAAGCGAGAGCGAGCATAACACACTTAGCGTTAGTAACATTGTTGTTAGTGCCAAGGATCTTACTGCTGATGTTGTGAATACCGGCTAGTTCCGCAATCATACGGACGACGCTACCGCAGATGATACCTTGACCCTTACGACCAGGCTTCAAAAGAATAAGAGAAGCACCGAATTTCTGACGAATTTCATGAGGAATAGTGTCGTTGGCTAGAGGTACATCAAGCATCTGCTTCTTGGCTTGGTTAACAGCTTTGGTAATAGCCATAGTAACGTCAGCGCCCTTAGCTAAACCCAAACCTACTTTGCCTTTGCCATTACCAATAGCAACACAAGCACGGAAACGCATACGCTTACCGCCGGCCATAACACGAGTTACGCGAGCAAGGTCAATGATCTTTTGTTCGAACTCACTGTCTTGAGCAAAGGCATCATTGCGACCACCGCGCTGATTGCCACCACGACCGTGACCAGTACCATTGCCAGCAGAGCCAGAGTTAGTTTTATTAGAACCACCAAAGGAACGGCGGTTAGCACCGGCAGCTCCAGCTGGTCGAGACTGAGCGCTAGGAGCGGCGGCAGGTTTTTTAGTTGATTGATTATCCATATAGTATATTAAAATTCTAAGCCGCCTTCACGAGCACCATCAGCCAAAGCCTTGATACGACCGTGATAGAGATTGGCGCCACGGTCAAAAACTACCTGAGTAACTTTGGCTGCCTTAGCTTTTTCAGCCAATTTCTTGCCGAGAGCCAAAGCGGCTTCAGTCTTGGTTAATTTGGTAGTCAGTTCCTTAGCATGAGCGCTAGCTAAAGTCACACCAAGATCATCATTGATAATCTGAGCAAATAGATAGCGGTTGGATTTAAAGACGGACAAACGTGGACGAAGCGCAGTACCAAAAATCTTAGAACGTACGCGAGCGGCGCGTCTAGCCTTAGTTTTTCCTTGCATAACAACTTTGTTCATATGATTTAAGATTATTTGGCTGAAGTCTTACCAGCTTTACGTCTGATAACTTCGTCAACATATTTAATACCCTTACCCTTATATGGCTCGGGTTCTTTGAGACGACGGATACTAGCAGCAGTCTCACCTACTAATTGCTTGTCAAAGCCAGCGATGGTAATAAACTTACCTTCAACCACGGCAGTGATGCCTTTTGGTAGATTGAAGACAACTGGATGAGAAAAGCCAAGGCTCAAATTAACCTTGTCACCAGCGGAGGCCATTTTGTAACCGACACCGTTGATTTCTAATTTCTTTTCAAAGCCCTTGTTAACACCTTCGACCATATTGCGGATCAAAGAGCGCATCAAACCCCAGAGAGCGCGTTGCTTTTTGTCATCAGCATCCATCACAGTCACGCTGATTTGCTCGTCAGTGATAGCTAGTTTTACTTCAGCGGGAATCAACTGAGTCAAAGTGCCTTTTGGACCTTTGACGCTCAAAAGATCGCCTGTAAGCAAGACGGTAGTACCCTTAGGGATAGCGATTGGTAATTTTCCTAAACGTGACATATGATCTTATGATTAAAAATTAATAAATTTCGCAAATCAACTCGCCGCCAATTTTACGCTTGCCAGCTTCTTTGTTGGTCATTAGTCCTTCGGAAGTGGACAAGATAGCGATACCAAGACCGTTCAAAACACGAGGCAACTCATCTTTACCAACATAGACACGACGACTAGGTTTAGAAGCACGTTCAATAGAAGTGATGGCACTTTCACCATTGTCCTTGTACTTCAAAGTGATTTTCAACTCGTCGAACATCATGTTCTTGTTCTTTTTGCTAGGGACCTTAAGCTGTTCAACTTTTTCAATCCAATGAGTTTCTTGCAAGATTTTGGCGATTTGTAATTTCAGTTTGCTCATAGGCAAGACGACCTCAGCCTTTTTGATGGCGGCGGCATTCCTGATTCTTGTGAGCATGTCTGCGATTGGATCTGTCATAATTATTTATAAATTATTGCTACGAATTATCCGATAAGGATGTTCGTAGACGATTGTTTTCAATAAATTACCAACTGGCTTTTCTGATACCAGGCAAGTCGGCGTTGTTTGCTAATTCCCGGAAACAAATACGGCACAAACCAAAATCTCTCATAAAACCGTGGTTGCGACCACAGCGCCAGCAACGGCGCACCACGCGGGTGGAGAACTTGGGAGGTCTGATAGCTTTAATTAGTAATGCTTTTCTTGCCATATGTAATTTATTAATCTTTCTTAAAGGGGAAACCTAGAGCACGCCAGAGTGCGAGGCCTTCTTCGGCAGTCTGGGCATTGGTGCTTAAGTTCACTTCTAAACCATGAACCTTGTCAACTTGTTCGACTTTGATTTCAGCAAAAGCAGTGTGATCTCTGAAACCGATGCTGATATTACCAGTCTTGTCTACGCTAGCGGCATTAATACCACGGAAGTCACGGACACGAGGGAAAGTAATGTTGATCAGCTTTTCAACGAAGTCATACATCTTTTCGCCACGCAAGGTAACGGCCACACCAACTACTTCGCCTTCACGAACCTTGAAAGCTGAGATAGACTTCTTGGCCTTGGTCAGAACCGGTTTTTGACCGGAGATGGCTTCTAAGTCTTTGATCACGCTTTCGATATAAGCTTTGTCTTTGGTCATTTTACCAACGCCGACGTTGATGGAGACCTTTAGCAACTTAGGCACAGCCAAGACAGACTTGTAGCCGAACTGGGTGCGCAGAGCTGGGGCGATCTCTTTTTTGTATAACTCTCTTAATCTCATAAGCTTTTATTAATCAATGGTTTTTTTACATTTTTTACAAATTCTGATCTTCTTGTGCTTGGTAGCATCACCGACCTTGATCTCCTGATTTTCAAAAGCGATGCGAGTTGGTTTGGCACACTTAGGGCAAATCAATTGCAAATTAGACAAGTGAAGAGCGGCAGGAAATTCGACACGCTGACCTTTCTCGCCTTTCTTTTGAGGGCGCAAATGCTTGACCAACAAATTAAGACCTTCAACGCTGGCACGATTATCCTGAGGGAAAACTTGCAAAACCTTACCGACTTTGCCCTTGTCTTTACCGGCGATAATTTTTACTTGATCATTAGACTTTATCTTCATATGAGCATTTATAC
>DBEB01000049.1 GCA_002293855.1 Candidatus Falkowbacteria bacterium UBA917
TGTCCGTGATGATGTTCATCCTTGGACAGAGCCTTACCACGCTTCACAATGATCCAAGCGGCGAGCGCCGTCGTAATCGGCACCGCAATAATCAAAACGATGCTACCGACAATCGTCCGACCAATTTCCTCAGCTACTAACTCACTATTAATAATATAGAGCAAAGGCTGATTGTATTGCTGAAAGAGTAATACTAGCGGAAACGACGCACCAACATAGGCAAGCACCAAAGTATTAATGAGCGACGCAATATGCTCTTTGCCCACTGACATAGAACGCTGATAGAGGTCTTTGAATTTAAAATTACTATTGGCTTTTTTGAGCTCATCTACTACCGCCACCTGAGCGGTCGTAATATCATCAAGCACGCCGAGCACACCGATCAAGATTCCGCCGAGCAGTAGTCCGCGCAAATTAATATTACCGCTCTCACCAAACTGCGCATATACCGCCTCCTCTGTACCAGTTCCGTAGAGATGCAGTGCATTGACCACTAGATAGTCAATCAGCGCTGCAATCATAATAATCAAAACTGTCGCTAGTACCGACACGCTCGTCCGCAGGTTAAAGCCGTGCGCTAAATATATCGATACCACCGCAATAATCAAAGCACCAGTCGCACAAGCAATCACCGGATTAGCTCCACTCATAATCCATGGCACAATCAGCTTCATAATCACGGCAAAGCTAAAGAGCAGACCGAGCATCGAGCCGATTCCTTTAGCCCGCACCGTGATCAAAATCAAAGCCACAAAGATAGCGAGCAACCACCAAATAGCCTCAATCCGATAACGATCAGACACCGAATAATCTGAGTAGCCATCAGCACTCACCTTCATCACATAAACTCTCTCGCCTACTTTTAGTTTTTGTCGCTCGTCACCAGACTTGGGATAATAGATCGCTTCACGCACCTCGCCTTTCTCTGAACCTTGCGTAAACTCTACTTTCACCCTTTGAAAACTCTGGATTAATACCGGCACATTAGGATCAGTATCGAGCTTCACTGGAGCAATCTCTACTACCTTAGCTTGGTTATATTCAGTCTTGGCAATATTTGACGACGGAGCATCTACCTCTAGATTTTCTGCCGCCTGAACCACTTGAATATTTACAGCAAACAACAACGCAAGTCCAATAATTATTTTTTTCATATTTTTTACGAAGCAGATCCCCTCCTTATTAAGGAGGGGTGACCGACAGGTCGGGGTGGTCATTCATTATTTAAAGCCAAATAACTAGACTTGACAAACGCAACTTAGTTGCGTATACTATCCATAGTAACATGATTAGCGGGCTAAAACAAGTCGACTACTTAGCAATTTTAATCATTATACCAAATTAACTTAGTTCTTTCTTCATTATCACATAGGATTAACCATGCAAGCAACTACATCCATTCAGCTGCGACAATACTTAGTACCCCTGCCCTTTCTTATTGGCATGGTGCTTTGTAATCTCTTGTCACACATTCTGCCAGAAACTCTAGAACATGGCTTTAGCCTAACTATCACCGCCATTTTCTTAGCCGGCCTAGCTTTACAACATTTCTTACACAGTTTTCTCAGTCATCGAACAAGTGGCAATCAATTTCTTTGGTTCCTGCATATACACAACCTGACTGACGGCTTCGTCATCGGCCTCGCCTTCTTAAGCGGGCCAACTCTCGGCTTGTCCACTGTCTTTGCTGTGTTACTGCATGACATCATTCACAAAATCATTGGTTTTAGCTTCTTACGAGAACAAGGCGACCAACTAATGCAGGCACTGACCAAAATCGCTAGCACCTTTATCAGTATTTTCTTGGGCGCTATCTTGGTCTTTAGCTGGCAAGCCAGTGACCAAGTTCATGAGCTAGGCAGCGCCTTTGCCGCCGGCTCTCTCAGTTATATTGTCTATCTTTTACTCAAACGCCTCTTTGGTGACAAATACGATCGAGCACTCAAAGTTATTTACTTGATACTAGGCGCTTCACTTATGCTCTTACTCATCAATCTACTTGAGTCTTTACCAGGACTACACTAAAGCAAAAGCTACTCCACCAAGTAGCTTTTTTATTAATCCGTCTTTACAACTAGCTCTAGCCTCCTAATTATCAAAGCTTTGACGATAGCTCTTGATAAATTGACGCATATCCTCCATCAAAATCGCTTTTGGATTACATTTTAAAACCATGCCATCTAGATACATCAGACTACGAATGATCGCAAAAATACCTTTTTCAAAAACCATACCAGACACTACGCCTAGCTTGATAGTCAGCATCATTTGCTTGGTCAGAGAGACCTCGCTCACAGTCTTGCCCTCATAATCTTTGTAGAGTTCTTTAAAAGCTGTTTTAAATTTTTCAAAAGCCTCTCCCTTGATCCTGAGATCGGCCATCTCATTCAAATACTTAGCGCAGTCATCATAGCGATAATAGGACAAAGCCTCAAAGAACAAAAACAAGCCTCGACGAATTCTTTCGCCCACCTCACCAATAAAAGCCATATCTACAAAATAAAAACGCTGACCATCATACAACAAATTACCAGGATGAATATCGCCATGAAACTTACCAGCAATAAAAATATAAAATCCTTGTAAGTAAAAAAACTTCAGCATGTCATCATAGCCAAAGCGACCTTCAGTCAATAATTGATCAACTGTCGGCGCCTTGATATATTCTGAAACCAAAATATTTTCCCCCGACAGCTCGCCATAAATCTTTTGAAAACCCAGCATCGAGAGATCAAAAGTATCTTTGTACTCATTATAAATATTTTCTAAAATCGCCGCCCCCTTAGCCTCATTACGCAAATCTAACTCAGTCAAAGTATAACTCTCTATATCTTCCAAAATACCCAAGGGGTTACCAACACTTTTTAATCGAGGGTTAAATTTTAAGACCAGTTTAAAAAAGCCTCGCAAACTTTTTATGTCGCTAGCAAAACGTTTTTTGAAAGCTGACTTAATAACCTTAATCACCACTTGATCATTGTTTTTTAAACGAGCTTCATAAACCTGACCAACCGAAGCTGTCGCCAAAGGCTTGTCTGCAATCTGGGCAAAGTTATCAGTAAAGCGAGCACCACCATGCTCTAACAATAAGCCCCTGACCTCTTCCATCGGGATAGGATTATTACTGCGGTATAACTTGGCTAGAGCCTGACATTTTTCTGGCGACAAAAAATCCAAACGCAAAGCATGGATTTGTCCGATTTTAACAGCCAGTAACCCGAGCGACTGAATTTTATCCAGATCAGGTAAACCCTTTTTATAATACAGCTCGTAAACCAGCCACAACGATTGCCAAGTATTCATATTAATCTTTAGTTTGCTCAATTAAGTCAGCAGCGATCCTGCCAGACTCCAGGATAGTTGGTAGTCCAGATCCGGGGTGCGTACCACCACCGACAATATAAAGACCGTCAATATTTTCAAATTTATTATGCGGCCTGAAATAAAGCATCTGACCCACAGTATGTGCTAGATTAAAAACCGCCCCCTTATAAATATATTTATCATTCTGCCAATCAAGCGGTGTAATTATTTTCTCGACCTCGATCTGCTCTCGGATATCCTTCATCTCAGTCTCTTTTTCAATCTTATCCAAAATCAAATCCCTAAAAGACATTTTTTCTTTTTCCCAATCAATCTCACTCGTCAAGTTAGGCACCGGCACCAAAACATAAATCGTTGACTTGCCCTCTGGAGCCAAGTTCGGGTCTGTCACCGAAGCATTTTGGATATAAAAAGAAAAGTCCTTGGAAAACTTACCGGCTGATATTTCATCCACATTCTTTTTGTAGTCAGTAGCAAAAAATATATTATGATGCTCAATCGGATACACCTTTTTCAAACCCAAATACAACATAAAGGTTGAGCAAGAATACGGACTCTTGGCCAGTTTACGATTTGACCAACTCGGCCTAGCCTTCTCTGGCACCATCTCTATCATAGCCTTGGCAAAGTCTGCATTCATAATCACAATTTCCGCTCTTTGCTCAGTCCCGTCTTCGAGTTGCACACCCACCGCCTTGCCACTTTCTACCAATAACTTCTTGACGCCAGTCTTCAAAAAAATCTTGCCACCATTTTCTTCTAGCACTTGTGCCATAGCCTCAGTGATCTTGTGAACTCCGCCCATCGGATGAAAGATACCAAAGGCATGCTCCATATAAGACAAGATAGAAAAAGGACCAGGACAAGCCCAAGGCGACATGCCCAAATACTTAGCCTGAAAAGCCATGGAAATTCGCAAGTCCTGATGAGTAAAATATTTAGCCAGCACCTGATATAGAGTTTTAAAAACCTGCATCGACGGTAGCGCTCTCAGAAGTTTGGGATTCAAATAACTCCACGGTTTTAGATAGGGAATCTTGAGACAAGGATACATCTTATCAAACTTGTTTTTCTGCTCCTCCAGATAGCGATCATAACCAGCCTCGTCACCAGGGAAAAGTCTGGTAATTTCTTTTCTTAATTTCTTTTTATTAAAATAGACACGGAAGTCACGTCCATCACTAAAGTGTAGTCGATACATGGTTTCCAAACGCTTCAGATCAACATAATCAGACATTTTTTTACCAGCTAGGGCAAAAACCTCTTCAAAAACTTGAGGCAACATCACAAATGTCGGCCCCAGTTCAAATACAAAACCACCAGTCCCATGAGGCGAAGTACGACCACCGACATAAGCCTGCTTTTCGTAGATAGATACATCGTAACCACGGCTAGCCAAAATCATACCCGAGGCAAGGCCTCCAGGACCAGCCCCGACAATAATCACTTTTTTATTTTTTTTCATATTTAATAGGGCAAGTGTTCTTGCCAATCAACGCATAAAAAGCACACCACCCGACCACAGCTTCATAAATTGACAGCACCCCAGCCGCCGCCAAAAAAACTCTATCTAGCCAAGGAATATTAACTAGCAACGCAGCAATCAAACAAGCAACACCCAAAGCCAAACGGACAAAGCGATCAGTTTTACCAATATTACTTTTCATCTAGTATTTATACTATAAATACTAGCCTTTAGTCAAAGTATCTATTTAATTTTTTACTAACATTTAAGATTTAGCACCAACTCTTTTGATCCAACTAAAAAACCACCCGAACTGGGTGGCTTTTTATCTGCGGAACGGACGGGACTCGAACCCGCGACCTCCTGCGTGACAGGCAGGCGTTCTAACCAACTGAACTACCGCTCCTATTACCTCGCCACAGCTTTATGCGAAGGCGGGCTAGCTATTAAGTTTTAAAAAATCGTTAATAAATTAACGAATCTATTGTCACGAATCCTTTGTTTTTGAAGCTTCTAGCACTTCAAAACAACAAAAACATCCTAACATTTAGAGTTTTTTTTGTCAAACTACACCTCTTACGCCCCTTGTCATCCCAGTACGGCCAAGGCATATAAACTCCAGCTGGCATCTTAACCCCTCAAGTCCATCATTATTAAGCATTCAAGCCCGCCACATAACCACTCGTCCAGCACAGCTGGAGCGAAAAACCACCCGACGGTCGCTCGACATGCAGTAGGTCGCCGGTGATGTAGAGATTATGATATTTCTTGGACCGCATTGTCTTCATATCAATCTCGCTGATATCCACTCCTCCATCAGCGATCACCGCTCGATCATAACCCATCAGCCCCTGCACAGTACAAGGCAAAGCTTTGAGCAGATGAATAATCGCTTTGCGCTCTTCCTTGGTCACGCTATGCACTCGACGCTCCACTAACCCAGCATCAAGCATAGCTAGTATGGTTGGCGTCATCCCCTCTGGCAGTATCAGCTTAGCAATATTTCGGAGACTCTTGTTTTTATTCTCCTCAAACAATCTCAAAATCTCTTGCTCGAGCTCCGAGAAATCCTGCTCAGGATAGAGATCGATCTTGGCTATCACTTTGCCTTCGTGCAGTAGCTCACTGATCTTTTTAGCACTATTGAGAATCAGTGGCCCAGACAGACCGAAGTGTGTAAAGAGTAGCCGACCAGTTTTGGCGAAAGCCCTTTTACCATTGACCCAAAAGCTAATCTTCATATTAGCGAGACTCGTCCCCGACAGCTTCTTGACCCATTCTTCTTTAACCGAGATCGGCACGATACTCGGCGTCGGCTCAGCCAGTCTATGCCCCAAGTCTCTCAGCCACTTAAAACCATCACCAGTTGAACCAGTTTCCTGATGCGATAGCCCACCAGTAGCTAGTATGACCGACTCGGCATTATAATTTTTGTCACCCACCAGCACGCCAATAATTTTGCCATCTCGCACCACCACTCTTTGCACCGGACTATCAGATAGCACCGTCACACCAGACTGCAAACAATACTCCTCCATCACTCGCTCCACTTCGGGCGCTGACTGGCACTCGGGGAACACCCTATTCTCAGCTTCAATCTTCAGCGCCAAACCTCGCTTGGTAAAAAATTCAAAAGTATCAGCCACACCAAAGACGTCAAAGGGCGAATACAAAAACTTCTCCGCTCGACCATATTTTTTTAAGAGCGCTGACAAGTGCGGTTCACTATTAGTAATATTACAGCGCCCTCCGCCAGTGATACGGAGCTTCTCACCTAGTCGCCGATTTTTTTCAACGAGCAAAACCCGCCGACCACGACTAGCCGCTGTTCCGGCCGCCATCATGCCAGCCGGCCCCGCTCCTACCACTATGACGTCATAGTCATTGGTCATAATTTGTTAATTAATAAAATACAGACAAGCCGCCAAAATCTCTAGACAACCCAAGGCCGCCATAGCAGCCACAGCAATCTTCTTCACCACCCACTTCGGCTCAGTCCCACCAAAGATCACCGCACTCACCTGAGTCGGCACTACCAAACCAATCCAAGCTAGCATCGCTAGACCAAAGAGATTCCACTCAGCTGGTAAGCCCGAGCTAATAATCGCAAACACCAAACTAGTCATCAGTGTTACCACTAGTTGAGTAACATATAGTGGCGCCATCTTCTTCATCATGGCCTGTTGCACTTCTTTAGATAATTTATCAAAGCCATGCATCCGACCCCAGAGCTGACCAAAGATCGGCCCATACCAGATCGCCCCAAAGATAAATTGTAAAATAGTTGCGATGATTATTGCCCAGTAATTTAACTCCATATTATAAAATTTAATTAATAATTTATTTTAACTTCTTTCTACTTTTTTGTGTAGGCAAATAATTTTCGTTAGTCACCACACCATTGATCTTATCAACATCTTAGAAGCTGGCATTTTCAGTTGGTTACATTTTGTAACCACCTCAGAACCCTCATTTTTAAGTCTATTTTTAAGAACTTTCCAATAATTCCTAGCATCCTTACTTTGACTCAAAATAGCTATAATATCCACAACAGAAAAAAAACCATTTTTCAAAAATCTCATCCCAAACTCTACGAACCTCTTTTTCTTCAAAAACCGCAGGTAAAATATTTTTTTGTGATGATGATTTTTTCATATATCTCAGATAAGATTGATAATAATTTTTAAAAATCTCTAGCTAGCAATTTCTCACTTTTAATCAAAAAATCCAAAAACTTTTTCCAAATCTAATATAAAACTCTAACCACCACCCCCTGAACTTTAATCTCATCACCATCAAAAAACTTAATTTCAGAATGAGACTTATTATTAGAACAAGGCCTCAAAACCACACAATCCTTTTCTTTGTAGTACTTTTTTATAGTAGCGTCATCACCAATCAACACGACAGCATTATCGCCATTTGCTGGCTGATAATTCTTCCTACACAAAACCAAATCTCCGTCATTAATCCCTGCCTTATTCATCGAATCACCAGAAACTTTCAAAACAAAATATTTAGCACCAGTTACCAAATAATCCTTTCTAACCATAACCGTATCCTGTGGTATAGAATCAGCGTACAGAGGCTCACCACAACCCACCGACTCAAAAACAGGCAAACTAATCATTGCTCTAGCCTTAGTATACTTTAAAATATTATAAATCCGCGACTTCCTGGGCTGCTCACTCACTTTAATATGCTTTCTGAAATATTCTCTTAGCGACGGATCACACACATAAACGTAAGTGCCTTTGATAGCTCTTGAAAGTATAGTTTTGTATATATTTATAATATAAGCCTTCAATTCCTCGGGATTATCAATGCCATTTCTACCATTTATATCAAAATAATTCTCACTTTTAATTATTATCTTATCAGTCGCCTTGTCATAAGAAATCTCATGACCAAAAATTATTCCAGCGTAATTAAGATCATAACCTTGAGTAGTATGAATACAACCAACTTCATTAACAGCATTTTCAGAATTAATAAAATCATCACTAACGCTATTCCATCTCAGCTTCACATTGCTTATTTCTATATCATGAACACATTTATCATCTCTAGAAATCCATTTCCAAGCATATCCTGCTATCAGCCTAGACAAACCAAACTCTCGATCTCTGGATTTTATTTTTTCCACCATCGCCTGCAGTGAATCAAATAAAACAAACTCATAATCAGCCGACGCAAAAACAGCCTCAGCTCCACCAAAACCACAATTCAACAGACTATCAATATAAGAAATATAATCATTACCACCCATTACTCTCATCTGAGACTTTAAAGTTTTAATCAAGCTATTACTCTTGTTTTTCAGTAAATCAAAATCTTTTTTACTTACATCAGACGGCTTAATTGACTGACCTTCGTCATAGAAAAATATTTTCTTAACACTTTGCTTTACAACCCAGTCAAGCTCATTGCCTGTATTTTTATCCAAACCTAGTTTTATATTAGTCTTATCAAAAGCACCAAAATAAGCCCCAAGATTTTGACGCTTTCTCAGCCGATGAGATTCATCAACTACCAATATATCAAATTTTTGCTTAGCCACTTCAGCTGGACCAATAACCATTCCTGCATTTAAACCTTTTATGTGTCTAAAAACTTTTTTCAGAGTATTACGAAAACTAGACATTGGAATCACTAAAGCCATAGACGGTTTAGGGTAGACAACTCTCAGCTTAGTGACTAGTTTTACAAATTCTTTTTCATCATCAGCAAAATCTGCAAAATCAAAGTCGATATCTTCAGTGCTTAACAATTTAAACAAAAATATCGCCAAAATTGTCTTACCAGTACCAGCCCCTCCCTCAACAATAACATTGGCAACATTTTTATTTAGTAGGCTTTTCATTATCTCCATCAGACCCTCTCTTTGTTCAGATGACAGCGACTTATATGGCGAGTATTTAAAGAGATCAGAATTATTAACAGCACTAATATCATTCTTAACAAGACCCTCATCTTTCAAACCACCCCAAATCGCCTCAAAGATTGGCCAATAGACTTCATTTTTCTGATAGTAGTTATGGTTTGCTATACCAATATTACCATTTAACAATTTATACTTGCCATCACCAGCTAAATATTTAATTAAATTAGCTTCAATATCAAGCGTCGCTGACTTATTGAACTTATCACTAGTCATCAATCTAACTGAAGTCAGCTTACTTTTTGTATTATTACTCAAATGAGCAGACATTCTAGAAACAGCATCAGCCGTCTCTCCCACATAAGCCTCTAAGACATTTTCATCACTTAAAATATAAACTAGCGGCCACAAGCCTTTAACATAATGATCATTATTAATTTCAGACAAAAGCTTATCGTTAAAACTATATTTTTTTATATCAACAATGCTTTTTGTCATAGTTATAAACTATTATACTTGATGTGATTACCTTTAGCTTTTTCTACCGGATATTTCTGTTCATTAATTTTCATTTTTTCTTCCAAAGCCTGAGAAATATCAATTTCAAGATCATGGCTCATAAGCAAAACCCAATAAAGCACGTCGGCCAATTCCTCACCAACCTTTTGTTTATTATTTTTTAAATATTCATCAATCTCACTCTTATCTTTCCATTGAAAATGTTCCATTACCTCAGCAGCCTCTAAGACAAGAGACAAAGCCACATCTTTTGGATTATGAAACTGCTTCCAGTCACGAGCGTCACGAAAATTAATTATATTTTTTATAAAGTTTTCCAAATTTTTCATAGCGGAGAGTCAGGGATTCGAACCCTGGGTACTCTTTCGAGCACAACACTTTTCGAGAGTGTCCTATTCAACCACTCTAGCAACTCTCCAATTTTACCAGAAAGATGGTCTCCGGCAAAATATTATCGTGGCTCCTTGGCATTGATCTTGACCTTGAGCTTATTGAGCTCATAGTCCGATAACTCCTCCCATTTACCTTCTGGCAAATCCCCGAGCATCACCCCCGCAATCTCTGTCCGAAAGAGATCCACCACGTGGTAATGTAAGCCTTGAAACATTCTCCTCACCTGACGCTTCCGACCTGTTGTTAGCACTAGGGTGAATACTCCATTGAGATACTCCGCCGCCTTGGCCCAGCCGAGGCCCTCACCCTCACCGAGATCCACGCCTTTTTTGAGAGTCCTGACCGTCTGATCAATCGTCGCTTTTTTAAGCAATCTGTCATCAGGCGCGACTCGCACCAGATACTTCTTCTCACTGCCAAACTTGGCGTGAGTGAGCTTGGCCGTCATCTCGCCGTCATTGGTTAGGATAACCAAGCCCCGACTATCTTTATCCAGTCGACCAATGGCAAAGAGGCGCTCTGGCATATCGACTAAGCTATAAATATTTTTCTCACCCTTAAAGTAGCGATTAGTACAAGTGTAACCCATCGGCTTATTGAGCTTAATATAAACCTTGCGAGTTGATCGTTGGATACGTTTACCGTCCACCACAATCTCATCATTCTCATCAGCTCGCTCACCGAGCTTGGCTGTGTAGCCGTTGAGCTTCACTAGACCTTCACGGATCAAAGCCTCTGCTCCCCGCCTCGACGCTATACCACTAGCGGCGATTATTTTTTGTAATACTTCTTTCATAATTAAGTTTTAAGCTAGCTAGCATTGCGATGATTAACCACCACAAGACTGCTAAATCATTTTTAAAATAGGGCACGTCCACTAGACCATGGATCACCGTAGCTAGCATGGCAAGCGCCAGAGCCAAAACCATCATATCCTGCCTCTTTCTATATATCAAGCTGGCATAATACCAGAATTTTATCAATAACCAGCCAAAAATCAGCACTCCGAGCAGTCCCAGTTCCACCCAGAAATTGAGCACGATATTGTGTGGATACTGGTAGATATCGACCGGCTGCCAATGCGTCGCCCGATACTCAGCACTAGACTTCAGCCGAGCCTGAAAGTCCTCATCCTGATCAAAGTCAAAGAAAATCCCCTCCTGATGAAATGGTTTCACCGCCACCGGATACCCTGACAAACCCACCCCTAGAAAGACTTTTTGCCAATTTACCGAGAGCAGTTTACGCGTTTCTCGCCATTGTTGTTTACGAATCTCCCCAGCCAGATCTTGAAGTTGTACTTTTTCCGCTACTTTAGACCGCATCTCTGGCACACCCATCACTGCCATCATCAAGATCACTAAGCCAACACCAGCCACTATCCTACTCTTTTTACTAGCAATCAGCGCCCAGATAAGCAATGCTAGGGCCACGGCCACCATCGCCCCCTCACTCCGAGCCCAGTAAATACTACCCATACTCAGCACTATCACCGCAGCCACAGCCACTAACTCCCAGACCCTTTCTCGAGCAAATTTCCAGATTGAGAGCCCATAACCAATCAAAATCACGATTATTGGGGCGAGATACAGGCCCACTGCATTAGCATAAGGAAATACCGATGTGGCTCGTGGCGGATTTTGGTGTGACCAGATTGGATTAAGCCAAGTCATATCGACCAAGCCCTGATACCAAGCCACCGCTGACACTAGAGCAGCCGAACAAGTCATTGCCCTCATCACCCTTGGCAAATTCTCCTTAGGGCCCAAGATATTGATATAGAGTAGATAAAAGACTATCGCATCAAAGAAATAGGCCTTAAAGATCCCCAGCGCCGCCTGACTGTCGCGAGCCACCCAAGTCGCCAGCCAAGCCAGCGCCAAAATCACTACCATTTCCCAGTCAAAGGGATAGCGAGCAAGACCCCTTCCTTGCCATCTAGATTTTATTCCCGAGCTAAGATTAGCATAATTTTTACATAGCCAGACAGCCAAAGTCAGCCAAATCATCAATTCCAAAATCGTGCTCGGCAGGCCAAAAAGCTTAAACCTTAGCAAATAACTCGGCAAAGACGCAATTATCGTGAGCATCGCCCAGTCCAGACGCCGAAAAGCCAAGTAAGCAAAGCCAGCACCAAAAATAGCTACTACTAACAAATTAATCATCATAGCTATATTATAGGCTAAAATTAGGAAAAAACCAGCCCTCTAGCCGAGTTTCCGCCACCAAGCGTTTTTTGGCTTATCTTAGCCCTAACCTTGACTAAAAATATTATCTTATTTATAATTAATCTGTTTTAAATTAACATTCTTACAATCCTATGGTACAGATGAAAAAAAGGACCAGGGCTGATAAAGGTAAGCGCCGCTCTCACCACGCTCTAGTTGCCAAAACTATCAACAAGTGTCCTAAGTGCGCCAAGCCTGTCGCTCCTCACACTGCCTGCAGTTTCTGTGGAACTTACAAAACCAAATCTACCGTTACTACCAAAGCCAATAAAGCTAAGTAATAACTATGGCCAATCGCCACTTATCTCGAACTCTCGCCATGCAAACTCTCTTTGCTTGGGATTTTAATGGTCAAAAAACTGACAATCTAGATGAGTTGATTGCCGGCAACTTCCAACAATTCGCTCCCAGCTTCAATGACAACGGCTTTGTAGAAAACCTCGTCCGCGGCGTCATTGAGCATGTCAGCGACATCGATCAGTACATCATCAAATACGCCACCGAATGGCCACTTGATCAGATCACTACTGTCGATCGCAATGTTCTCCGTCTCGGCGTCTACGAATTAGTCTTTGACCAAGGCATCCCAGCCAAAGTCGCTATCAATGAGTCCATCGAGATTGCCAAAGCCTTTGGCGGTGAAGCTTCTGGCCGTTTTGTTAACGGCGTTCTCGGTAGCATCTTCAAAGAAATGCCCGCCAAAGACATCGACATCAAAAACGAAGCTGAAGCCGCCGCTAAGGCTAGCGAAGCTACTCAAACTGAAACAGAACTAACCGCTAATTAAAATAAACACTTGTTGTTTATTAACTGCTGATTAATCCTAATCACTAGTTAATAGCCAGTAACTCCTCTATGGAGAATCTACTCAACCTCACTAATCAACTCAAGCTTAAGTTCAATAAGCTCGAATTACTCCAACAAGCTCTCGTTCATCGCTCCTATCTCAATGAACACCCTGATTTTCATCTAGGTCACAATGAGCGCTTAGAGTTTCTCGGCGACGCCGTCCTCGAAATCATCGTTACCGAATACCTCTACACTCGCTTCCCCAACGAAAGCGAAGGTGTGATGACTGATTGGCGCGCCAGCCTGGTCAATGCCAAGACTCTGGCTGAAGTAGCCATCACCCTCGGACTCGAAAACTATCTCTACTTATCCAAAGGCGAAGCCAAAGACAAAAACACCAAGGCTCGTCAGTATATCCTAGCCAACTCCGTCGAATCCGTTATCGGCGCTATCTACCTCGACCAAGGCCTCGAAGTCGCCAAGATCTTTATCACTGATCATATCATCAGCAAGTTTGATCACATCCTTGCTAACGCCCTCTACCAAGATCCTAAGTCCAAGTTCCAAGAAAAAGCTCAAGAGATTTACAATATCACCCCCCACTACGAAGTACTCAGAGAGTCCGGGCCTGACCACGACAAAACCTTTGAAGTCGGTGCCTATATCAAGGACAAATTAGTTGCCAAAGGTACTGGCTCCTCCAAACACGAAGCTCAAGTCGACGCCGCCAGCAAGAGTCTTCAGGCTAATAATTGGTAAATTATTTATTTTGACTTTTGAATCTATTATCTCTAAACTTAAGACATACTCTTTAAAGTCAATTATATGGATCAAGCTACTCTCGACACTATCAAAGCCGATCTGCTCAGCAAAAAAGCTCAACTAGAACAAGAATCAAGCCTTCTAACAGGTAATGAAGTTTCTGAATTTCCAGATTACGGCGATCAAAACGATGAAAACGCTCAAGAGGTCAATGAACACAGCACCAATCTAGAAGCTGAACGAGTCCTTGCGAGCACCCTCAAAGACATTAATTCCGCTTTAGCCAAAATCGACAAAGGCGAATACGGCATCTGCAAATATTGCAAACAACAAATCGACCCCAAACGCCTACTCATCCGACCTTTTTCGAGCGCCTGCATTGACTGTAAAAACAAACTCCAACAGAGTAACTAATTATGCTCATTAACCAGACTCAGAAGGCAATCTTATTAATTGCCTTTTTTGTTTTAATTATCGATCGTCTAGCCAAAAGCCTCGCTCTATCAATTTGGCAATTCGAAGCAGTCCCTTTAAGTTCTTGGTTTAAACTTAGCTTCGCCACTAACCCCAATATCTCTTTTTCACTCCCCTTCTCCGGCCCATTACTTTATCTCGGACTCCTCGTTGCCATTCTAATTTTAATTTATTACTGCCTCAGTTTTTTACGCCAAGCTCAAATCTGGCCCAGTCTATTTATTGGTTTAATTATCAGCGGCGCGCTCAGCAACGCCTTTGATCGACTGCGTTACGGAGCGGTCATTGATTATCTCGAGCTCCACAACTTCAGCGTCTTCAATCTCGCCGACGCCCTTATCTGCACCGGTTCCGCCGCCCTCATCTACTACTTACTGATCAATGATACTATTAAACAAAAACCGAGTCACTAGGACTCGATTTTTTGCTGTAAGTATTTAATAAATTTATCCTGGTCGTTTTTTAGATAATTTAATTTCAAATCTTTACTCGCCAAATAATCTCTCAGACTTTCATAATCAATTAACTCCTGATGATCCTCAACAAACTCTAGCCACAAAGCCGTTTTCAAGCTCAACTTCTCTTTATCATCTGGCGTCAGCACACTAGCAAAATAATCAAATTCTCTATCGACATTATCCAAAAACCTCTCCCCATCAGATTCATTTTCTACCAAATAAGCTAGCTCCTCCTTCATGTGATCATAGGCTAGCTTCTTTTTATCTCCGCTATTTTCTTTTTTGACAATCATTTCTTGAGCTCGAGACCAAAAATCCCTAGCCACTTGCACTAGTTGCTCATTTTCATCGACAATTTCTTTTGCCTGAGTATTTAGCAATTTATCATACTTAAAAATATATTCATCAGACAGACGCAGACCATCACCATCATCATAAACAACCTGAGCAATCTCTGACTTACTCATAGCTTCCAATGACTCCAAAATCTTAGCCTCACCCCAATCAATAATCACCACATCGTTCACACGACGATCTTCAGCTAACTCCAAAAACAAATTCCTCTCGTGTAGATCTCTATGAAAGACACCATTCTCGTGAGCTAAATCCAAAGTATTTTTAACTTTGTCAAAGATTGCCGTCGCTATCAAATCCTTTTTTTCACTCGCCAAAAACCTCGCCATCGCCTCCAAGTTATTTCTATTAATTTTTTGCGCATCTTCTTTGCTAGCCTCTTCAGTTGCTAAGCTAAAACCCTTTACACCTAGGCCACTGAGCTGTAATTGCATCCACCTATAATCCTTACCCTCGCACTCTTCAGCACCATAACCCTTAGCCAGCAAGGTCTCTTTGTGTAAATAATAATCCAAATTCTCTCCCTGCAAAAAATCCATCGCAAGCACATTCACATTCTTATCAACCATCACTCGGTCACGACCAAGCTTCTCTCTCAAATCCGGATGAGCTTCTAGATCTACACTGCGATTAAAATATAACTTCGGAACAGAGGCATAAGACTTCTCATCATCAAGCTTAGCCTGCTCTAGCAAATCATAGACCTTGCTATGTGCAGACAATTCATTCTCCGCTCGCTCAGTCGAGAAGATTTTTAACATCTTAATCGCCAAACGATCTTCATCTTCAGCCAGCTCCCCAAAACGCTCTTGAAACAATTGATGCAAACTATCATCATCTAGATCCTCGAGCTGCTGGTCGTGATGAGCCAAATCCTTATACTCAGTTTCTGCATCATTAAGATCCACCAAACCAATCACACCGTTGTGGCCCTCATCAATTTTTTGATATTTTTTCAAAATCGCCTGATCGAGTACATCCTCTATTCTTTCTCTCTGTTCACCAGACTCCCGAGCTACTTTTTCCGGCATTTCTTTTTTCTCAGGCTCTTTTATTTTATTTACTTCAAAGTTTTCAAAACGCATACCTACTCATCTTACCAGAGGCCAGTTGATAATAAAAGAGCTGCTCCGAGAACAGCTCTTTAAAATTTAATTTCCCGCTCTTTTTCGGAGATCGCTTTAAAATAATAATACTTAGTTTTTTTTGGTAATATCTTTTTGATCTTAGTCGCCCACTCCACTACCACCAAAACTTCCGGATCAGCCAAATATTCAGCAAGGCCCAGTGACTCCAAATTTGCCTCTTGGTCCAAACGATAAGCATCTACATGAACCAAGTTTTTGATAACTTTATGCTTAGTCGGATAAATCTTCATCAGCACAAAAGTCGGACTATTTACCACCGCCCTCACTCCTAGAGCTCGAGCGAGCCCTTGGGTAAAGGCTGTTTTACCAGCCCCTAAAT
>DBEB01000001.1 GCA_002293855.1 Candidatus Falkowbacteria bacterium UBA917
ATATAGAGATGAGCAGTAGCACGATTAGCTACTTCTAACTCCTCATCGTCGCCACTGATTTTTTCGAGGGCCCGAGCGAGTCCGTCAGGATTACGAGTGAGCAAGGCGCCGGAAGCATCAGCCAGATACTCACGCTTACGAGAGATAGCAAACTGCATCAGATAAGCAAAGACAGGAGCGAGGATCGACAAGACGATGGCGATAACCATAATAATCAAAGCTAATTGACCTTTATTATCCTCGTCATCACGACGACTAAAGAAAGCCCAATGACGAAACCAATCAGCGAGCAAGACAATAATACCGACTAGGACAGTGGTGACAGTGGCAAGCAGCATATCATTATTACCGATGTGGGATAACTCATGAGCGATCACGCCTTCTAATTCGTCTTTACTGAGCTTGGCAAGTAGACCTGAGCTGAGAGCGATGACGGCGTGTTCGGGATTACGACCAGTGGCAAAGGCATTGGGAGCGCTGTCGTCAATGATATAAATCTTGGGCACTGGTAAGCCGGCAGTGATACAGAGATTTTCAACCATGCGATAAAGCTCTCGACCTTGAGCAGGCGTAACTTCAGTCGCGCCACTCATAGCGAGTACCATTTTGTCGCTGTACCAATAACTAATAAAAGACCAGAGAATACTGCCGCCAACAGCGATATACAGAATCAAGGAATTATTCATTGCCTCGCTAAAGATATAGGCAATAATCATTACCAAAGCTAGAAAGCCAGTTAATAGCAACCAAGTTTTACGACGATTAGCGTCAGCGTGAGTATAGAGAGTAGGCATATTAATTAAATAGATATTCGTGACAAGAACGAGCGAAGCTGTCGATTGTATCGACTAGCAACAGGGAATTGTAATTTTCTAGAATAGTTGAGTCGCTGAGCCAAGTGGCTGGGCTCAGAAAAACACCTTTGTATTGATAAGCCCAATCCTGTTCAACACCAAGCACTAGGCTATAGGGTAGATAGGTTTCAAATTGGACTTGATTTTTTTGATTAGATTTTTCACTAACTGAAACCAAGAAAGATCTAAAGGCTAAGATTTTACGACGACAAACTCGACCTTGTTTAGTACTGTGGGGCAAAAGTAGAGCGCCGGCAATCATAACGATACCTAGACCAGCGGCTAGTACCAGACCCCAAAACTGAGCTTGGAGCTGGACAGTGACAAAGAGTGAACCAGCAACCATGACTAGTAGTCCGATCAGGAGGCAAATAACCTTAACACGGAGAATGTTTTTGACCAGATGACCCTTGTCAGCCAGTGAATGATGGAGCTGGTCATTGATGAGATTAAAGTTAGCTGACAAGCTAGAGCCAACACTGAGTAAACTGAGCTCAGAACTACTAGCAAAAATTGCCGACAGCAAACTTTGTTGATAGTCACTGACAGCGGTGCGTGGATCTTGTAACTGAGTCAATTGATAATCATCGCTAACACCGTTGAAGACTCGAGTAATCTTGAGATAGCCACGAATGGCGAGATGCAAAATCTCGGCAATGAGAGCTTGGTGACTAACAGAGCCGTCTAATAGTAATGATAGTTCGGCCGGAGTGAGCCCCGAAGGTGGAGCTGATTGCAGATCAGAGTCACGATTAATATTCAGATTTTTGGCAATAAAACGACTGATAAAAACTATAAACACTAACGACAACAGAGCCAAGAAAACAAAACGATGCTTGATCAAAAAATTAACAATTAACTCACGCCAACTTGGCTCATAAATAAAGCCTTTGGGCAGGTTAAAAGAAACGCGATGACTTTCGCCCGAGAGTAACTCAAAAGTATTATCAAAGATCAACACAGCCTCGTCGGTAGAATTATCAACTACACTCGCACGGCATTTGAGAGCTTTGTCGAGAGGTCCAGATAAACAAACAAGTTGACTGTTATCAAGAGCGATTTTTTTGGGCAAGCTTAATTGTAATTGACTACGCTTAATGCGTAGTGGCCAAGCCTGACCAGTCAAATCCCAATAAAAAAGATCTTGATTGAGATCATAATTGACTAAGCCGCTAGCTTGGTACTGAAGACGAAAAGTAACTAGACCAGAAAAGAAACGCTGTCCACCACTGACAGTTAACACCAAATTATCACCCCTAGTCTTGGTTTCAAAAGTCAAAGCATTGCCAGCACTATCACGAACAACAATATCAGTGATATGAAGTTTGAAGCTCTGGTCTGCTAGGCGGTATTTCTGAGGAATAAATAGCTCGACTAGAGCGCTTTGCGAATCTTCAAAATCATAGCTGATGCTTTGGTTAACTGAGAGTTTGCCAAGATTATCTAAACTAGCCAGAAACTCCAAATTATCAATTTTGGCAGCCTGCGCGCCTTGCGAATAAAACAAAGTCAAGATCAAAAAGAAACTGATGAACAAAGTTTTGATTGACAAGCGGCGCAGAGCCATAGATGCAATTAGAAGTTTACTTGGACATTAGCTCGCTCGCTAGCATTATCTACTTCAAAGAATTTGTAATCGGTAAACTTGAGCATACGACCAAAGACATTGGTCGGGAAGCTTTGTAACTTGGTATTAAAGTCACGAACATTACTGTTGTAAAAGCGACGAGCAGCTTGCATTTTATTCTCGGTGTCACTGAGTTCACGCTGTAACTCCAAGAAGTTCTGGTTAGCCTTGAGATCAGGGTAATTTTCGCTAAGTGCAAAAATGCTTTTGAGAGTGCCGGATAAAGTATTTTCAGCGGCTTGTTGCTCAGCAAGATCGCCGGTTTTTTGAGCGGCCATCGCGCTGTTACGAGCAGTGATGACTTGTTCCAAAGTCCCCTGCTCATGAGTAGCATAACCCTTAACAGTCGAAACGAGGTTAGGAATCAAATCGTAGCGACGTTTGGCTTGGACATCGATATCGCTCCAAGCTTCATCGACGCGGTTTTTGCCACGAATCAGCCCGTTATACATGCCGATAGCGATAAAAGCTAGAACGACGATGAGGCCCAGTAAAATCCAGATAATAGTCATAAAATTAAATTAATAATAAATTAACCGATAATGCCAGTCTTTTTGATCAGCACATAGCAGATGGAAAAAATC
>DBEB01000032.1 GCA_002293855.1 Candidatus Falkowbacteria bacterium UBA917
GAACTACTTTCAACTCTAATAATCTGCATGAAGCACGACTGCTTAGTTTAAATATTGATAAGGCTGTTACTCGGCTAAACTGGTCACCAAACTGGGATGTCCAGAGTTCCCTTATCGAAACAATTAATTGGTATAAGTCATGGCATCAAGGTGTCGATATGCTTAATTATTCTATTAAACAAATCAATAAGTACCAGTCTAGTTAATATGCTTTTTACTAAAACCAAGATTGATGGACTTTTAATTATTAACATAGAATCAAAAGCTGATCACCGCGGCTCGCTTGATAGATTTTTTTGTCAGCACGAATTAGCTGAACATGGTATAGATTTTACTTTAGCTCAAGCTTATCGATCGACTAGTTTACTAAAAAATACTTTACGAGGCTTGCATTATCAAACTAGTCCTAAGTCCGAAATCAAAATTATCCAGTGTTTGCGTGGCGCTATCTTTGATCTGGTCATTGACTTGCGACCTGATTCAGCTACTTATGGTCAGTGGCAAAGCGTTGAGTTAACAGCTGACAATCAAGCTCTTTTGCTGGTACCACAGCATTGCGCTCATGGCTATATGACTCTTACTGACAACTGTCTCGTCGAGTGTCTGGCTTCGGAGTTTTATGCTCCTGAGTATGAGGCTGGTGTGCGTTGGAATGATCCAGCTTTTCAAATCACTTGGCCAAATTCAAACCCTATCGTTTCTGACAAAGATCAAAGCTGGGCTCTGCGCTAAGCGCCCTTTTTATTGACAAATCACATTGCTAACCATAAGATAATTAAAAATCAAAGTTTTTTAACAATTTTAGATAAGGATTACTCATGAAACGCATTAGCGCTGAGAGAACAGCTCTCGAGACCGTTATTCCTCTGGCAACGCCTTTTATCATCTATATTGATCCTTCGGATCGTTGTAATTTTCAGTGCAGTTTCTGTCCCACTGGTGATAGAAATCTCATGAAAAATACTGCTGGTCGTAATCACGGCCTCTTGGATTTTGAGCTTTATCAAAAGATCATTGACGATCTTGGAGAGTTTGCTGAGCCAATTAAAGTCATCAGACTTTACAAAGATGGCGAACCACTCATTCATCCTAGGTTTGCCGACATGATTCGCTACGCTAAAGCCAGTGGCTTTGTAGGGCGAGTTGATACTACTACTAATGCCTCTTTGTTAACACCAGAAAAAAACCTAGCTTTAATTGAGGCTGGTCTCGATCGGATTAATATCTCGATCTATGGCGTTAATAGTCAGCATTATCTGGACTTTACCAAGTTTAAGATTGATATGGATAAATTGGTGGCCAATATCCGACATCTCTACGAACATCGCGCTCAGTGTGAAGTGGTGGTTAAAATTAGTGGTGACTTTATTTCGCCGGTCGAGCGTCAAACTTTTTTAGATATTTTTAAAGAAGGCATGAGTGGACTTGATCCATCAATTGAACATACTATGGCTTGTTGGTCCGGTTTTGATTTTGCCTCTCATGGCATAGAAATTAATCAAGATCAGGGCATCTACGGGCAACTCATCCAAGAGGTCAGTACTTGTCCATATGTCTTTTACTCTTTTGCTATTAACTCCAGCGGTATTGCTAGTCTGTGTTTTCTAGATTGGCAACGGAAATTAACTGTTGGCAATTTGCGAACTAGTAGTGTTAAATCCATCTGGAACGATCCGGCTTTTGTAGAGCATCGTAAAATGATGCTCAGAGGGGATCGTAAGAGTCATCCGGTTTGTGGTCCTTGTGGTCAAATGTCCCATGGTCAGCCAGATAACATTGATCCTTACGCAACGATGCTATTGGAAAAAATCCAAGGCTAGTGAGATAGCGGTTCCTATTACAGGATCCGCTTTTTATTGCTCAGATTGTATTTCTAAGTGATTATTGCTAGTCTAAAACCATGAAAAATAGCAAGATTCTTATCATTGGTAAAAACGGTCAACTGGCTCAAGCACTGCTCGCTGAGGCTAAGCTTTTAAATTTGACTAATATTTTTGCTTTTGATCGGACTGAGTTGAATGTCCTAGATTTAGCCAAGCTAGATCAAGTAATCACTAATCTTAAGCCCGATCTTGTTATTAATACTTCTGCGGCTCTAGTGATGGCCGAGTGCGAATCTAATCCTTATCAAGCTTTTGATGTTAATTTTTTAGCAGTCAGAAACTTGGCTAGACTCTGTCGTAATCGCCAAGCACTGTTTATAAGCTTTAGTAGTGACTATGTTTTTGCTGGTCGCAACAACTGCTTAAACTCTGAAGCAGATCGTCCACAACCACTACAAATCTACGGCCTGTCCAAATTAGCTGGTGAGGACGCGGCTCTAGCTGTCTATCCTGAAGGGGCTTATGTCATCAGGACTTGTGGTCTCTACGGCGGTCTAACTGGCAGTCCAGCTAAGGGTAATTTTGTATTAAATATTCTCAAAGAAAGCAGGGAAAACAAAGCTTTTATGGAAGTCAGTTCTGAGCAAATAGTCAGTCCTACTTACGCTCCAGATCTCGCCCGAGCCGTTTTTGCCTTATTGCAACTAGATGCTCCCAAAGGTCTTTATCATCTAGTTAACGAAGGCTCTTGTAGCTGGTATGAATTTACTAGAGAGATTTTTAATTTAACTAACACCAAGACCGACTTGCGACCAATTGATCGAGCTGGCTATAGCAGTAATTCTAATCGGCCACAATTTTCTGCTTTGTCTAACACCAAAGCCAAGGCTCTCGGTATTATTTTGCCAACTTGGCAAGAGGGATTAAAAAGCTATCTCGAATTCTTGAGAACTAATAAATAATTGGCTATGTCAAAAAGCATTAAAATCCTCCATCTTACCCCACACCTTGGCAGTGGCGTTGGTGCGGTGGTGCTTAACTATCTAGATAAGGCCAAAGATGATCAGCGATTTGAACACAGTGTAGTTTGTCTAGATGATGCCAATAACCTTGCCAAGTCCAGCGCTGCGCTTGCAGGCTATGTGCTGCTGGATAAAATGCATGCAGATATTAACGCTTTGCTGGAGTTGATTGCTGCTGCTGATATCGTTTTGGTTCACTGGTGGAATCATCCCTTGCTGTATGATTTTTTGGTTAGAAATCCCTTGCCACCAAGCCGTGTTATCTTCTGGAGTCACGTCACTGGTCTGCCAGCACCTAATAACTACACAGTCAAGCTTTTAAATTATCCTGACCAGATGGTTTTTACCACCCCTCTTAGTTTGAATCTGCCAATAGTTAAAACTATGTCACAACAACTACCTGGTCATTTTAGTGCTATCTGGTCGACTGGCGGTGTTGAGCGTCTTAATTGGCTTAAGCTCAAGTCACACACGGGCATTAATATTGGTTATGCTGGCAGTCTCGATCCAGCTAAATTACATCCTGATTTTCTCAAACTCTGCGCACAGGTCAATATTCCTGATCTGCATTTTATTATTGTTGGCGGTCCTGATGATCAGAGTCAGTCTCTAGCGAAAGAAGCTACTCGTCTCGGTTTGTCTGACAGATTTACCTTTACTGGTTTTGTATCAGAAGAAGAAAAATGGCGACTACTGTCTACTTTTGATCTTTTTGCTTACCCTTTAGCACCGCATCATTACGGTAGCTCTGATCAAATCTTACAAGAAGCTATGAGTATTGGCTTGGTACCGATAGTTTTTGCTAATCCCATGGAGAGTCTCATGGTTGATTATGGAGGCGCTGGTATCATTGCTAATAATTCAACTGACTACATAAAGGCTTTAGAGGATTTGGCTACTGATAATATCAAGCGTCAGCGACTTGGGGAGAGAGCTAAAAATTATGCCCAAGCTAATTATTCATTAGTCAAAATGGAGCAAGCGTGGGATGACTTGTTTGCCAAAACTCTCACACTGCCCAAAACCACAAAAAAATGGCCACTTAACACAGGTGCGAAACAGATCGCTGCTCATGATATTTTCTTGGAGTCTCTGGGCGATGATGGTCAGGTCTTTTTGGATTATTGTTTAGATGCTGATGATCTTTCTAAAGAAAAAGCAATTTCGGCTATTAAAAATCTATCTACTTCACCAAATTGGCGTTCTGCGAGCAAGGGGACGGCTCATCAATATCACGCCTTCTTCCCAGATGATGACTATCTAGCTTTGTGGAGTTCTTGGACGCATTAATTTTTTTGTTTTATGTCTAATTGCCCGATTTGTAGTGGTGAATTTTGTCAAAACTTACTTAGTCTAAAAACTGGTAATTTTGACCAATCAACTTTGTATGATGAGATTAAAATCAAAGCCTGCTCATCGTGTGGTCATGTTTTTAATCAATTAAATGCTAATGAGTTATCTGAGCTGCTTAATTATTATTTGTCTGAAAAAAAATTAACCAATCTCAATTCCCAAGACAAAAGAGGTGATTTGCCAGGTAGTAATAATCCGCTAACTATTAGTCGCTATGAAAAGCTCTTTGATTTCTTGCGAGACCATTTAAAGTCAGATGCCAAAATCTTGGATATCGGTTTTTGCCAAGGTGGTTTTATTAATTTTCTCCGCGCTCGTGGTTATCAAGACCTTACTGATCTCGATGTCGTTGACAGTTTTTTGGCTAAGGATCATTTGCTTAATTCTCTGCCATTCGCTGATCAATCTGTAGATTTTATTATCATGGATCAAGCTCTTGAACACTTGCATAATCCTCGTGAGGCTATTAGAGAGCTGGGTCGTATTTTAAAGCCCAGTGCTTTGCTCTATTTGGGCCTGCCTGACGCCAGTCGCTACGCTCAAAACAATTTCTTTGATTTTTTTTGGTTTTTGCTACGTGAGCATATTCAGCATTTTGATCTCAGTCATCTACGCTCACTACTCACCAAAGAAAATTTCGCTCTAGTTGATTATCTTGCTGATGATACCGTGATGATGAACGAACAAATGTTATTACCCAACTTACAC
>DBEB01000051.1:0-6546 GCA_002293855.1 Candidatus Falkowbacteria bacterium UBA917
TATATAATGTATAAGCTTAAATCCGGAGAATTAATAAGAGGTGTTAGATTGTCAATTTTTCTTTATTATAAAGTATTTTTTAAAAAATGCAAGTCTTAGCCAAAAAATGAAGCTAGCAAAGCTTCTAAATAATTATTTGCTTAATATAAGCCAAAAATAACTAAAGATTAAAACTTGAACTGTTTGCCCAGTACTTTAATAAGTAGTATAATGTAGTTAGTTTTATTATTAAAATTTAATATGGGAGATAATAAGAGTTGTAAGTGTGGTTCTTGTTCTTGCATGCACCACAACATGGGGTCGATCTTTATGATTTTGATCGGTCTTAACTTTTTGATGGTAGCGATGGGGATTTATGACGAGATGCTGTCAGCCTATGTCTGGCCAACTCTTTTGATTTTGGCTGGCTTGATGAAGATGATGGGGGCGAACTGTGGCTGTTGTTCTGCTAAGTAATTTGAATAATCCGAGATTGATAAAACACCTGAGAGCTACTTGGGTGTTTTTTATTTTTGGCCGCCGCAAGTTTGGACTGACCAGAGGCCGAGTTGCTTGGATTGAGCTTGATCTTCGGCGCTTTGGAACTGGCTTTGGTATAAATAAGGTTTTTTGTAGGTGTATTCGTAAGCGTAGCCGGCTTTGATCAGGTCTAGATTAAAAAGACTGCCGTCCTCGAGATAGAGATAGGCGAGGAGTCGGCTGTACTTATCCCGCTGGTCTTGGCTGGGGTCGAATTCTAGAGAGACTTTTTGACCAGTGAGTATTTTTTTGGCATAGTCACTGGCTTCGCGACCGAAACATTCGACTTTACGACGAGGGTCGACGGTTTCTGGGGTGTTGACGCCGATGAGGCGGACTTTTTCTATTTTGTCGCCTAATTGTAACTCTAAAGTATCGCCGTCAATGACTTTGCTGACAGTATAAAAGGTAATTGAGCTAGAGCTGGTGCTGGTGTGAATAGCTAAAGTAGAAGTTTCTGGTTGATCAAGCTCGTTGCTGGTGCTATCGATAACTAATTGATCGGTGGAGCTCGCTGTGGGGCTGGCCGTGATATTGAATTGACTCTGATTGCTCTCCGAAAAATAAATATTTATAATAAAGAAGACAATGCTGATGATCAAGATGAGTTGTTTGCGACGAAAACGAAAAGACATGAGTTTATTATAGACTAAATTAAAACTATGACAAAAATTGCGGTGATTGGAGCGGGTGCGTGGGGGACAGCTTTGGGGGCCTTGCTAGCTGATAACGGTCACGAAGTAGTGTTCTGGTTTTTTGATCAGCGAGCACTAACTGAGTATCAGGCGACTGGTGTCAATCCATTTTTGCCGATGGCAAAGTTGCCAGAGATGGCGGCAAGCACTGATTTGGCTGAAGTAATAACTGGAGCGGAGCTGATTTTGATGGCGACGCCCTGTCAGGCTTTACCAAGTTTGTTGCCACAAATGGTGGATCTAGTTAGGCATGAGCAAATTATAGTTAATGCGGCTAAAGGTCTGGTCCTACCTGATGGTGTTTTGCCACTAGCTTTGATGCGAGAGTTTTGGCCGGCAAATAAGCTGCTCGTGTTATCCGGTCCGAGCTTTGCGGCGGAGTTGGTGGCAAAGAAGGTGACGATGGTGACAATTGCTGGTGAGGATACGGAGACGGTGGCGAGGGTGCAAAATATTTTTGCGAGTAATTATTTCCGTCCTTATGCTAGTTATGATGCAGTGGGCGCTCAAGTCGGTGGGGCGGTTAAAAATGTGATTGCGATTGGAGCGGGGATTGTCGATGCGCTTGATGGTGGTATGAATATTAAAGCGGCGCTACTGTCGCGAGGACTAAAAGAGATTGCTCGACTGGGCATGGCGATGGGGGCGGTCAAAGAAACATTTTTTGGTCTGTCGGGCTTGGGTGACTTGTTTCTGACGATGAATAGTTCGCAGAGTCGTAATTATAGCTTTGGTTTTGATTTGGTTGCTAATAAAAACATGAAAGAGGCCCTCGGTGCTAAGGGTGTAGTGGAAGGATACTATACGACTGAGGCGGTGTTGCGAAAGGCGGCTAGTCTAGGTGTGACAATGCCGATTACCGAAGCGATTTATCAGATTTTGTACCAAGGCCGAGAGCCTCGTGAAGTGATAGCGGAGTTAATGAGTAGAGAACTTAAAAATGAGTTTAATAATTTTTAGTCTAGTTCTGAGCTAGATAAATATTTTTATTTTATTAGATGCTTTTTACACAAAAAGTATCACAAAAACTTCTCAGCAGCGCCAATTTCTTGCCAGCACTAAGAAATATGGCAGTATCTTTTTTTTCTTCCACTTTCTCTAGGAGAAAGTGGAGTAAAGAGTCGCAAGTCCGAAAAAATCTCAGTAAAATTAGCGCTCATTGTGAAGGCCTCGACTAACTCCTCGCTTGTAGCTCGTCAAACATAGTCTCGGCTAAACTTCACAGCCTCGCTTAATTTTTAAAGAGATTTTTAAGGTTTGCCTGATTAATGTAAAAACCAAATAAAAAACTCCGTTGATAGAGCGGAGTTTTTTAGTGTGTCTGATTTTATAATTCGCTTTGAGTCTTGGTGTTGGCGCGGTTATTGACTTCGTAGCTAGTGTTTTGAGTTTCGAAGAAATTAACTAATTCGAGAGTGTCGCTAGCGGTAGCCATCCATTTGGCTGGGTTAGAGACTTTGTAGTGAGCTTCAAAGCCGAGTTCTTCGAGGCGACGGTCGGCGACGTACTGGACGTATTGATTAACGTAGTCAGCGTTAGCGCCGAGGATCCCCTTGGGGAAGAGATCTTGATTGTAGGCGGTTTCAATGTTGACACCGTGGATGATGCTGTCACGGATTTCATTGCTGAATTCAGGTGTAACGATGTCAGGATTTTCTTCGAGGATGGTGAGGATGAGATTGATGCCAAATTTGAGGTGGAGACTTTCGTCGCGGACAACCCAATCAATCATGGAGCCGAAATTTTTGAGTAATTTCCTTTGACGGAAGGAGAGGGCGACCATGAAACCACTGTAGAACCAGATGCCTTCCATGATGATGTTGTAGGCAACGAGATTGCGAACAAAATCTTTTTTACCAGCAGGAGTGGTGATGTCTAGCGAGCTTTCGGTCATGCGGTGGAGTTGTTCGGTGATGTAATCTTCTTTGGTTTTGATGGATGGTTTATCAAGATGCCAATTAAAAACAGCTTCACGATCGATAGGGAAAGTTTCGAGGACATACTCAAAAGCTTGGCAGTGATTGGCTTCTTCCCACATCTGCTTGGCGAGGTAGAGGTGACACTCTGGAGCTTTGAGAAAAGGATAGACGCCGAGGGCGAGGGTGCGGTTAACGATGAGTTCAGAAGGATTAAAGAAGCTCATGAGGAAGGTGACGGCGTGCTTTTCATCATCAGTCATATTACGCCAGTCTTCGAGGTCTTCGGCCAGAGAGATTTCGTGAGGGAACCAAGTGTTCGCTACCGCTTGGTTATAGAGGTCATAAGCCCATTGATATTTGATGGGGCGAAGATTCATGTCCTCGTTGAGTGGTTTACCTAAGATCATATTCAATTTGCAATTATCAATTATCAATTTTCAATTTTGTAGATATGAAAGAATTGGAGGCTTGAAAAAAGATGACTAATGATTGATAAGTTTAAATTAATTAATTTATTTTTTATTATTTACTGACAAGACTCACATTGTAACCTTTCCATGGGGTCGATAGGACAGGCTTTTTTGAGTTCGGTATTACTAGCGGTAGTGGTATTTGCGGTGACATTAGCAACGGGGCTGACTGGAGTAGCGAGTCGTGCGGCGCCGAAGCCGACTTTGCCGATGGAGCTTGATTTATTAACTTTGACTGTGCTCTGCTCGGCTTGGTGGCGCGGTTTCATGTGGAGGTAGTAAGTGGTTTTGAGTCCAGAGCGCCAAGCTTGTTGATAGATGCCCATAACTTCGTCGGTGTCTCTAGTTTCGAGATACATATTGCGACTGATAGCTTGGTCGACCCATTTTTGGGCTCGAGCGGCCACTTCGATGAAGGCCTGAGGGGCAGTGGAGAAGGAGTCTTTGTAAATGTGCTTGAGTTTGTCGGGTACGATGTCAATTTTTTCTAAGGAGCCGTAGTTTTCGAGGAGTTGGTCTTTGACTTTGTCCCAGAGTCCGAGAGCTTTGAGGTCGGCGACTAGATTGGTATTGATCTCCATGTATTTGCCACTGAGAGTGTTGCGAGAAAACATTTGAGCAAAGCGAGGATCGATACCTGGTGAAGTGCCAGCAACTAAGCCGATATTGGCAGTCGGAGCGATGGCCATCAGCGTAGAATTACGCATGCCTTTTTTGACCTTGAGACGGAGGGCTGCCCAGTCTAGTTTGCTAGTTTGGTTGACGCTGAGCTCGATACTGCGATCTTGTTCTAGACGTTTGATAGTATCAAGCGGAACGAGTCCTTGTGACCATAGAGAGCCTGGGAAGTTGTCATAAGAACCACGTTCGACGGCGAGGTCGGCACTTTCATCAATAGCATGGTAGCTAATGAACTCCATGATTTGATCAACTAACTCATAGCACTCGTTACTTTCATAGGCAAGTCCGAGTCTTTCGAGAGTGTCAGCAAGTCCCATGATGCCAAGGCCAACAGCACGGTTGTGGCTATCAAAGTTAAGAGCTTCGGGAATTGGTGGTTGGTTAATATCAACCAAGTTATCTAATTGGCGAATGGCGAGACGAGTGGATTGTTTGAGTTCGTCCCAGTTGATTTGATTGTTTTGGTCGAGATGGCGAGTGAGGTTGATAGAGGTTAGGTTGCAGACGCTGACATTGTCTCGGTTTTGGGGGAGAGTGATCTCGGTGCAGAGATTAGAGCAGTGAATGGTGCCGGTATTGGAGTTAAGAGCGCGCACATTGATAGCGTCTTTCCAAGTGAGCCAAGGATGAGAAGTGGCTTGGAGATTGACGATGATGCTACGTAACTGTTCTTTGGCTTTGATTTTTTTGAAAGTTTGCAAGTTTCCTGCTTCAGCCTCGGTGATGTAGTGATGATAGCGTTTGCTAAACTCGGCGCCGTAGAGCTCGATGAGATCGGCAGTTTCTTTGGGGTCAAAAAGGTACCACCAGTCGTCAGCGGCGACGCGCTTCATGAATTCATCGCTGATATAGACAGCGGTATTGGCAGTACGAGTGCGGCGATATTCGTCACCGGAGTTTTGTTTGAGGTCAAGGAATTCGTCAAAGTTAATGTGCCAGTTCTCCATGTAGAAGCACAGTGCGCCCATTTTTTTGCCGGCCCGGGAAATAGCGCGGATAGTGGAGTCAATGATGTGCAAAAAAGGAATTGGGCCAGAAGAAAAAGTATTATTGGTGTTGATAGAAGAGCCGTTAGCGCGGAGCTTGGTGACTGACAAGCCGATACCGCCAGTGGCCTTGGAAAGTTTCATGACGTCGCTGACAGTCTTGCCGATGTGCTCGATGGAATCTTCCATATCCATGAGGAAGCAGTTGGAGAGGCGGGGGGTTGTCGTGCCGGAATTGATGTTGGTGGAGCCACCTGGAATGTATTTGAGTTCGCTCATTTTATGGTAGAAATCAATAGCGACGCTGGTAGGATTACTTTCATTGAGAGCGAGGCCCATGGCAATACGCATCCAAGAATACTGAGGAGTTTCGATGAGATTTTGATCTTGGCGTTTGCTCAGGTAGCGGCGAGACATGGTGCTAATGCCGGTATAATTCATGAGCTCGTCACGACTAGGATCAATGACTTTGCTCAAAGCTTGGAGATCAAACTTATCGACTAGACGAGGATCAAGTATTTTGAGCTTGACGCCAGTTTTGATAAAGTTCTCAAAATGATCGCAATGTAGTTTGCGTAATTTGTTATCGGACTGTTGGTCGCTGCTGTCTAAGGTTGCTTCTAGGGTTACAAAATCAAACTTGTCAGCTAGTCGAGGGTCGAGGATGCCGGAGCTAATGCCGTTTTTGATGAAGTTAGCAAAATTTTTGAGCTGAGATTTTTTGCTAGTTAAATCTTCGCCACTAGGGTCAGGGGTGAGACTGCGAGCGAGTTCTGGGGCGAGGATCTGTAAGTCGATGGCTTGGTTAATGAAAGTGCTGAGATTTTTGAGCTGAGATTTTTTGAGTTCGCTGTCATCGCCGTAGTCACCGAGGACTTGTTTGTAAATAGTTTTGAGTAAGAGGCGCTTGGCTATGATGTCAAAATCAGGATCGTCTTTGATGTTTTGAGCGGCAGCGTTGATAGCGGCTTGATCGAGTTCGCGAGTAGTGATGCCATCGTAGAGAGTAAGATGAGTTTCGGAGGCGACTTGAGTGGTTTTGGCATTGGCATCTGGAAGTCCTGCGCAGGCGCGGGCGATGGCTTGGTTGATGCGATCAGCGTTGAAAGGCTCCCTAGTACCGTCGATTTTGGTGACTGTTAGGCTCATAAAACTGTTAATAATAAATAAAAAATCAAAATTGGCTAATACTACATATAGTATGTTAGTAGTTTTTATTATACTACATCTGGTGTTTTAGGCCTAGCTTGATTTTGCTAAGTTTTTGAATTAGACT